>NZ_JBSFBL010000104.1:0-15134 GCF_053592935.1 Kribbella sp. NPDC002412
GTCGAAGATCTCTGGGGCGCCGGCGGATTCCTCAGCGCGCTGGGCAGGCAGGGCATGTCGCCGGAGGCGAGGGCTGCCGCCGCGGCTTACGAGGACGTGGCCGCCGAGCTGCCGACCCTGTTGCACGAGTGCGCCGGCGGCCGCGAGCTCACGCAGTACGGCTTCCCTCAAGACGTCGCGATCGCGGCCGAGGTCGACCGCAGCAACTCCGTGCCCGTCCTCGAAGCCGGTAGGATGAGCGCGTCAACCTGAACGACAAGGTTTTCTGCCCGTTGACATAGCCGGCAGGCGGCGAGCGTCCCCGCTTCCTGCCGAACATGGACGGTTGTAGGCGGACTCGACGGACCGGTGAAGCTGGACGCCCACGGTCGGTCCCCGCCCCTTCGGGCAGCGGAAGGTCTCACCGTGCCGGCACTCACCGGACGGATCAGCACGCCGACTTCCAGCTACGCGGCGGCGCTGCGTACTCCCGGGGCGTGGAAGTTCTACCTGGCGGCCGCACCGGCTCGCATAGGTCTCGCCATGACCAGCCTGGGCATCGTCTGGCTGGTCCACGGATCCACCGGCTCGTACGCCGCGGCTGGGACTGTGACCGGTGGATTCGCGGTCGCAGAGGCTGTGGCCGGTCCACAGGTCGCCCGACTCATCGACCGCTTCGGTCAGACCCGCATGCTGCCGATCACTCTCGTGGTGCATGCGGCAGCGGTCGCCGCGCTGATCGGCCTCACGCTCAGCCACGGACCACTGTGGTCGCTCGTCGTCGCCGGCGTTCTGACAGGCGGGTCGCTGCCCCAAGTAGGCGCACAGACAGGTGCTCGCTGGTCACATGCACTCCGCGGCTCACCTCTCTTGTCCTCCGCCTTCGCACTGGAGGCATTGGGGGTCGGAGTCGCCTTCATGGTCGGCCCGGCGCTCATCGGGACGGTCAGCTCGCTCAGCAGCCCGGTGGTCGGGACTGCACTTGCCACGAGCCTGGTGCTGGCTGGCGGCTTCGCACTGGCGCTGCAACGCAGTACGGCGCCACCGCCGGCGAAGCGCGATGACGCCAAGGACCCGGATCGCCTGCTGCGCAAGGCATTCCTGGCGTTGGTGGCCACGAACATCGGGATCGGCATCTTCTTCGGCAGCATGCAGGTCGCCGTCACCGCGTACGCCGTCGACCGCGGCACACCGTCACTCGCCGGCCCGCTCTACAGCATCACCAGTCTGGTCGGCCTGGCCGCTGGATTCGCGTACGGCGCAAGGCGTTGGCGCATGCCCGCGCGCAGCCAGTTCCTGCTCGCGATGACCGCGCTCAGCATCGGCACGATCCCGTTGCTGTTGGTCGAAACCCCTTTGGCGGTAGGGATCGCGCTCGCACTCCCCGGCTTGGCCATCGCGCCGATTCAGACGCTGTCCGCCGTACTGGCCGAGTCGGAGGTGGAATCCGCCGTGCTCACGCAGGCCTTCACCTGGCTGAACTCGGGGAGTGCGGCTGGTATCGCTGTCGGCGCGGCCCTCGCCGGCCGAGTCGTCGACGCCCACACCGCCCAGCACGGGTACGCCGTCGCACTACTGGCCACGGTGCTCGCGGCCGCGATGGCGTACGTGGTGAAGGTCAGCGGTAAGTGATCTGACGTTCGGCGGCGGCCCGGGCGGCGTACTCGGCCGGGGTCAGGCCGATCTGCTGCTTGAACTCTTTGGAGAAGTGGGCCTGGTCGAAGTAGCCGAGCGAGGCGGACAGCTCCGCCAGCTCGGTTACCTCGCCCTGCGCGAGCAGTTCGGCGCCGTCGTGCAGGCGATAGCGCCGCAGCACCCACTTCGGGCCGACTCCGACGTACCGCCGGAAGAGGCGTTGCAGCGTGCGGATCGGGATGCCGAACTGCTCGGTGATCTGGTCCACCCGCGCCACCGAACGGTCCGCCGCCATCGCGGTGACGATGTCGCGGACCAGCTCGTACGACGGGTCCGGCGGCGCGAGGTGGTCGCGCAGGAACGCCTCGAACACCGCACGGCGCCGTACGTCGGACTCCTCGGCGAACATCAGGTCCGCCAGCCGGTCGCCGTCCGGGAACACCGCGGTCAGCGGCAGCCGCTGGTCGCGGAAGGAAGCCACGTCGAGCCCGGTCACCGCACCGAAGCCGCCGGCCCAGAACTTCACCCCGAACGCCCGGCCCCGGCCGACCAGCTCGCGCTCGAACTTGCGTGTGCAGACCCCGTTCACGAACCCGCCACCCGGCTGCTCGAACGTCACGTTGACGCTGGGGAACGGCAGCACCTCGGCCGTGTACGGCTCGTCCAGGTCCCACTCGACGATCCAGTACCACTCGACGAACCGGCCGACCTCCGGCCCGGCGGCGAGCCGGCTCAGCGACCGGTGCCGGGCCTGCTCCCGCGGGTGCAGGATGCCCTTCTCGCTGTCCGGCGGGATGCTCAAATCGCCTGTCGCTTTCTTACAAGACCGGTACGGCGGCGGCCACGTTGACTGACTCTCATGACGACGAACACGGTAAACCCCATCCCCGACGGTTATCACTCGCTGACGCCGTACCTCGCCGTGCCGGACGGCCCGAAGGCGATCGCGTTCTACCAGTCGGTGTTCGGGGCCGAGGTGATCAGCCGGCAGGACCTGCCGGACGGGCGGGTCGGGCAGGCGGAGCTGAAGTTCGGGAACTCGATGCTGCAGCTGAGCGACCAGATGCCGCAGCTCGGGCTGCGGGCGCCGAACGGCGAGTGGGTGCACTCGTCGCTGGTGCACTACGTGCCGGACGTGGACGCGACGTTCGCGAAGGCGGTCGAGGCCGGGGCGACGCCGGTGGAGCAGGTCCAGACGTTCATGACCGGGGACCGGTACGGCACGGTGATCGACCCGTTCGGGCACCGCTGGGCGATCCTGACGAAGGTCGAGGACGTGTCGCGCGAGGAGGCCGACCGGCGCGTGAAGGAGTGGCTGGCCTCGAACCCGGAAGACCTGCAGTAGAAGGCGTTCCGTCGCATCCGGTCGTGTCCGGAAACGAGGAAGCGGCCCGCCGGAACCGTCCCCTGCGGCAGTTTCGGCGGGCCGCTGACTAAGAGTGTGCACGCGATCACGGAAAATGGCAACCCGTTACGTGATGAAACACCTACTTCAAGTGATCGTTTCAGTCCTGTGGACGGTGATCGAGCGGTCGGCCGGGGTTCCGGTAGGCTTTGGTCGCAAGAGCCTGGATGCGTCGCCGGATGAATGTCCGGTGAACGTCTCCGGGCTTCACCGTTTCCAGCGTTGGCTGCCGCGGCGTCGTGAGGTCGTCGGCCGGCGCGTGAAGAGGAGGGCTGAGATGCCCGCAATCGTGCTCGTCGGCGCCCAGTGGGGCGATGAGGGCAAAGGCAAGGCGACCGACCTGCTCGGCAACACGGGCGAGGTCATCGACTACGTGGTCAAGTTCAACGGCGGCAACAACGCCGGCCACACGGTCGTGATCGGGTCCGAGAAGTACGCGCTGCACCTGCTGCCCAGCGGCATCCTGACCCCGGGGGTCACCCCGGTGATCGGCAACGGGGTCGTGGTCGACCTCAGCGTGCTGTTCGAGGAACTGGACGCGCTGCAGGCCCGTGGCGTCGACACGTCCCGGCTGGTGGTGAGCGCGAGCGCTCATCTGATCCCGCCGTACAACCGGACGCTGGACAAGGTGACCGAGCGGTTCCTCGGCAGCCGCCGGATCGGGACCACGGGACGCGGCATCGGGCCGACGTACGCGGACAAGATGAACCGGATCGGCATCCGGGTCCAGGACCTGTACGACGAGAAGATCCTCGAGCAGAAGGTCACCGGCGCGCTGGAGCAGAAGAACCAGCTGCTGGTGAAGGTCTACAACCGTCGCGCGGTCGAGATCGCCGAGGTCCTGGACGAGCTGCTCGGGTACGCCGAACGCCTCAGGCCGATGGTGGCCGACACCAGCCTGCTGCTGAACAAGGCGCTGGACGACGGCAAGACCGTGCTGATGGAGGCCGGTCAGGCGACCCTTCTCGACGTCGACCACGGGACCTACCCGTTCGTCACCTCGTCGAACGCGATCTCCGCGGGCGCGTGCACCGGCTCCGGCATCCCGCCGACGCGGATCGACCGCGTGATGGCGGTGGTCAAGGCCTACACGACCCGGGTCGGCGAGGGCCCGTTCCCGACCGAGCTTCTCGACGCCGACGGCGAGTGGTTGCGGCAGCAGGGCGCGGAGTTCGGTACGACGACCGGCCGGCCACGCCGGTGTGGTTGGTACGACGCGGTCATCGCGCGCTACGCCGCCCGCGTGAACGGTGTCTCCGACTTCGTCCTCACGAAGCTGGACACGCTCACTGGGCGCTCGACGATCCCGGTCTGCGTCGCGTACGACGTCGGCGGCGTCCGGCACGACGAGATGCCGATGACCCAGACCGACTTCCACCACGCGGTCCCGGTCTACGAGGAGTTCGACGGCTGGACCGACGACATCTCCGGCTGCCGCAGCTTCGAGGACCTCCCGAAGGAGGCCCAGGCTTACGTCCGCGCCGTCGAGTCCCTCAGTGGCGCCCGCATCTCCGCCATCGGCGTAGGCCCCGAACGCACCCAGATCGTCCAGCTCTGACCGCACGGCGAACCGCCGGGACGCTCTCGGCGGTTCGCGCCGGTCATACCGCGGTCATACCGCGGTCATACCACGGCTGCATGGCGGTGAAGAAGAAGACCCTGTCCTTCGACGAAGAGCTGTGGGCAGCCGTCGAACGCCGGGCTCGGGAGGCGGAGACGACACCGTCGGCCTACGTGAACGAGTTGGTGGCGAAGAGCGAACGCCTGTACCGAGGTCTGGAAGCGGTGTCGGACTGGGAGTCGGAGCATGGTGAGCTGACGGCGGAGCAGCTCGACTGGGCGGATCGGGCGCTGGAGGAGGCTCGGCGCGAGGCGGCCGACGACGGTGCGGCGGACGAGGGCCCGACGGCGTGACGCAGTTGGTCTACGACGCCGGCGCGCTGATTGCCGCCGAGCGCGACGACCCACGCCTTTGGGCGATCCATCTGCGGGCTCTGATGCGCGGTGTCGAGCCGAGCGTGCCTGCCGCAGTGCTTGCTCGGGTCTGGCGAGGTCACAAGCAGCGAGGGCTTCGGAGGCTGATCGACGGTTGTGACGTGGTGCCGCTCACCCAGGACCTGGCCACCCGAGTCGGCGAGTTGCTGGCGGTCGCCGATCGGGCTGATGTGGTCGACGCCCAGGTCGTGGCCTGCTGCTTCGAGTCGGCGGCGACTTGTGTGACCTCGGACCGAGGCGACATCGCGCACCTCGCGGAGGCCGCGCGCAACGGTGCATGGCGTGGCAACTCCCGGTGGAAGGTCCCGATCATCGCGCTCTAGGCGAGACGTGCACAGGTGCTCGTCCTTCACCGGCCGATGAAGGGTAGGTCTCGGATGAAGGGGGCCTGGCGGAGGTCTTCGAGGGTGGGGCGGGTGTTGATGTTGGGGGTCTCGATGGGGGTGCGGGCCCAGGTTGAGCCCTCGCCCTGGGTGGCGTTGTAGAAGGTCAGGCCGCCGAGGGCCAGCAGTGCGGCGGCGACGGTGGCGGACAGCCAGCGTGGGCGGAACGCGTTGCGGGCCGCGATGTGGGCTCCGCGGCGGAGCGAGCTGCCGCCGGGGCCCCACCAGGCGAAGAAGAGCGCGGTGAGCGCCGCGCTGCCGAAGCCGACGGCTGACAGCGGCTGCCACTCGACGCCGTTGGCCACACCGACCACTCCGGTGACGATGCCTCCGACGACGACTCCGGTCAGGAGCGGCAGGATCAGGCACGGCAGGGTGATCAGCGCCGAGGTGACCAGCTGGAGCGGAGTCGATGCCGCGGCCACCACACCGTCAGAGCGCCCAGACCGGCCGCGCAGCTGGCGTCGACGCATCAGTGCAGTGCTGGAGCGGTCGACCGTACGCGCGATCACAAACAGCACGATCGCCACGAGCGAGCCCAGGCCCGGGTAGAGCGCTACGAGTCCAGTGAGCGCCACCATGAAGCCGACGACCACGGCCGTGCGCTTGCCGGTGGCGGGAGCCCGCTGCGGCTTCCCGTCGTACGGGTTGGCCTGGTACGGATCCCTGCGCTCCGGCGGCTGGGGAGCACGCTGCTGATACGGTTCCGGCGCCGGGCTCTGGTACGGCGCAGGAGCCGGGCTCTGGTAGCCAGCGGGATACGGCGTAGGGGCGTAGCCGGGAGCGCCTTGGTAGGGGAGAGGCATCGCGGCCGGAGCGGCTGCGTTCGGCGCCGGACTGTACGTCGCCGGATGCACCGGAGCCCCCGCCAAACCGCCGACAGCGCCACCAGCCGCACCGCCGACTACCGCACCGCCGGGCACCGCGCCACCAGCCGCCGCTGCAGCCGCTGCGGCTTTGCGATTGGCCGCGGCATCGCGGAGCTTGTCGCGGATCGGAGCAAACGCGGACAGCGGTGGGATCACCGAGGGCACGAGCTGCGCCACATCGGCCGGCGAAGGCTCCCCAGAGCCCTCCTCCTCCGGCATTACCCGAGTCATCTGCGCAGTAGGCGGACTGAGCTGAACAGTCGGCGGAGCAACCACCAGCGTCGGCTTGTCTCGCGGCACGAAGGCATCACGCCCCTCGGCGTACCGGTTGAGGCCAGTCATGATCTCGTCCTGCGTCGGCCGGTCCCGTCGGTCCGGAGAGAGCGCCGCGGCGAGCAGAGACTTCAGCCGCGGGTCCAGCCCCTCCAGATCGGTCTGACCGCTGTGCACTCGGGCCAGCACGGCCTCGAACGGTCCCTTGCCGAACGGGCGCCGTCCAGTCGCCGCAAACGCGACCGTGGCTGCCCAGCCCCACCAGTCCGCGGACTCCGACACCGTCTCGCCCTCGATGAGCTCCGGTGCGAGGTAGCCCGGCGTGCCGATCACCAGGCCGGTCTGGGTGAGTCGCAGGTCGTCAGCGGCCTGGGCGATACCGAAGTCGATCATCACCGGGCGGCCGTTGAACATCATCACGTTGCCGGGCTTGAGGTCGCGGTGGATCACGCCGGCGGTGTGGATCGCCTGCAGCGACTCCGCCAGGCAGCCGGCCACCGGCAGCCACTTGCGCGGCGTCAGCGGTCCCCGGTCGTCGACCTGCTCGTCCAGCGGCCGGCCCGGGACGAACCGCGTCACCAGGTACGGCTGGTCGCCTTCCAGATCGTGATCGAGGATGCCGGCCACGCCTGGGTGGTTCACTTTCTGCAGCGTGGTCGCTTCGCGCTGCAGCCGGGCGCGAGCGATCGGGTCGTGGGCGACGTGCGGCCGCAACACCTTGAGCGCGACCTCCTGGTGCTCGGGCCCTTCGGCCAGGTAGACGACGCCCATGCCACCCTGCCCGAGCCGCCGCACCAACCGGTACGGCCCGACCCGTTCCTCCACCTCCTCCACCGGCGTGGAAGAAGGTCCCCCTGTCGCTGACATGCCATCTACGGTACGTCGGCAGCAGACCAATCCGGCCCTGATGACGTCAGAGGTAATCGTCTTGATGCACCGAGTGCCGGAGCCTTGTCGTATCCCGAGGAGCGAGGAGGCTCACCATGAAGCACTACGCGATCGCGAATCTGCGCAACGTCCGCCTCGGCGCGGGCATCACCGAGTACCTCGAGCGCATCGACGCCACGCTGGCGCCGTACGACGGCCACTTCATCGTGCACGGTGGTCAGCCGGAGCACATCGAGGGCGCCTGGGACGGTGCGCTGATCGTGATCGAGTTCCCGGACTACGCGAGCGCCCGCGGCTGGTACGACTCACCGGCGTACCGCGAGATCCTGCACCTGCGCACCGACAACTCGGACGGCGTCGCGATGCTGGTCGAAGGCGTCGACCGCACGCACAAGGCCACTGACGTACTGGGCTGAGGCCGGTGGCCGAATCCTTGCGAAGGGCGGCCAACCGGTCACTGGTCGTGGGTACGGCGAAACGGTTGGCTGAAGGTATGCGGATCGAGATGCTGGTGTTCGACGGGGTCGACGAAATGGATGTGATGGGCCCGTTCGAGGTGTGGAGTCACGCCGCGAAGCGGACCGAGCTCGAGTTGGTGCTGGTCGGACTGGACGGGCCGGTCGAGGTGACCGGGCTGCACGGCCTGCAGTTCAAGGCACCCAAGGGACTCGGTGCGCCGGACGCGCTCTTCGTCCCGGGCGGCGGCTGGCTGAACCGCGCCGAGAAGGGCGCCTGGGCCGAGGCCAGGCGCGGTGTGATGACCGCCCGGATCGCCGAGCTGGCGCCGCAGCTCCGCTTCCTCAGCTCGGTCTGCACGGGCTCGATGCTGCTCGCCGAAGCCGGGCTGGTGAAGGGCCGAGCGGTGACGACGAACCGCAACGCCTGGTCCGAGCTCGAGGCGTTCGGCGCGGACGTGAAGACGAACCGCGTCGTCGACGACGGCGACCTGGTCACTGCCGGCGGCATCACGGCCGGCATCGACCTCGCGCTGCACGTCGTCGAGCGCGAGTTCTCCGCCGAGGCCGCCGACGGCATCGCGGCCACGATGGAGTACACCCGCGACCGCGACTTCTATCTGGTTGCTGCAGGCAACTGACGCCGGAGCAGCACCCCGCGGCTGCCGCGTTTCCGGAGCAGCCCGCCGGACAGATTCTCCAGCCGGGGTGGAACGAGCTCGATCTCTTCCTCGACCGACCACGCCGCCGAGCTCGCCGGCTTCCAGTGCCACGAACAGGTGGTCGGTCGGGAACCGGTCGAGCAGGCTCAGGTCCTGGCCGTAGTACAAGACCTCGATCAGCAGGTACGCCGACCCCGTGAGCCGAGCCGTGGTGGCGAGGTCCTCGAAGCTGTGTGGATGGATGCGGACGTCTCCGCTCACGTTCGATCGCAGCCGTTCCAGCAAGCCCTCGTTCGGCTCGGTCGCGTCGACGGAGTACCCGTCGGCCAGCAGCCGCTGCGTCAGTGCGCCCTCGTGCGCGCCCACCTCGATCACCCGCCCCGCAGCGGGATCGAAGTGCCGCCGCAGCCACTGGACCGTCGCGTCCAGCCGCGCCTGCTCGTACGGCGAGTCCGCGACCTCGACCGGGTCGAGTACGACGGACGGCGCACTCACCGCCATCGTGTAGCGGACCGAGCCCTCGACGGCGGCCGTGAGGTCGAGGGCCCAACGACCATGCGTAGTCCGGGTGTCCGACGGGTGATGGGTCCAGACGGTGAACGGCACCGCGCCGGCCTCGCGGGCGATCGCCGCGGCCGCAGTCGCCGGCGAGAACGGCTTGTCGCTCTCGCCGGAGCTGGCCTGCAGTGCTGCGATCGCCGCGAGCCGGCCTTCGAGCGGCACACCGGCGGGCAGCTTCAGGTAGATGCCGCGCTCGGCGGCGAGCAGGTGGACCTCACGGCCATGGGCCGGATCCAGGACGGACAGGAAGTCGGTGACGGCATCTTCGGGACGGACAACGGCGAGGACGTCAATCATCCTGGACCAGCTTACGCAACGTCCTTACCGAAGGTTGTCGAGCGTGTGTCGATCAGTTGACGAGTTGCGGGTAGGCCGCCGTCAGGTCCTGGGACACCAGCGCCTTGGCGCCGCGGGCGGTGTCGTCGGCGAGCACCTCGTGTGCACCTGACTCGATGCCGTCGAGCGCCTGCTTGGCGATGTCCTCGGGCCGGGACTTCGGTGCGTCGACCGCGGTCACCATGTCGGTGTCGACGTACCCCATGTGCAGGCCGGTGACGCCGATGCCGCGGTTGAGCAACTCCAGCCGGATCGCGTTGCTCTGCAGCCAGAACGCAGCCTTGGTCGCGGCGTACGCGCCGTGCAGGGCGACCCAGGACAGCGCCGAGTGCGCGTTCAGGATGTGACCGCCGCCGTTGCGCTCGATCACCGGGACCAGCGCGCGGGTCAGGTTGAGCGGGCCGAAGAAGTTCGCCTCGAAGACGTCCCGGACGGCCTCGATCGGGGTGTCCAGGTAGGTGTCCGGCGAGCTGGCGCCGGCGTTGTTGATCAGGACGGTGACGTCCGGGACCGCCGCGACCAGGGCGTCGATCGAGGCCTGGTCGGTGATCTCCAGCGGCAGCGGCACGACGCGCGGATCGCTGCTCGGCTTGGGGTCGCGGGCGGTGGCGTAGACCTTCGCGACACCGCGGTTGAGCAGGTCGTCGACGATCGCCTTGCCGATCCCGCGCTGGCCGCCGGTGACGAGGACGACGGCGCCTTCGAGTGTGGTCATGTCAAAACTCCCAGGAGTTGGAAACCGATCTGTTTCCACCAGCGTAAACCGATCGGTTTCCTCAGGCAAATCCACCCGGTACTCTCGTTGCATGACCACCTCGGCGACACCCCGCGAGCGGCTCCTGGACGCCGCGGGCGAACTCTTCTACCGCGACGGCGTCAGCATTGGTGTGGACGCGCTCTGCAAGGCGGCCGGGGTCTCGAAGAAGTCGATGTACCAGCTGTTCCGCTCCAAGGACGAGCTGATCGCGGAGAGCCTGGCCAGCCGCGGCCCGTCGTACCAGCGGCTGCTGCACCCGGGACCGGAGGACGACCGACCGGCCCGGGACCGGATCCTGTCCGTTTTCGAGCGGCAGGACAAGATGGCTGCTGAGGGCAACTATCTCGGGTGCCCGATGGTGAGTACGGCGGTCGAGCTGAAGAACCCGGAGCACCCGGGCTCGGTCGTCGCGCGGCACTTCAAGCAGCAGTTGACCGACTTCTTCCACCGTGAGCTGGTGAAGGCGGGCGCGGACGACCCGGGCACGCTGGCGATCCAGCTGACCATCATCTTCGACGGCGTCAGCGCTCGCGCGGTCGTTCGGGCGCAGCCCCTCGGTGGGGTCGGCGTCGCCACGGCCGCCGCGCTGCTGGACGCCGCCGGCGTGCGCTCCGGCGAGCTGGCGACCCAGGCGCGCTGACGCCCGGGCCGCCTTGGCGGTCAGCTCGCCAGTGCGGCCAGCTCCGCGCCGGCCAGCAGGAACGCGCCGACGCCGAAGTCGGCGGTCGACTCGTAGTTGACAGGCTGGCTCGACTCGGGCCGGTCGCCGACCTTCTGGACGTAGCCGAGGAAGCCGTCCGAGTGCACCGCGGTCGCGACCATCCCGTTCCAGGCCCGGGCCGCGAGCGGGAGATAGGTTGCGGACGGCAACAATCCGGCCCGGACGGTGTACGCCGATCCGGGCGAACGGCGGCATCGCCATGTGCAGCGCGTCGCACCACCACCAGTCGTCGATCTTCGTGGTGTCGACCATCCGGCGCAACGTGTCCGTTGCCGCCGTCAACTTGTTCGGGGACGGCTCGAGGTCGTACAGGTCGAGGTAGGTCTGGATGCAGTTGTGGTTGTCGGCGCCCGGGCCAACCCGTTGTCGCCGGAGTTGCTGTGGGTGGCGATCCAGTGGTCGGCGACCCGCCGTACCAGGGCGATGATCTCGGCGCGGGGCGGCAGGGTGCCCGGGGGCGGGGCGGCGACTGCGGTGGTGGTGACGGAGGGTAGTGCCGGGGCGGCCATGACGGCGGTTCCGAAGGTCAGGAACTGGCGTGGTTTCATGGGACAACACCTCACTTTGTTCCACGGACGATGGGACTTTTCGGCAGGTTGTTCCGTTGTGAAATTCCTGCTCGCTGGGATATTGACCTGCTCACCGTCCGTCGTCAAACTTTCGCAAAGACCCTGCGCTAGTAGGGGGAAGCGCAGTGTCCTACCGCCCCGTAGAACAGGACATCCGCCATGCGAAAGAAGACACTGGTCTTGGCTGCTGCGTGTGCCGCGCTGGTTGCCGGGACCCTCAGCAGCCCCGCTGTTGCCACTCCGAAGGCCGAAACTGTGGCTGAAATCATGGCTCCACAAGCGCCCGCCGTGTTCACGCATCCCGGTGTCGGTGTGAGCCGGGCGCAGCTCGACTTCGTCCGGGCCAAGGTGCAGGCCGGCGCGCAACCGTGGACAGACGCGTTCAACCAGGCCAAGAACAGCAGTTACGGGTCGTTGAGCCGGACGCCGAAACCGCGAGCGGTCGTCGAGTGCGGCCCGTACTCGAACCCGAACCTCGGCTGCACCGACGAGCGCCAGGACGCGATCGCGGCGTACACCGACGCGGTGCTCTGGTACATCACCCGTGACGATCGCTACGCCCAGAAGGCGATTCAGCTGATGGACGCCTGGTCGGCGACGATCCGCGACCACACCAACAGCAACGCGCCGCTGCAGACCGCGTGGTCGGCGTCGTCCTGGCCGAAGGCCGCCGAGATCATCAAGCACGTGTACGGGAACTGGCCGAACTCGGGCCGGTTCGCGACCATGCTGCGCAACGTCTACCTGCCCGAGATCATCAACGGCTCCAACTCCAACGGGAACTGGGAGCTGACGATGACCGAGGCCATCCAGGGTATCGGCGTGTTCCTCGAGGACCGGGCCGTGTACGACCAGGCGATCTCGCTCTACCGGGTCCGGGTGCCGGCCTTCGTCTACCTGGAGTCGGACGGCCCGCTGCCGAAGACGAAGCCGAGCCAGAACCTGAACACCCGCGAGAAGATCATCGCGTACTGGCACGGCCAGGAGACGTTCGTGAACGGCGTGACGCAGGAGACCTGCCGCGACTTCACCCACACCGGCTACGGCATCTCGTCGATCTCGCACGTGCTGGAGACGTCCCGGATCCAGGGCATCGACCTGTACCCGGAGTTCGGTGAGCGGCTGCGGCACGCGCTCGGGTTCCAGGCCCGCTGGGAACGCAACCTCGAGCCGGTGCCGTCCTGGCTGTGCAAGGGCACGGTGAACCGCGGGCTCGGCCCGATCACCGAGGTCGGGTTCAACGCCCTGCACACCCGGCTCGGGATCGCGATGACGAACACCCAGGCGATCACCGAGTCCCGGCGTCCGGCCGGGAGCAACAGCCTCTTCGTGGCGTGGGAGACCCTCACCCACGCGGAGAACCCGTCCTGAATTTCACTGCCTGCGGCCGGGGAGTGCGGAGCTCCTCGGCCGCGGCGCCGATCAGATCTGGGCTTCGCCGCGCTTCCAGTAGCCCTGGAACGAGATCGCGCTCTTCGGCATCCCGGCCACATTGACCAGGTGGCGCCGTACCGACTTGATCATCGACGACTCGCCGGCCACCCAGGCGTAGTCGGCGTCGTACGGGAGCTCGGCGGCTTTGAGTGCCTCGAGCAACGAAGTCTCGCCGGTCACGACCCAGGTGACGTCGGCGGCGCCGGGGGTCGGCAGCGGGCGGGCGTCGCGGATGTCGGGCACCTCGACGAACACCGTCGCGTGGACCGCGGCCGGCAGTTGCTCGAGGATCCCGGCGAGCGCCGGCAAAGCCGTCTCGTCGGCGACGAGCACCCGGCGGATGCTGGTCGCCGGCGGGACGTAGTCGACGCCGGAGTGCAGCAGGCCCTTGGTGCTGCTGGTGTCGACCGCGAACGGCAGGATCAGGCCGAGCTGGTCACCGGGCTCGGCCTCGCTGACCCACGCGGACGCGGGGCCGTTGACGCCGTGCAGGACGAACTCGATGTCGATCTCGGCGACGTCCGGACGGAGCGCCCGAACGGTGTAAGTCCGCATGATGAAACGCTCGTCAGCCGGTTGCGCGCACCACTGGGTGTACCAGTCCGGGCCGACCGGGAGCTTGAGCTCACCGCCGTTCGGCGGCGCGAGCAGGACCTTGATCCGCTGGTCCGGGCCGGCCGTCACGGCGTCGGCGATCCGCGGTGCGACGAAAGTCACGCGCCGCAGGTGCGGGCTGAGGTCGTCGACCGCCGCCACGGTGGCGAGGACCGAGTCGAACACGATCGGCCGCTCGAGCACAGTCGTCATTCGTGTTTCTCCATAAACCTTGCAGGGGGAGACTCAGATGCGGACGCGTGGACGACCGGGTTATTCTGAGGCGTCTAGAGGTTAGCCTTACCTAAGAGGATCCCAAAGTCCAATGCCCCCGCCCACTGCTGTGGCCGAGTCCACAGGTCCTGACGCCGCTGTGCCGACGCGTCCGCGGCGGACCCGGCGGGCCACACTCCTCCTCGGGTTGTTCGGCTGTATCGCCCTGCTGGTGCTGGTGACGTTGCTCAGCATCGCGGTCGGTTCGAAGCAGATCCCGCTGTCGACCGTGTTCGATGCCCTGCGCCACTACGACGACGCGAACACCGATCACGTGATCATCCGGTCCCTGCGGGTGCCGCGGACCGTGATCGGGCTGCTGGTCGGCGCGGCGCTGGGTCTGGCGGGTGCCTTGATGCAGGGCGTGACCAGGAACCCGCTGGCCGACCCGGGCATCCTCGGGGTCAACGGCGGCGCTGCCCTTTTCGTTGTCGCGGGCATCTACTGGTTCGGGTTGTCGACGCTGACGGCGTACGTCTGGCTGGCGTTCGCCGGCGCGGCCGCGGCCTCGGTCGCGGTCTACCTGCTCGGGTCGCTGGGCCGGGAGGGCGCGACTCCGGTGAAGCTGGCGCTGGCCGGTGCGGCGATGACGGCGATGCTCGGCTCGCTCACCACGGCGCTGCTGATCGGTGACGTCGACACCTTCGACCAGTTCCGGTTCTGGGCGGTCGGATCGCTGGCCGGCCGGGGTTCGGACATCGCTCTGCAGGTCGCGCCGTTCATCCTGATCGGGATCGTGCTGGCGCTGGTCTCCGGCCGGGTCCTCAACGCGCTGTCACTCGGCGACGAGGTCGCGAAGTCGCTCGGCCAGCGGGTCGGGCTGGCGCGGTTGTTCGTCGCGGTGATCGTCGTACTGCTGTGTGGCGCCGCCACCGCGGCCGCGGGACCGATCGGTTTCATCGGGCTGACGATTCCGCACGTGGCCCGGCTGGTGACCGGCCCGGACTACCGCTGGATCCTGCCGTACTCGATGCTGCTCGCGCCGATCCTGCTGCTCGCCTCCGACGTCCTCGGCCGCGTTGTCGCCCAGCCCGGTGAGCTGCAGGTCGGCATCGTCACCGCGGTCATCGGCGCGCCGTTCTTCATCGCGCTGGTACGGCGCCGGAAGCTGGCGGACCTGTGACGACGACAGCCGAGGCAGTTCAGGTCATCACCCGGGCCCGCGCGGTCCGGCAGGCCCGCTCGTTCGCGGTCATCGTCGTCCTTGCCGTCCTCGTCTTCGCGGCCTTCTGCGTCTCGCTGTCCCTGGGTGACTTCAAGATCCCGGTCGTCGACGTGGTGAAGACGCTGTTCGGCGGCGGCGACCGCGCGACCGAGTTCATCGTCAACCGGCTTCGGTTGCCCA
>NZ_JBSFBL010000105.1:0-9886 GCF_053592935.1 Kribbella sp. NPDC002412
CGACCACTTCGCCGTCCGGCTGCGGTGTCCAGCCGGCGGGTACGGCGACCACCGGACAGTGCGCGTGGGTCGCGACGTGCGTCGTGACCGAGCCCGCCGCGAGCTCACGGAACTCGCCGAGCCCCGTGGAGCCGAGCACCAGCACTGCCGCATCCGTGGCCTCCCGCAGGAGGACCGGCGCGGTGTCCCCGAACACCACCTCGACTTCGATGGCCAGGCCGGGATACTCGGCACGGATGAATCGGCATGCCTGGTCGAGCAGACGTTCCGCGGCCGCGCGGATGCTGTCCTGCCGCAGCATCACCGCGGCGCCGGTCACGCTCCGGACGATCGGCCACGGAGCCACGTGCACGACTCGGAGCGGCAGGAGTTGCCGCCCGGCCTCGGCGGCGGCCCAGCGGAGGGCGGCGAGGCTCGCCGGTGATCCGTCGTACCCGATGAGGATGGGCCGGTTCATGTCGTCACCACCATGATTGCCGCGAAGTAGATCGCGATCGAGAGCAGGTCCTGGATCACCGTGGCCAACGGTCCGGAGCCGAAGGCGGGATCCGCGCCGAGGCGGGCGAACAACCAGGGCAGGGCCATCGCGATCAGGGTTGCGATGGACGAGGCGGCGAAGACGGCCAGGCCGACGGCCACGGCGACCTCGATGTCGTCCCACAGCAGCCAGATCGCCGGCGCCGCCAAGACGCCGAGCAGGCCCCCGACGAGCAGGCCGGTCAGCGTCTCACGGACGACGATCCGCCGGATCCCCACCCCGACGGACAGTCCGCGAATCACCAGCGCCTCGGTCTGGGTGCCGACCGCGTCGGCGATGTACACCACGCCGGGTACGAAGAACGCGACGAGCACCGCGCGCTCCAGCGCCTCCTCGAACGCGCCGACGATTCCGGCGGCGCCGAGTGCGCCGGCGAGTCCGACCAGCAGCCAGGGGAGCCGGTGCCACAACCGGTGGGGAACAGGCTCGGTGCTGGCGGTCCGGGCCTCGGCTGTCGTGTGGAGGTAGCCGCCGAGCCGGGCCATGTCCTCGTCGTGCTCGGCCAGCAGGACTGCCAGCATCCGCTGGGGTGCGATCAGGCCGCGGAAGCGACCGGCCCGGTCGACAACGGCGAGCCCCGGTTCGCCGTGCTTCACGGCCTGCCAGGCCGCCCGCTCCTGATCGATGCCGGGGGCAACAGTGGGCGGCGCTGGATCCATCACCGCCCGCAGCGGGAGCTCGGGACCGGCGGCGAGCAGCCGTTCGATCGTGACGACGCCGGCGAGCCGGTCGCCGGCACAGACCGCGACGACAGCGGCGCTGTCGAACTGGCGGCCGGCCATCGCGTGCAGCACTGCACCGACGGTGTCGTCGGGTGCGCCGAGCGGCACGGCGATCGACGCGTGCTCCGCGGCCGTCTCCAGCAGCGAGTCCGGCATGGGCAGGCTCGCGCTCGCCGCCGCGGCGCGTCGTCCGGCCGATTGCGTTCTCACCGCTTCAGGTTGCGCCCGCGACCGGGCCCGGTCCTAGGGGCGAAGGTACGGCACGCCCCGGGCCGAAGGCCCTGCCCCGGCGGCTTCGATCCGAAGAGATTGAGAGCACGCAGTGACTCAGTCCGGACGCGTCCACGTGTGAGAGTCGCCAGGGCGTAGCAGCCGGGTCCGTCCGTAGCATCGGACGGCGATGGCGGGGCCGGGCTCGGTGTCGACGGTGACGGTGGCGCTCCTGGTCGAGATCTCGGCGACCACCCGATGGCCGCGATAGCGCAGGACCATCCGGAGCGTTCCCAGTCTGCCCGGCCACCGAGGACCGAACCGCAGGACGTCCTTGGTCGTGGTCAGCCCGGTGAAGCAGCGCTGGAGGAGGTCGGCGCTGCCGGCCATCGCCGCGAGGTGGATACCTTCGGCTGTGGTCCCGGTCTGCGTCGCGTCACCGGAGTCACTGTGCAGTGCCTGTTCCAGGAAGGCGAGCGCGCGGTCCGGATCGAGGGTCGCCAGGCCCCAGGCGTGGACGACCGAGCTCAGGGACGAGCCGTGGCAGGTCCGGGCGAGGTAGTACTCGACGGTCGAGCGAAGGATGCCGCCGGTCAGCGGGTACCCGAGCCGGTCCATCAGGCTGTACAGGTCCCTGCGTGGCAGCAAGTAGAGCAGCATCAGGACGTCGGCCTGTTTGGACACCTGGTACGACGACACGTCGCGACCCTCGGCCTCCAGGATCCGGTCGAGTCGCCGGATGTCGCCGTACTTGTGCTGGTAGTGCTGCCAGTCCAGCTCCTCGAGACGTTCGTAGCCCTCGAACTGGCTGATCACGCCGTCGTGGAACGGCACGTACATGCGGCGGGTGAGTTCGTCCCACCGGTTGCGTTCCGCCTGCGTGAGGCCGAGCGACTCGACGAGCTCGGCCTGTCGCCACGACGGCAGTCGGTCGAGCGCGCGCGCCGCGGCGTCGAACAACCAGACCGCCATCACGTTGGTGTAGGCGTTGTTGTCGATGCCGGGATCCGGCCTGCCGGGGTACCCGGTGTGGAACTCGTCCGGGCCGACCACGGCCCTGATCACGTAGCGGTCGCGGCCCGCGTCGTACTCGGCCAGCGCGGCGAAGAACCTGGCGACCTCCACGATGACCTCGGCGCCGCGGTCGCTCAGGAACTCGACGTCGCCGGTGGTCTCGACGTACTGCCACATGGTGTAGGCGACGGCGAGACCGACGTGTCGCTGCCGGAAGGTCGCGTCCTCGGTCCAGCGCCCGGACAGCGGGTTGAGGTGCAGTCGCTGGCTCTCCTCGCGGCCGTCGCTGCCCGATTGCCACGGGAACATCGCACCGGGGTAGCCGCTTTGTCGCGCTGCCAGCCGTGCGGCGGGCAGCCGGCGGGACCGGTAGCACAGGAGCGCACGGGTGAGCTCGGGGATCCGTAACGTGAGGACCGGGAACACGAACAGCTCGTCCCAGAAGACGTGCCCGCGGTACGCCTCTCCGTGCAAGCCACGCGCCGGTATGCCGGCATCGGTGTCGATGCTGTGCGGCGACACGGTCTGCAGCAGGTGGAAGAGGTTCAGCCGGAGTGCGGCCAGGGTTCCGTCGAACGGCTCCTCGAGGTCGATGGAGAAGCGCCGCCACAACTGCGACCAGGCCAGGGTGTGAGCTTCGGTCAGCTGGTCGAATCCCGGGGCGTTGTCGAGCGCGGCCCGGGTGGCCAGCTCCGGTTCCGAGATCCCGGCGTCGCGTGATCCGTGGATTGCGACGACCTTCTCCGCGCTGACGACGTCGCCCGTCGCCACCTCGACGGTCAGCTCGACGTACGCCGACGTGCGGTCGGTCCGCGTGGTCCAGTCGATGGGCGCTCCGTTGTGGAGGACGACCGTTTTGGTGCCGACGGCAACACGATGGTGCGACTGCGAGGTGGTCGCGGTCACCACCAGGTTGCTGCCGGCAACCAGTGGACCGAGCCCGCAGAGATGCCGGCCGTCGAGTTTGCGATAGCGCTCGACGCCGGAGTTGGTGACGCCACCGTGCACTGCCGAGCCGATCCGCATCCGGCCCGACCAGTTCACGGCCGTGACGGCGAGAGTCTGTCCACCGAGATGGGGATCGGCCATGCTGGCGATCCGGCGTTCGACCCCGCGCACCTCCCGGCCGAGCCGGTCGCGCAGGTGGAAGTGCCGGGTCAGGACGCCGCGCCGGAGGTCCAGCTCCTGGTCGTGCTCGAGGACGGCGCAGTTGTCCGGGGTCAGCCACTCACCGTCGTCGATGGCAACAGTGAGTGGGAGCCAGTCGGGCAGGTTGACCAGGCTCTCGTTCTCGACGCCGACGTGGTCGATGCGGTCGGTCAGCCGGTTGTAGTAGCCGGCCAGGTACGTCCCGGGGTAGTGACGGTCTCCGGCCGTCGACCCGGCCCAGGCCCCGCGGCTGGCGAAGTACCCGTTGCCGACCGCGCACAGCGCTTCGCGCCGGCGCTCGTCCGCCGGGTCGTATCCGTCGAAACGAAGAATCCAGTCGGCCACAGCGCCGTGGACCGACGACGCGGACACAGCTGCCATGGCTCCACTGTGCGCACCGGCCACGGACGCGAACAGAGCCGAAGGTCCTGTTCGGCCGGGCCAGGGGCTTTCGGCTTCTCGCAGCCGTGACAACCGCCCCTGCCGGGGTCGCACCCCCGGCCGGACGATCAAGGTGAGGAAACGAAGGAGAGGCGAATGCCATGAGCACAACCGTCAACTCGGTGATCCACGTTGGGCTCGACGCTTCCTGGCGGACCAGTGGCGCACTGGAATGGGCGCTGCAGGAGGCCGCACTGCGACACGAGCCACTGGACGCGGTCCACGTGATCGACGAGCGGGTACGGCGGTCGCCGTACTGGGAGCCGAACCTGATCGACGACGCGGCGATGGAGTTGGTCGGCGAGGTCCAGGCGTATCTCGACAACAGGCCGGGCACGCTCGACCACGAGATGGACCTGGTCGTCGGGCCGCCGGCGGAAACTCTGGTCCGCCGGGCCGCCGGCGGCCGGATGCTGGTCGTCGGCCGGCGCGGGATCGGCGCGTTCCGGCGGCTGCTGATCGGGTCGACGTCGGAGGCTGTGACGGCCGCGGCCACCGTGCCCGTGGTCGTCGTACCGGACCGGTGGGACCCGGCCGGCCACAACGGGCCGGTCGTCATCGCGCTGGACGAGTCGGGTGACGATCAGGCGGCGATCGAGTTCGCGGTCACGGAGGCGACCGAGCGGCACGTTCCGCTGCGGCTGCTGCACGTCTGGGACCTGCCGAACATGTACAGCTGGGAGGCTGTGAACTCGCCACGCCTGGCCGAGGAATGGGAAGCGGGTGTCGATCGGACATTCCATCAGATCGCGGAGCAGTGGCGGGCCAAGTACCCCGATCTCGCGATCGACGTCGACGTGTGGCGCGGCCACCCGGTCGACTGCATCGTCCGGGCGGCGGAGCAGCACGATGCGCAACTGCTTGTCGTGGGCAGTCACCGGCGACGCCGGCTGCCCGCCATGCTGCTCGGCTCGATCGCGCGCGGCGTGGTGCAGCATGCCACCCGCCCGGTCGCCGTGGTGCACGCGCCTGCCGGCCGCTGACGACAATGCTGGGCGGGCACGGCAGGTGCGCCGGGCCCGCCCAGGTACAGATCAGGTGCCAGGCGCTGGGTGGTGAGGGATGACCGCGACCGGGCAGTGGGCATGGTGCAGGACGGCCTGGCTGACCGATCCCAGGAGCAGCCCCCGGAATCCGCCGCGGCCGCGCGAGCCGACCACGACCAGCGCGGCGTCGGCCGACCACTGCAGGATCTGCTGCGCCGGGTGCCCGGTCACATGGACGAGATCCGGGACCGGATCGCCGTGCCGCTGAACAGCGGTGGCCAGATCCTGATGGCTCAGTTGCCGATCGTGGTGCGACGGCTCCACCGCGACGATGCGCAACGCGAGCCGGTGCGACCTGGCGAACGCCGATCCGAAGGCCAGGGCGGCCTCGGCCGCGGCTGATCCGTCGTAGCCCACGACGACGTGGTCGCCGGCGTGCTCAGTCCAGTCCGGCCGTACAACGACCACGGGGCACTGTGCGTGCGCGGCGAGGTCGAGCCCGGTCGAGCCGGCCAGCAGACCGACCGCTGCGCCCAGTTCCCGGCTGCCGATCACGAGCAGGTCCGCGTCGCGGGACTCCCGCAGCAAGACCGGAGCGGGGAATCCGTCGACACGTACGGCGGTGACATCGAGTTCTGGCTCGAGTTTGCGGGCGAGCGCCTGGGACTCGGCGACGATCTTGTCGGCCATCGCTCGCAGGCCCGGGGCCAGATCGTTTCCACCCAGCGGGACCGGGAACATCGGCCAGACGAAGGCGTGTACGAGCTTGAGCCGCGCGTCGCTCACCACTGCCTCGGCCGCGCCCCACTCGATGGCGGCCTCGGCCTCAGGACTGTCAGCCACGCCGACGACGATGATCTTCATGGTTCCTCTCAGCGTTGCTCTGCCGCGACCGCGGCGAGGGTGAACGGCTGGACGACCTCGGTCCCCCAGAACCGGGAGTCACCGGTCGGCGGGTCGTGGTATACCTCCCAGGCGTCTCCGACACGGATCCCGCCCTCGGTTTTCAGCCATTCGTCCACGGCTTCGTAGGTCTCGCCCAGTCGCTCGTACGGGCCGATGTGCCACGCGACGACGACCCTTCCAGCCGGAAGGCTGGAAGGCTCCACGTGATCGTCGCCCGCGATGCGGGTGTCGACAGGGAATCCGACCTCGACGTCGAACTTGTGGTCGGGCAGCAGGTGGTAGCGGGCGATCGGCATGCCCTTCGGGGCGACGCCGGTCGCACGCAGGTAGGCGACGACCCGGTCGAACGCGGCCGGAATCCAGGACCCCAGCTGCTCGCGATCCAGGATCGCCTTCATGACTGCGGTGTGCTGTGCGGGAACTGACCGCGATTCGATACGCATGGTGTCCTCCACTTCAGTTCTGGGCGGCAGTCAGAGCGAAGCGCTCGACGCGCTGGAGGTGGCCGCCGGTGAACGCGACGACGGTCAGCACCGGATCGGTTGCGCCGCGGAAGCCGACGCGCGTGGACCACGGCTGGTTCTCGCCGCCCGCCGGCACGCCGGGGGCACGGCCGATCGGCTGTTCGCTGGACGGTTGCCGGACCTCGACCACGATCGACTCGTCGACCCCGGTGATCCGGCCGCCGACGGTGATCGGTGAGGTCACCTTCGCGCCGTACGCCGGTCGCTCGACGGACAGCGTGGTGTCGCGGCTGCCGACCACCTCCCACGGTGCGTCGGCACCGGACCCGATCCGGGCCAGATGCAGGACGGCGGCCACGCTCGACGCTCCGTTCGGATCGTGGTACCCGACCGCCACCCAGGCCTCGGAGCCTCGCACCGACCGGGACACCACCCGGTCGAGCTCGCTGAAGCCGAGGTAGCCAGTGGTGAAGGCCAGCGCGGTCTGGCCGGCGTCCAGGTGCCACGGCTGATGCCCACCGGACCGATATGCCTCCTGCCAGGCCTGCGCCTCGGCCACCGAGGCAAAGGGCCACAGCGGCTGGTACTTGAACATGGCAGGGGTAGTGCTCGTCGGCGCCGGAGTACTCGGCGTGGCACTCGGCGTCCTGTTGGTCGTCACGGTCGGCGTCGGAGCGGCTGGGCCCGTAGGCGGCCCACCCGGTTGCACGGTTTCGTCACCACGAAGCAGAACGATCGCCAGGGCGGCCACCAAGACGGCCGTCGTACTGATCGCGACAGCCGCAGTCGTCCGCAGCCGCCGCAACCTCCGCTCGTCGGACCCAGGAGACCGTCCACCTGGTCCGGTGCTGGGTGTGGTCATCTTTCCTCCCGTCGGTCGGAGCACTCGCTCAAGCGATGTGTACGGCGACTACGCCGCGGACGGTGTCGGCGACGGCCCTGGCTTGGCGGCGGTCGTGATCGGTGGCGGGGCCGGTGACCTTGACGATTCCGCCGTCGACTTCCGCGTGCCAGCTGGGGTTCCGTTGCCTCAGGGCATCGTTGACGTCGGCGCTGATCCGGTCCTCGCGGGTCGCCAGCACGTGGATGACGTCGCTTCGGCTGACCACGCCGACCACCCGGCCCGCCTCCTCGACCGGCAGGCTTTTCACCATCGTCGATCGCATCAGATCGATGGCGTCGTCCAGCTCGTCGTCCGGGTGCACGCTCATCACCAGGTGTGCCATCACCTCGCCGACCCGGCGTGGACGGCAGGCGCCTGACACGGTGATCGGTGCGGACGGCATCCGGTCGGACAGCAGCAACGCGTCCTGCATCAGGTCGGCCTCGCTCAGCAGACCGATCAATGCACCGTTGCGGTCGACCACCGGCAGCGAGGTGATCTTGTTCCGGTCCAGCAGCCGAACGGCTTCGCTGACCGGTGTTTCACTCAGCACCGTGACGGCAGGTGCGGTCATCAGGTCCCTGATCAGCATTGTTCTCACCTTCTCCTTCGCTTGTCTCCATTGCAGGTCGGCCGGGTGGCGCCGGTCAGAGCCGAAGGTCCTCACCGCCGGGGGACCAGCAGGCGACCGGCTGCCGGTCCGTCCGCCACCGGCGCAAGGGCGCTCGAAGGATGACCAAGGTCCTGGCTCTGCTGTGTGTTTCGCCCCTGGCCCGAGTCCGCTGCCGACGGTCATCGTCGGGCGTGATGGCACGAGCCTGAGCGGAGGCGGCCGAGATGACAGCGGGACTGGACGAGCAGGACCGCGACGAGCTCCTTCGGGCAGCGGTCGCGGCTCCGTCCATGCACAACTCCCAGCCGTGGAAGTTCCGCTTCCGGGGCTGGGTGGTGGAAGTCCACCGGGATCGGGCGCGCGAGCAGCCGGCTGAGGACCCGGATCGCCGGATGCTGTTCCTCGCCCTGGGCGCGGCGATCTTCAACCTCCGGGTGGCCGCGGCCCGGCTCGGCCTGACGGCCGCGGCCCGCAGCGTGATCGACCGGCATCGCCCGGACCTGGTCGCCGAGCTCAACCTCGCCCCGGGCGGTCCGGACGTCGAGCAGTTACGGCCGCTCGCGCCGTACGTCGTCCAGCGCCGGACCAACCGGCAGCCGTACGACGAGCGGCGGCTCCCGGACGACGTGCGCACGCTGCTGGAGCTCAGCGCGCGGCTCGAGGGCGCCGAACTGGACTGGCTGAACCAGCCCGCCCGGCTGAAATGGTTGCGACTAGCAACGAAGGTGGCGGGTGGCCGGTCACCGGCGCGGGATCTCGCCGCAAGCCCCGCCGAGGCCACCAGGAGAATGCTTGCGACGCTCGAGCACGACCCACAGCTCGCGGTGCTGTGCACCCGGTACGAAGGCCCCGACCAGTGGCTGCGGGCGGGTCAGGCGATGCAGCGGGTTCTGCTCGAGGCGACCGGTCGCGGGGTCTCGAGCTCAGTGCTGAACCAGGTGATCGAGCACGAAGTGCTCCGCTGGCTCATCAACGACCCGCTGGGTGCCTGGCGGCGACCGCAGGCGGTGATCCGGTTCGGCTACGGACCCGCGACGCCGCCGACTCCGCGGCGGCCGATCAGAGACGTTCTGCTGGACTGAGCTTCGCGTTGCCGCACGGCACCACCCACTCCTGCTCCCGGTGCGGCGGGGCCCGTGGTCGCGGCGGCCGGCCCGGATCGGGCGGGACCTACGGCCTGTCGGCGGGGCCCGGTTCGCGGGTCCTCGGTCCTGGCCGATCGAGGCCCGAGGACTGTGTTCTGAGTCACCCCTGCGGCGGAAGACTCGGACTCACGATCGACCGACGGGAGAGGGCGATGAACAGCATCGAGCAGGGCGCAACCGGCGGAGTGCAGGACCCGGCCATCGTGGTTCGTGAGCTGTCGGTCCATGGAGTCGAGCTCGACGAGCTGCGCGTACGCCGCGGCGAGATCGTCGCCCTGCTGGGCGCCAACGGCACCGGTAAGAGCACGGTGAGCCGGGTGCTGGTCGGTGCGACGGCCGCCGCAGGGTCGGCACGAGTACTGGGCCTGGACCCGACGGACGACCACGCTGAGCTGAAGTGCCGGATCGGGTTCCTGATCCAGGACCTGGAGACGATGGGCTCGCTGAGCTCGCGCGACGTGCTGGACATCTGTGCCGCCGTGCGTGGCTGCTCGGCGTCGTACGCCGTGACGCTGGCCGAGCGGATCGCGCTGGACCTGGACCGGCCGATGGGCCAGCTGTGCCGGGGACAGTTGCGCAGGCTGGGCGTCGTCCAAGCGCTGATGCACCGTCCGGAAGTGATCGTCCTGGACGACCCGACTGCCGAACTCGACGCGCCCGGCCGGCTGGCGCTGGCGAAACTGCTGCGCGAGGCAGCGGCCTGGGGTGCGGCGGTGCTGATCACCGTCACGACCGCGGCCGAGGCAGCCGAGTACGCCGATCGCACCGCCACCTTCGACCGTCGAGCCGTCCCGGCCGCGGAACCGGCCCCGGAG
>NZ_JBSFBL010000105.1:9981-15084 GCF_053592935.1 Kribbella sp. NPDC002412
CGGAGCCAGCCGCGGAACCGGCCGCGGAACCGGCCCCGGAGCCAGCCGCGGAACCGGCCGCGGAACCGGCCCCGGAGCCAGCCGCGGAACCGGCTGTGGAACCGGCTGTGGAACCGGCCGCGGTTCCCGGCGCCGAGTGCCAACCGGAACCTGCGTCGCGACCGGCGACGCCGACACGGTGCAGTCTGACGGTTCCGGACAGAGGCGCAAGTGGCACGTGGTCTGCTGCTAGACGAGCCTGCCACGGTCGGATTCGCGCAGAGCGGACGCAGTTCGGTCACCGTGTGGAGCAGGCCGGGCGCCCGCCTCCGGCAGCCGCTGGTCGCGTCGGGGGCCGGGCGCGTGATGGGCGAGCACAAACGCCCTGGAGGCGCCGCCAGGCTCAGCTGTGCCGGCCAGGGAGTGGATCATGAAACGAATCCGGCTGGTGTTCGTCGGCTTCGCCGTCGTCGTCGGGGCTGCTGTGGGCTACGGACTGTTCCGGAGGTTCCGTTCTTCGGCGCGCGACGCCAGCGCCTGGGCGATGTTCGGCGAGGCGACCACGAAGATCCGGTCCGGACCGTTGACCAGGGCCGATGCCACGGCCGTGTTCGGCGCATCCACTCTCGACCTACGCGACGCCGAGGTCGAGGCCGAGGCGGATGTCGACGCTGTCGCGATCTTCGGTGGGGTGGACGTCCTGCTGCCGGCTCGATGGCGGCTGGCTCTGTCCGGCACGTCGGTCTTCGGCGGAGTCGAGGACCTGAGCGGGTCGGCGGACCGCCTGCCGCCCGACGCCGCCCGGCTGAACCTCCACGCAGTCGCTGTCTTCGGCGGCGTGACGGTGGCCAACGAACCTGGCGCGGCTGCCCGCCGCAAGGCGGCGGCCAGAAGCCGGGACGCCGGGCCGGAGGTGGCCGGCGCATCCGCGGTGTGAGCGGGCGGGCCGTTCGCAGCACGATCACGGACCTTCGGCCCTGCTTCCCGGATGCCTGCGGGCAGACGGTGAAGGTGCGGGAAGGAGGTGAAATTCGATGAAGCTGAAGGCAAGAGATCTTGTTGCGACCCTGCTGGTCGTCGCTATCGGCATCCCGTACGTCGGTTACCTGATCGACGGTGACATGCCGTTCGTGGAGGATGCCCGTGGTATGGCCGCGGTCGGGCTGCTGCTGGGCGTTCTGGCGTTCGGGCTGCTGCTGAGCGGCACCAAGCGGGATCGGCTCGGCAAGATCGAGATCGGGATCGCGGTGGTGTCCGTCGCGCTGGGCGTCGTCGCGCTGGCCTTTGCGGAGACTGTCGCGGCGGAGGTGCTGCTGGCATTCTTCATGGGGTCGATCCTGGTCGTCGTGGCCATCGAGCTGATGGACCACGCCGGCTGGCTGGACCGTGCCGGCCACCCGGTCTGATCCAGCTGTGCACCGCAACGGCCGGTGCGACGCACACGCCGCCGCACCGGCCGAGTTCCCGTTGGAAGCGATCGAGTCATGACTGCGCGCCTGGCCGGGCGAAGCTCCTCGCGGGACCGGGTCCCACTCGAGGAGTGGGCGTCGTCGCGCCGACCGTACCTCGACAATCTCAAGGTCGTCCTGATCACCGCCATCATCGTCATCCACGCCGTACTCGGTTACGCCTCGACCGTAGAGGTGTGGACGTACACGGAGCTGCGGGAAGTCACGCTGGCACCCGTGACCGAGGTCGTGCTGTTCGTGCTGTTGAGCCCGTTCGCCTTCTTCCTGATCGCGCTGCTGTTCCTGATCGCCGGGCTGCTCACACCACCGTCCCTCGAGGCCAAGGGGACGACGCGTTTCGTTCGCGACAGGTTGCTGCGCCTCGGTCTTCCGTTCGCGCTGTACGTCCTACTGGTGCAGCCGGCACTCACCTACGTACTGCGCCACCGGCTGGGCGATGCGCCAGGGTCGTTCTGGGCGGAGTACCTCGCCGCCGGCCGGCTCGACACCGGGCCGCTGTGGTTCGTCGGCGTACTCCTGATCTTCTCCCTCGGGTACGCCGGTTGGGCCACCTGGCACCGTGGTAGCAGCGTCCGGCGCATCACGCTGCGCACGTTGCTGCTGGCAACTGCCGTCGTGGCCCCGGCCTCGTTCGCCATCAGGCTGGTCTATCCCTACGGCTCGGAGAGCGGCGTCACGGACCTCAACTTCTGGGAGTGGCCGGTCTGCATCGCCGCGTTCGCCGTCGGTGTCTCCGCGTCGCGTCAGGGGTGGACCACCACGGTTCCGGAACAGCTTGCCGGTCGGTGCCGGACGCTGACCCTGGTGGGCGCCGTTGCCATGGCGGCGCTGCTGGCGACAGTCTTCTTCAGTCGCCCCGTCGAGGAGGCGATGGGTGGCTGGCATCTGGCGGCTGCCGCGTTCGCCGTCGTCGACGCCGTGCTGACCGTCTTCGGGTCGATCTGGCTTCTCAGCGTGGCGCAGCGCCGGCTGTGCCACAGGTACCGCTGGGGACCGCGGATGAGCCGCAGTGCCTACGGCGCCTTCATGCTGCAAACGCTCTTCCTGCTGGGACTGGCGCTCGCGCTGCGCCCGCTCGGCGTGCCTGCCGAAGTCAAGGCCCTGCTCGTCGCCCTCGGCGGCGTGAGTTGCTCGTACGTGGCGGCCTGGCTTCTGATCAGCCGGATTCCCGGGGTGGCCAGGGTGCTGTGAAATCGGTGGGCCTTTCGGAGGGCGAGGCGATCGCGAGGTCCTCGCCAGGTCAGGACCTTGGTCTCTGCTGACCGTCCGCTACCAGTCGGACCCTCGAAGGAATCGCTGCCGGTCGGCGGCGACTCAGGGGATGGACGACTGATGAGAAGCACCGGATTGGCTGTGGTTGCGGCGGGATGTGCAGCGCTGGCGCTGGTTGCGGGGCCGTTGAGTACGGCGTCGCCGGCGCCGGCGGCCCCGCCCGGAATCACGATACTGCCCGACGTGCCGGAGCCGGACGAGGCGCAGTTCGTGGCCGGGCAGAGCAACGTCGTACCGCCGATCGCGCCGCCGGCGCAGGACATCGGGAAGAATCCGGTGCAGACCCTCGCCGCGCCGTTCTACGCGTGTCCGGGGTTCAGCGGGATCGAAACCACGAACCCGTTGGCGAACCTGTACCGCGACGTGTTCACCTGGGGTCCGTACGCGCCGTACCGGGTGGGCAACGGCGGCGGAAACATCAACTGGGCATCGAACCCGTACAAGAACGCCAGCTGGTACATGTGGTTCCACTCGCTGCGCTGGCTCGGTCAGGGCATCATTGCCGCGGGCAAGGGTGACCTGACCGCACTGACCCGGGTGAACACGATCGCCTACGACTGGTACCGCGACAACCCGTACTCGTGGAAGAGCAACGTCGGCGCGTGGGAGTCCACCATGCATCGGACCAACGTGCTGACCTGTCTGCGCCAAGCGATCCTGTCGGGTCTGCAGGTCACCACCGTGCCGACTCGCTACGCCTGGGTCGACACGGCGTTGCTGAGCCACGCGCGGTTCCTCACCAACTACTGGAGCGGCGCCTGGAACCACGGCACCGACGAGAGCATCGCCCTGTTCGGCGTCGGCTGCACCTTGAACCGCACCGACTACAAGAACCTCGCGCAGCAGCGACTCGCTCAGGGCATCACGACGTCGATCGATTCGCAGGGCTCGACCAACGAACAGTCGACCGGCTACGCAGCCTTCAACTACTCACTGTGGGGCCGGGCGTCGACCGCGCTGGTCAACTGCGGCGTCGATCCGGGGACGACGATCGCGACCCGGCGCGCGTTGCTCGCCAAGTGGCTGGCGCTGGCGACGAACTCGCTCGGCAAACTGCACCAACTCGGTGACGCCCGGGTCCAGGCGACGTACCCGTGGACGGGTACGCCGATGGAGTACGCGGGCTCGCTGGGGGCGAAGGGCACCGTGCCGCCGTGGCGGGTCGGGATCTACTCGGCCGGCTATGTCTTCGGCCGCACGGGCTGGGGCACCGACGCGACCAGGGGGTTCGCGGGTGAGTCGACGTACAGCATCAGGTTCGGTCCCGCGCGGGCGTTCCACGGGCACTTCGACCACACCAGCATCACCTACACGGCCCGGGGCCGGGACATCGTCATCGACGGCGGGTACGCGGCGTACTCGGCCGGGGTGTGGCGCACCTGGGCGGTGAGTCCGGCCGCACACAGCGTGCTGACGACACCCTCGGCGGCGGCTCTCAACCCGGCGACGAGGCTGACCGGATCGTCGGTGAAGGCGAACGCAGAGGCGTACCAGTTCACCGATGCGCCGGGCACCGGGATCAGCCGGGTCCGGTCGGTCCTGGTCCTGAAGGACCCTGACCTGCTGGTCACCTGGGACCGCGCGTCGGCGCGGACCGCGCAGGCGTTCCAGACGCTGTGGCACCTCCCGCCGGATCAGCGGGCAACCGTGTACCCGCGGACGACCGCGGTGGCGATGCGGCCGGGTGACTCGACTCGGACCGTCGTCTTCCAGCTCCCGTTCAAACAGGCGCTGCCACCGGGCGCGACCCTGGTCAAGCAGGGGCAGACGAACCCGATCCAGGGCTGGCACTACCCGAGCAGCTACGTCCGGCAGTCCGCGCCGACCCTGATGCTCGCACGATCCGGCACGTCGGCGTCGATCCTGTCGTTCGTCGTCCCGGTTCGCGCCTCCGGCGGGGTCACCTACACGACGCGCTGGTCGGGTACGACGTTCGTCATCAACCTGAACGTCGGTGGCCGGCGAGCATCGATCGGTGTCTCCGGGGGCGGTTCGGTCTACCGGATCGGCTGACGCGCGGCGCGGTACTCGTGAACCATCGCGGGTACCGCGAAGCAGAGCGCCGGCACGGACCACAGCCAGAAGCCCCAGCCGAACAGCATCAGCGCGAGGTGGAAGACGACCACAGCGACGTAGCCGATCCGCCGCGAGCGGACGAGGAGGACGGCGACCAGGAGCTCACCGGCGCCCAGAACCAACGCCCAGAGCGTCGGCGCCGCCATGAAGACGTTCTGCCAGCCGTCGTACACCCAGCCGAACAGTGCCTCGTCGGCGAACGGCTGGTAGGAGTCGGGGCTGAACAGCGCGAGGCCGAGGTGGACGAACGCGCCCACGCCGAACAACGCAAGAAAGCCCCAGTAGACAGCGCGCCAGGCCAGCGCGG
>NZ_JBSFBL010000106.1:0-15063 GCF_053592935.1 Kribbella sp. NPDC002412
CGAGCTCCAGCCGGGCGTCCCGCCGTGGGCGGCCGAGCAGGAACGTGATGCTGGATGACCTCGACCCGGCGCCGGTCGTACGACGACTTGATCAAGCTCGCGACCGTGGTCACGAACAGGGTGCCGGCGATGAAGCCGAGCGAGGTGAGAATGCCGATGTGCGGCAGGTGGATCGCGCCGATGTCGTCGATGTGCGAACCGTGCAGCGCCTCGATGATCAGCTTCACGCCGATGAACGCCAGGATCACCGACAGGCCGACGTTCAGGTAGATGACCCGCTCCAGCAGCCCGCCGATCAGGAAGTACAGCTGGCGCAGGCCCATCAGCGCGAACGCGTTGGCGGTCAGCACGATGTAGGCGTCCTGGGTGAGCCCGAAGATCGCCGGGATCGAGTCGAGCGCGAAGATCACGTTCGCCATCCCGATCGCGGCGATCACGATCACCAGCGGCGTCACCATCCGCCGGCCGCCGACGCGGGTCGTCAGCTTGGCGCCGTCGTAGTCATGCGACAGCGGGAGGATCCGGCGCATCCCCCGCAGTACGGCGTTCTCCTGGAAGTCGGTCTCGTCGTTGTCGCCCTCGAGCGCCAGCCGGACCGCGGTGTACACCAGGAACGCGCCGAAGATGTAGAACACCCAGCTCGCCGCCGCGATCGCCGCCGCCCCGGCCAGGATGAACACCGCCCGCAGCACCATCGACACCACGATGCCGACGTACAGCACCTTGTCCTGCGCCAGACTCGGTACGGCGAAGCGCGCCATGATGATCACGAACACGAACAGGTTGTCGACACTCAGGCTGTACTCGGTGATGTACCCGGCCACGAACTCGCCGCCGGTCGTGCCCGTCCCCGGGCTGAACAAGAACAACCCGACCGCGAACAACGCCGCCAGCCCGACGTAGAACAGCACCCACCGGGTCGCGTCCTTGATCGTCACGCTGTGATCGCGCCGCGCGATCACGATCAGGTCGAACGCGACGATCGCCAGCAGTCCGGCAATCGTGAGAACCCAGACGACAGAGGGCATGACAGAGACCATGACGAACCTCCGGACGACGGCGTGCAGCTTGGTCCGGAGGTCTCTTCCGCCCGGACCTCGTCCAGGCCGGCAGCACCGGTTCGGCCGCCCAGGCCTCCCGTGATGACGACACTGCCGCTACGGGCGCACGTATCGGCCGCCCGAGAGGAATACTCCCCTCCTCGTGTACTCCAACTATATCCAGCACCAATGGATCTCCTGCATCGTATACCGCATACAACCTCCCCCGCCAGCATCCGCTGAACGCAGTCGACCCTCGCGGCTTGGCGTGGTGGCTCGACGGGGATGCGGCCGACCGCGGGTTGGTGCGGTCGATGCATGTGGTTACGCTCCACCTGTCCGTGACGTCAACGCGCGCACTGACGGTTACCCGTTCGATCCGAAGGACTGAGCTGTGCCTGACCGGCCTGAGATTGTGTGCATCTGCGGCTCTACCCGGTTCGTGGACGAGATGCGCGCGGCGAACCGCGACTTGACCTTTGCAGGCGTCATCGTCGTCGCGCCAGGCGTCTTCCCGCGCGCCGACGATCACGAAGCGAACGAGTTCATCACCAACGAGCAGAAGACCGCGTTGGGCGCCCTCCACCTGCGCAAGATCGACCTGGCTGACCGCGTTCTGGTCGTCAACCCCGGCGGGTATATCGGCGAGTCCACGAGCAGGGAGATCGCCTACGCCCGCGCCACCGGCAAGCCGATCTCGTTCACCGATCCCGTCTGACCAGTCGACGCCTGTTGAAGCACCGCTCTACGACGTTGCGGCCCCGGGAGCGCTCGCGCGTGGGCTCGCAATGCGATCAGACAAGCCTGCCCGAAACCACCACTCCGGTCAGCGCCTCGCAGCCACACTCCACCGGGTCCAGACCTTTGGCAACACGGCCTAGTAGCACGACCACTCGGGCATTGCTGCAGACGATCCCAGCAGCACCTGCACCTCGTCAGGTAGACACTCTCGGGCCAGGGCCATCGCGGTGAGCCTGGCGTGCCCCTCGAGCACCACGACCGGATGGTTGCCACCGGCCCGTACGCAGATGATCGGTTGCCAGCCGACTCCTTGCCGGAATGCGTCCGCGAGAGCGAGAAAGTGTCCGGTGGGCATGGAACCGAACACGAGACCTCCGCCGCGGATGAACCGAGCGGCGTCGGTTGGTCGCCGGGATCCGTTGGTCAGCGCCGTCCAGTAGCTGTAGTCGATGTAGCGCACGTCCAGGAGCTCGACCGGCGAGAGAGCCACACGCTGCCAGGTGACGTCATCCGGGAAGCCCGTGAACAGCTCGCGATTCTGCCGATACCCGCGGAAGTCCCCGAGCACCTGACGCCGCAACTCGTTCGCCTCCGCGTCGGCCAGCTTCGCGTCAGTAACGAGCGTCGTAGGCAGACCCAGTTCTGCCAGAGCCCGCAGCAGGTTTGACCCGAAGCGCTCCGAGCCCAGCTCCCCGAGGAGAAAGCTCGCGACCATCTCGTCCTCCGAGCTCGCCTCGATGATCCGCATACCCGCCATCCTGCCGCCCCGACGGTCGCGAGTCGCCGTCGGCCGTGAGCCGTGAGCCCGGGCCGACAATCACACGCTTCCGCGTCGGCGCACCAACCACATCCGCACCGACCACCACGCCCACCCGCGACCACCCCGCACTCAACCGGCGAGCAGCGCGAGCACACCGGCGAGCACCGCGAGCCAACCGCGAGCAGCGCGAGCGCACCAGCGAGCGTCGCGAGCGCGAGGGGGTGGGGGGCTGGCGTCGAAGCACGCGACGAAGGAGCCGCGCGTTGCAGCCGGCGAGGGTCGACCACGTCTGCCTCGAACAACCACCCTTTCCATGGAGGTCAAAAAGTTTCCATTTCGGGTCTGAAGTCTGTGAGATTCCGCACGATCGCGGTACAAAGAATTCAGAAGGTCTGTCCGCCCCTAGACCTGGAGGAAATCGTCATGGCCGGAATCAACGGCGAAGTCTCATGGTTCTGTTGCGGAAACGCATGGGGACCCTGTGCGAGCACCGGACGTGGTGCTTGCGGAACCTGTCACTCGGGGAACTTCCAGCACGCGTGGCCGAACACCTCGGACGCGTGTTACGCCATCACCCGGCCGGACTCGTGCGGGATCACCGGGATGTCCCGGCGGACCTGCGGGTTCCGGCACTCGACGACCAACCTGTGCAACGGGGCGCGGGTGGTCACCTCGATCGCGGACTGTGGTCCGCAGACGGATCTGTTCTGTGGTGAGCGTGCCTGCTGCGGTGGCACCTGCGCCTCCAACCGGATCATCGACCTCACTCCGGCCGCGTTCTCCGCGATCGCGAGCCTGAGCGCCGGCCTGGTCCCCTGCACCGTCAACGTGGGCTGAAGGGGATGAGTGAGATGACCACGAAGATGGACCGCAGGTCCCTGCTCACCCGCGCCGCTCTCGGCGCCACCGGCCTGGTTGCGACCAGCGCCATGGGCTCGCTCGCTCCGGAGACCGCGTTCGCCACGGCCTCGCAGTTCCCGGACGCGGGTCAGCCGGACCCGAACTTCGCCGAGGGACTGATCATGGGCCGGAACCGGGATCTCCTGCAGGTGCAGGGTTCCGACGGCAGGTTGCACCGGATCCAGCTGACCGGAGTGACCAGTGTCTGGAAGCTGCGGCCGACCACCTTGGACGAGGTCCGGGTCGGCGACGGCATGTACGCGCGTGGCGTCATGATGCCGGACGGGATCCTCGCCGCCGAGTCGGTGTGGGTCAACATCGTCAACCTCACGGTGAGCATCAACTCGATCGGGCGCGGCGCGCTGCACCTCGACCACCACGGCCAGAAGGTCGTCGGGCACGTGCAGCCCGGACTCACCGCGGCCGTCTACAACGGGACGCCGGCGGTGTCGGACCTGTCGATGCTCAAGGTCGGCCGGCACGCGCAGGTGATCGGCGCCTGGCGGCCGGGGACCAACGAGATCGACATCGCGACGATCTACGCGTCGAACTGAGCGGGAGGCCGCGATGTTCGCACAGCAGGTGGCGGCTGCCCAGCCGCTGCTCATCGGGTTGCTCCTGCTCTGGTCGTCGTACGACAAGTTCGGGAAGGACAGCGCGGAGCAGGCGAAGCGTACGGCGTTGCCGCGCATCGTCGGCGAGGAGCGTACGGCGACGGCCTATCGCGCGGTCGGGGTCGTCGAGGCGGTGATCGCGCTGGCCTTGTTGGCGCCGCCTGCAGCGACTGGCGAGGCGATCGCGGCCGCAACGCTGGCGGCCGGCTTCACCGGGTACCTGGTCTACGCCAAGATCGTGGTCCCGGAGGCGTCCTGCGGTTGCCTGGGCGCGTCGGCGAAACCGGTCGGCCGAAGGGCGATCGCCCGGGCGTTGTTGCTACTGGCAACCGCCGTGGCGGCCGCAACGGCAAGCACCGGCTGGTGGTCAGGAGCAGTCCTCGTCCTGATCCCCGAGGCGGCGCTGTTCGTCATGCTGTCCGCCGAGCTGGATCGGTACTGGCTGCTGCCGTTGCGCCGGCTGCGGTTGCGGATCACGCATCCGCTCAGCGGCACCGCGACCGACGGAGTGCCGCTCGCGGCGACTCAGCGCCGGCTGATCCTCAGTCCGGCGTACCGCGCGGTCAACGGGTTGCTGCGGTCCGACATCCACGACTACTGGGACGACGAGGACTGGCGGTTCGTCAGTTACACCGCCAGGTACGACGGCCGGCCGGCGACTGCCGTGTTCGCCGTACCGCATCACGACTCCACACCTGAATCGGTCCGGGTCGCGGTCGTCGACGAGACGTCCGGTCAGACCCTCTACCGGCCGACGGTCTTGGCCACTGCCGGCTGACAACAACCACCAACGAAGCCCTCGCGGAGCGGATCCGCGAGGGCTTCGTGCTGTTGACACGATGTGCGCGCCGGTGGTGAGATGCCGACTATCGTTAGGAAGGTTTCCTAATGAATGCGTGGTTCCCCTGCAGCTCCTCCGCCCCGGACACCAGGAGACCTCATGATCGTCCGCTCCGCCTGTCGCGCGGCACTGGCCGTCGTGGTCGCGCTCGCCGCCGCATCACCACCGGCCGCCACCGCGGCACCGACCGACTACCAGGCCGAGAACGCCACCATCTCGCAAGGTGTCGTCGAGTCCAACCACGCCGGCTACACCGGCGCCGGCTTCGTCAACTACGACAACGTCGTCGGCAGCTACGTCGAGTGGACCGTCTCCGCGCCGGCGGGCCCGGCCGACGTCACGCTGAGATATGCGAACGGTACGACGGCGGCTCGCCCGATGGACTTCACCGTCAACGGCGTCGCCGGCGCGGTCGGGATCACCTTCCCGGGTACCGGCGCCTGGACCACCTGGCAGACCAAGACGGTCCGGCTCCAACTGGTTGCCGGCACGAACACGATCCGGGCCCGCGCCACGACCGCCGACGGCGGGCCGAACGCGGACAAGCTGACCGTCTCCCCCACCACCGACGACACCGAACCACCGTCGCCGCCCAGCAACCTTGCCGTCAGCAACATCAAGTCCAACGCGGCCACGTTCACCTGGTCGGCCGCGGCGGACAACGTCGGCGTGGTCCGGTACGAGGTCAACCGCGGCGGCAACATCCTCGAGGTGGTCGACGGCACCACCTTGACCGCGACCGTGGACACGTTGACGGCGAACACGTCGTACGACATCTCGGTCGGGGCCTTCGATGCCGCGGGCAACGCTTCGCAGCAGAGCAACGTGGTCACGTTCACCACTCCCCCGAGCGGCGACACGCAGCCGCCCACCGCGCCCGGAAGCCTGCGCTCCACCGGCGTCACCGCGAACAGCGTCTCGCTCGCCTGGAACGCGTCCACCGACAACAGCGGCAGCATCGCCGGGTACGACGTCTACCAAGGCGCGACCAAGGTCTCGTCGACCAACTCGTTGACCGCGACGGTGACCAACTTGGCGCCGAACACGGAGTACACCTTCACGGTGCAGGCCCGTGACCCCGACGGCAACGCGTCCGCGGCGAGCAATGCGGTGACCGTTCGTACGTCGACCAGCGGGGCGGGCGGCATCCCGGCGTACGACCGGGACATCGCCAAGGTGGATCTCGGCTGGAGTGTCGCGTTCCTGCCGGACGGGTCCGCGCTGGTCACCGAGCGGGACCGGTTCGAGGTGCTGCGGGTGACGTCGACCGGGCAGAAGACCACGCTCGGCAAGGTGCCCGGCGCGGTCACGACGACCGGTGAAGGCGGGCTGCTCGGCCTCGCGCTGTCGCCGAACTTCGCGACCGACCACTGGGTGTACTTCTTCCACACCGCCGCGAACGACAACCGGATCGTGCGGATGAAGTACGAGAACGGCGTCCTCGGCACGATCTCGGAACCGGTGCTGACCGGGCTCGGGAAGAACCGTTACCACAACGGCGGGCGGATCCGGTTCGGTCCGGACGGCAACCTGTACGCGACCGTCGGCGACGCGAAGAACTCCGGCAACTCGCAGAACCGGAACTCCCTGAACGGCAAGATCCTGCGGCTGAACCCGGACGGCACGCCGCCGAGCGACAACCCGTTCTTCAGCACCGGCGGCAACGCCCGCTACGTCTGGAGCCTCGGTCACCGCAATCCACAGGGCCTCGCGTGGGATTCGCGCGGCCAACTGTGGGCCGCCGAGTTCGGTGAGAACAGCCAGGACGAGCTCAACCTGATCCAGAAGGGCGGCAACTACGGCTGGCCGGCCTGCGAGGGAACCATCGGCGACTGCGGCGGCTACATCGCGCCGAAACGCACCTGGTCCACCGCCCAGGCCGGACCGAGCGGCGTCGAGATCGTCAACGACTGGATCTACATCGCCGGCGTCACCGGCCAGCAGTTGTGGGTGACGCAGATCAACTCCTCCGGCACCGGCGTCGGCACTCCGCAAGCTGTCTTCTCCGGCCGCTGGGGCCGCCTCCGCAGCATCACCCGAACCCCCGACGGCGGCCTCTGGCTCACGTCGACCAACAACGACAGGAACGGCGGCACCCCGACCGTCATCGACAACGTCATCGTCCGTCTCAAGTTCTCCTGACCCACGGTCGCCGGCTCCCTGTCGTCAACGGGGAGCCGGCGAACGGCAAATCAACGGCCGAAGTCGGTATAGGTCGGAGAGTTGGTCGTGAGGGCTTGGAGGGCGCGGGTCAGGCGGCGAGCCATCGACGGACGGAGGCGAGGGGTCGCCTGCTCGAGGGTGAGGAAGTGGTGAGCTCGCGCTTCAGTCGGGTCGAGGATCAGACGGTCGATGGTGGGCTGGTCGAGGACGCCGCCGTCGAAGACGAAGGCGAGGGCGTCGGACCAGACGCCGAGGGCCGGGACCCAGTCGACGACCAGGAGGGGCCCGATCGGCAGCGCCAGACCGATCTCCTCCTGGACCTCGCGGACGCAGGCGTCGTACGGCGACTCGTCGTACTCGGCGATGCCACCCGGGATGTCGAGGGTGGGTTTGTAGGTCGGCTCGAGGAACAGGATGCGGCCGGCCTCGTCCCGGACGAGGGCGCCGCCGGCCACGGTCTTGCGGGGCAGCCGGGCCGCGATCCCGGGGTTGAACTCCTGCTCCGGCTCGCCCTCGGCGCGCAGGTCGCCGCGGCGGATGTCGTCGTCCACGGTTCAGCACCCTCGCAGCCGGTCGGCCGATCCGCAATCCGGCCTTGTTTTCGGTGCGCCGAACTTTTAGATTTTCGGTGTGCCGAAAACTCTCGCTGCCCTGCTGTCGGTCCTGGCGCTCGCGGTGCTGCCCGCGTGCTCGACCAGCCAGGCGACGGGTGACGGCAAGCCGGTGGTGCTGACCACGTTCACGGTGCTCGCCGACGTCGCGCGCAACGTGGCCGGCGACCACCTGAGGGTGGAGTCGATCACCAAGGTGGGCGCCGAGATCCACGGGTACGAGCCGACCCCGGGCGACATCCGCAAGGCCTCCGACGCCGACCTGATCCTGGACAACGGCCTCAACCTGGAGCTGTGGTTCCAGCAGTTCGTCGAGTCGGTCGACGTACCGCACAAGGTCGTCTCCGACCGGGTCGCGCCGATGGACATCACCGAGGACTCGTACGCCGGCAAGCCGAACCCGCACGCGTGGATGAGCCCGAAGAACGTGCAGGTCTACGTCGACAACATGGTCACCGCGTTCTCCGAGCTCGACCCGCCGAACGCGAGCGCCTACGCGGCGAACGGGACGAAGTACAAGGCGGAGCTGCAGAAGGTGCAGGACGAGCTCGTCGCCGAGTTGGCGGCGGTGCCGAAGAAGCAGCGCGCGCTGGTGACCTGCGAGGGCGCGTTCTCCTACCTGGCGCGCGACGCGGGCCTCACCGAGAAGTACATCTGGCCGGTCAACGCCGAGCAGCAGGCGACACCGCAGCAGATCGCCTCGGCGACCGAGTTCGTCAAGGCCAACGCCGTACCGGCGGTGTTCTGCGAGTCGACCGTCTCGGACAAGGCGATGCGGCAGGTCGCCAACGGCACCGGCGCCGAGTACGGCGGCACGCTGTACGTCGACTCGCTGTCCGAGGCGGACGGCCCGGTCCCGACGTACCTGGACCTGATCCGGTACGACGCCGACACCATCATCCGCGGACTGACGGGACGCAGCTCATGAGAGCGATCGAGGTCGACAACATCGTTGCCCGGTACGGCGACGTGCTCGCGCTGGACCGGGTCTCGCTGACCGTCGAGGCGGGCAAGGTGACCGGGCTGATCGGCATGAACGGGTCCGGGAAGACGACGCTGTTCAAGGCGATCATGGGCATGATCCGGCCGGACGAGGGCCGGGTCCGGCTCGACGGGGCCGATCCGGCGGTGGCGCGGAAACAGGGGCGCGTCGGGTACGTCCCGCAGAACGAGGACGTGGACTGGGCGTTCCCGGTGTCGGTGCACGACGTGGTGATGATGGGCCGGTACGGGCATCAGGGGTTCACCCGGCGGCCACGCCCGGCGGATCGCGCGGCCGTTGCCGAGGCGTTGGAGCGGGTCGAGCTGACCGAGTACGCCGACCGTCAGATCGGGCAGCTGTCCGGCGGGCAGAAGAAGCGCGCGTTCGTTGCCCGAGGCATCGCGCAGGGCGCGCAGATCCTGCTGCTGGACGAGCCGTTCGCAGGGGTCGACAAGCGCTCGGAGGCGACGATCGTGGGGCTGCTCAGGGAGCTGGCGGCGGACGGCCGGACTGTGCTGGTGTCGACGCACGATCTGCATGCCTTGCCTGCGCTGGCGGACGAGGCAGTCTTGTTGCTGCGGCGAGTGCTGTTCCATGGGTCGGTTGCCGAGGCATTGCAGCCGGTCAACCTGGCCCGCGCTTTCGGTCTCGACGTACTCGAGCAAGAAGGTGCGGCGTGACCCCGGTCGACTTCCTGCTGGAGCCTTTGCAGTACGACTTCATGGTGCGGGCGCTGATCACGACGGTGTTCGCGGCGGTCGTGTGCGCGGTGTTGTCGTGCTGGCTGGTGCTGCTTGGGTGGTCGTTGATGGGTGACGCGGTGTCCCACGCCGTACTGCCCGGGGTGGTGATCGCCTACATCCTGGGCGCTCCGTTCGCGCTGGGGGCGGTGGTGTTCGGGTTCCTTGCGGTCGCGTTGATCGGGATCGTCCGCGACACCAGCCGGGTGAAGGAGGACGCGGTGATCGGGATCGTGTTCACCACGTTGTTCGCGTTCGGGCTGGTGCTCGTGTCGGTGACGCCGAGTCAGACCGACCTGAACCACATCATCTTCGGCAACATCCTCGGGGTCTCGACGCAGGATCTGGTGCAGATCGCCGTACTGGCCGTTCTCGCGCTGGTGGTCCTGGTGCTGAAGCGGCGCGACCTGACGCTGTACGCGTTCGACCCGATCCATGCGCACGCGATCGGGCTGTCGCCGCGGCGGCTGGGCGCGTTGCTGCTCGGGATGCTGGCGTTGACCGCGGTCGTCGCGCTGCAGGTGGTCGGGGTGATCCTCGTGGTGGCGATGCTGATCATCCCGGGCGCGACGGCGTACCTGCTCACCGACCGGCACGGCCGGATGCTGGTGATCGCGCCGGTCATGTCCGCCGTATGCTCGGTCCTGGGTATCTACCTCAGCTACTGGCTCGACGCCGCGTCCGGCGGGCTCGTGGTCGTCGTCCAGGGTGTCGTGTTCGCCCTGGTGTACCTGTTCAGCCCGCGCCACGGGGTGCTCGGCCGGCACCTGGCGGCCAGCCGCCGGCGGGCGGCCGCGGTGGCATGAAGCGGAAGGACGCGATGGAGTCCAGAGTCGTCGAGAACTACCTCAAGGCGGTCTTCAACGCCCGGGAGTGGTCCGAGGAACCGGTGACCGTCGGCGCACTCGCCACCCGCCTCGGCCTGTCGCCGTCGTCGGTGTCCGAGCTCGTCCGCAAGCTCACCGAGCGCGGCCTGCTCGCACACGCCCGGTACGGCGCGATCGAGCTGACCCCGGAGGGACAGCGGATCGCGCTCGCGATGGTCCGCAAGCACCGGCTGATCGAGACGTTCCTGGTCGACTACCTCGGCTACACCTGGGACGAGGTCCACGAGGAGGCCGAGATCCTCGAGCACGCGGTCTCCGACACCTTCATCGACCGCCTGGCCAGCCGCCTCGGCGAGCCCGCTCACGACCCGCACGGCGACCCGATCCCCCGGTCGGACGGCACCCTTCCCAACGACGACCAACTGCGCCTGGACACCGTCGACCCCGGCATGCGTGCGCGGGTCGCCCGGGTCTCGGACAGCGACCCCGAGCTCCTCCGCCAACTCGACCAACTCGGCATCACCATCGGCACCGACCTCACGGTCAACCACCACCACGAGGATTCCGTCGACATCGACCACAACGGCACCTCAGTCGTCCTGAACCGCGAAACAGCCTTCGCCATCCGCGTCGTACCCAGGTCTACTTCTTGAAGCTGAGGCCGCGGGCGGTCAGTTCCTCCTCGAGGATGCGGATCGCCTTGGGGCCGACTCCGTGGATCTTGAGGAGGTCGGCTGGGGTGACTGTTGTGAGTTGGTCGTAGCGGGTGTAGCCGTTGGCGGCCAGTTCGCGGGGCGCGACCTTTCCCATCCGCCGCGGGAACTCTGTCTCTTCAGCACTCATAGGTCATCCAGATCGAGTTTCCTCGTTGCGGGTCCTCGTCGACCCGGCCGCTGTCGTGGAAGCCGAGCTTCTCCAGGACGCGGAAGGATGGCGCGTTCCACTCCCGCACGGTCGCCCACAACCGCTTCCGGCCGGTCGCGGCCGCCGCCTCGAGCACAGCTCGCGCGGCCTCGGTCGCGTAGCCGAACCCATGGGCCCGCTTGGCCAGCTCATACGCGATCTCGGGCTCCTCGAAGCTCGCCTGCCCGACGGTGAGCCCGCAGTACCCGATCACATCCCCCTCACGCCGCCGCACGATCGGCAGTAGCCCTAACCCCTCCACCGCCGCCCGCGGATTCTCCGTCAACCAGCCGCGCATCTCGTCCACCGTAGGCCGGCCGTCAGCACCGATCCGCCGCAGCGCCCGCGGATCCCGCTCCAGCCACAACCCCCGGTAAACCTCAGCGTCCGTCGGCTTCCAACGCCGCAACCACAACCGCTCGGTCTCGAGCCGCCCCGGAAACACCCCAAACTCCACCACAGCCCAAACCCTATGCCGGGCCACCTGTAACGCGGCGGAGTGAGAGGCGATGAGGTCGGCATACAACCGCAACGCTGTGGGGGGACCACATGGACAAGACTCGCGTCGATCCCGGCGCACTGCTGATCGCCGTGCTGGCCGTTGGCGTCGGCCCGCTGACCGAGGCGGGCGCTTGGGAGGCGGTCAACACCGGCATCAGTGCAATCGTCCTCGTCGTCGTTTGGTGTTATCTCTTTCCGTACGACGGGATGCAGCCACGCCATCTCCTCGCGTTCTGCCTGGTGTTGGCATTCATCGCTGCCATCGGCCTGGCCTGGCCGATCCAGTGGCTCCTGGATCAGGCCGGCGCGGCTGATCCGGTGCGCTGGGCCAGTCACTCCGTCCTTGCCGTCACCCTGGTCTTGAGTGTCGTCGCGCGGTGGGCCCTGCGCGGGTACGTCGTCCCGTCCGGCGGAAGCACAACGGACGCCGTCGAGGAGGGTGGCGCTGCTCCGGTCAGTTGATCGGCCGTGGCGGCGCCCAGCTGGTGGGGCGCCGCACTCGGCGTAGCGGTCACGCGCCTCGCATCAGGCCCAGTTGCGTCATCATGCCGGCCAGGTCGGGGTAGGCGTGGAACTCGGTGACGTGGTTGCCCTCGAAGTGGGCGAAGTAGGCGCCGCGGCCGACGATGGAGCGGCCGGTCGGCGGGATTTGGTTGCCGGCTACAACGAGTGGGCCGGTGTTGGTGCCGATGAACTCGACCTCGCCGGCGACCGCGTCGTCGGCCACCACCCGGTTGGTGCGGTTCACCCGCAGATCCGGGAAGGCGTCGATCCAGCCGCGGACGTACGCGCGGACCTCGTCCAGCGTCCGCATCGGCTCCGGCAGCCCGACGTCGGTCCAGACGAACTTCTCCGCCAGCATCGCGACGATCCCCTCGACGTCGTGCTCACTCCACGCCGCGATCGTCCGCTCCTCGACCTCCGCGACCACGTCCCGCGACACGGTTCACCCCTCCTCGGGCAGCGGGACGGTGTGGATCAGCGCGATCCGCCACTCACCTTCGTACCGGCGCAGCACGAACGACGACGGCGCCGAGACGTGCCGCGGTTCGCCGTCCAGTGTGTAGTCCTGCTCGAGCCAGCACGTCACCAGCCCGACGTCACCCCAGTCGTCCTCCCGCACGTCCGACAACGTCGAGCTCACGTCGTCGACCGCACCTTCCAACTGTTTGAAATACGCCTCGACCTCGTCCGCGTCCCGCAACCACCGGCGCGCGATCTCGTCCACCCCCTGCGCGTCCGGCATCGCGAGCCGCAAGATCCCGCCGTACTCCTGCCGGTCAAACGCCCCCATGACGTCCCGAACCGCAGCCTCCAACGCACCCACGACAACCATCCCCCTAGCTAGACCACCCCCAGGTCCTACCTCCACGCTAAGCCCGCGCTCACCGCTTGATAAGAGCCGCTCACCCCCGGTTGCGCGCCATCCACTCCCCCGCAAAGTCGACAACCGCCCGCTGCGACATCAGTCGCGCGGTCGCCGCCCCGACGGTGCCGATCCGCGCCCCGCCGGCCGCCTCGAACGCCGTACCGATCTGACCGAAGTCGCCCTCGTCGTCCTCGACGTCCTCCCACTCCTGCCAGGCGGCTGATCCGACATGCCGAGGAGCGGCGGTACGGCGCCACTCGGCCAAGTGCATCGAGGTGTTGTTCTCGTATCCACAGCCGAGCAGCAGCACCGACGCGTTCAACCGGTACACCGCACCCAACGCGGCAAAGCGAACTGCGGATGACTGCTACGCCGCAAGCAACGCCTCCACCACCGCCTGCGGCCCGCCGGTCACGAACCCGAGACTCCGCGGCGACGAATGCATCAGCACCACACCACCAGCCGGTACGCCGAGCGCGCGGAAGTCAGCCGCCAGGGACCCGACTGTCGCGCAACCTCCAACCATCCCCAGACCCTAGTTCCCGCCTCGTCCCGGATCGATCAGTTTTCGAGAAGCAGCCGCGGTGGGCGGGTCCCTAGTCTGAAGTTGTTCGATTCGATCCGACCACGCAGGCAGGAGCATTCTGATGGCGACCAAGGGTTCGACCTCCAAGACCAAGTCGTACGACGGGTTCACCGACGACGAGCGGGACGCGATGAAGCAGCGGGCCCGGGAGCTCAAGGCGGCGCGGGGGAAGGCGGACGAGGAGACCGCCGTACTGGAGAAGATCGCCGAGTTGCCGGAGCACGAGCGGGTGATGGCGGAGCGGATCCACGAGATCATCAAGGACGCCGCGCCGGAGCTGTCGCCGAAGCTGTGGTACGGGATGCCGGCGTACTACAAGGACGGCAAGAACGTCTGCTTCTTCCAGAGCTCCGGCAAGTTCAAGTCCCGCTACTCCACCTTCGGCTTCAACGACCCCGCCAACCTCGACGACGGCGACATCTGGCCCACCGCCTACGCCCTGACCAAGCTCACCCCGGCCGTCGAGAAGCAGCTCACCGCCCTCGTGAAGAAGGCCGTCAGCTGATCCAGCACCTGTCGGCCGTGTCAGGGCAGTGACTGTTCGGTGTCAGTCGGGCGGGCGAGTGTTGCCGCCATGAACAGACTTCGAAACACAACCAATAGTCCGAGCCGGCGCGTGGCGGTGGCAGTGCTGGCGGCCACGGTACTGGCCGGGGTGGCCGCGCCGAGCGTGGCGACCGCCGACAGTACGGCGACGCAGAAGGCCGCTGCGGCTCACGAGCGGCCGGAGATGCAGCAGGCGCTGCAGGAGTTCGTGGATGCCGGATTCGGCAGCATCCAACTGCGGTTGCACGATCAGCAGGGCGAGTGGGTCGGCAGCGCCGGGGTGCGCAAGCTGGGCTCGACCGCGAAGCCGCCGGCGAACGGGAGCTTCTGGGTCGGCAGCATCACCAAGACCGTCACCGCGACCGTGGTGGTGCAACTGGTGGCCGAGGGCAAGATCAAGCTGGACGCCCCGGTGGCCGACTACGTGCCCGAGCTTGGAGTCGACCGCCGGATCACCGTGCGGATGCTGCTTCAGCACACCAGCGGGTTGTTCAACTACACCGGCGACACGTACGACGGGAAGGTCACCCCGGGGATCCCGGTCACTGGCCAGGAGTGGGTGGACAACCGGTTCCACAACTACCAGCCGGAAGAACTGGTGCAGCTGGCGTTGTCCAAGCCACCCGTGTTCGCGCCGGGGGCCGAGCAGCGCTACTCCAACACCAACTACACGCTGGCGTTGCTGGTGATCGAGAAGGTCACCGGTCACTCCTACGCCTACGAGGTGCAGCGGCGGATCCTTCGACCGCTCGGGATGAAGAACACCGTCGTACCGGGCAACCGGTCGCTGCTCCCCGGGCCGCACGCCCACGGCTACTACCGCTACCAGGTCGAAGGGGAATGGAAGGTGGTCGACGTCAGCCGGCAGAACCTCTCCCTGCTGGCCGGCGCCGGTGACATGCTCTCGACCACGAAGGATCTGCAGACGTTCATCAGCGC
>NZ_JBSFBL010000107.1:0-14805 GCF_053592935.1 Kribbella sp. NPDC002412
CGCCGTACCGGTCGCTCCCGAACACCACGTGCAAGGCCCGCAACGCCAACTGGGCCGGGCGCCCATGTCGCGAACCGGGTCAAGGTCACCGGGTTCCTGCGGCAGGGCGAGCGGGTGACCGGGGTGCAGGCCAAGGACCTGGAGAGCGGCCGGGAGTTCGAGGTCCGGGCCAAGCAGGTCGTGAACGCGACCGGGGTGTGGACCGACGACACCCAGGCGATGGTCGGCGAGCGGGGCCAGTACCACGTCCGGGCGTCGAAGGGGATCCACCTGGTGGTTCCGAAGGACCGGATCCAGTCCAGCAGCGGGATGATCCTGCGGACCGAGAAGTCCGTGCTGTTCATCATCCCGTGGGGCCGGCACTGGCTGATCGGGACCACGGACACCGACTGGAACCTGGACAAGGCGCACCCGGCCGCGACCAGCAAGGACATCGAGTACCTGCTCGACCACGTGAACGCGGTGCTGACCACGCCGCTGACCCGGGAAGACGTCGAGGGCGTGTTCGCCGGGCTGCGGCCGCTGCTGGCCGGTGAGTCGGAGAGCACGTCGAAGCTGTCCCGCGAGCACGTCGTCGCGCACGCGGCGCCGGGTCTCGTCGTGGTTGCCGGTGGCAAGTACACGACGTACCGGGTGATGGCCAAGGACGCGATCGACGCGGTCGCCAACGCCCTGGACGGGCGGGTGCCGAAGTGCACCACCAAGAACATCCCGCTGATCGGTGCCGACGGCTACCACGCGCTCTGGAACCAGCGGCACCTGATCGCGCGGCGCTCCGGCCTGCACGTGGCCCGGATCGAGCACCTGCTCAACCGGTACGGCGCCCTGATCGACGAGGTGCTGGCGCTCGTCGAGGCGGACCCGTCGCTGGGTGAGCAACTGCCCGGCACCCAGGACTACCTGAAGGCCGAGATCGTGTACGGCGCCAAGGCCGAGGGCGCCCGCCACCTCGACGACGTCCTGGCCCGGCGGACCCGGATCTCCATCGAGGCCTGGGACCGCGGGGTCGGCGCGGCCGAGGCCGCGGCGCGGCTGATGGCCCCGGTCCTCGGCTGGGACAAGGCGACGGTCGAGCGCGAGGTGTCCTACTACCTCCGCCGGGTCCAGTCCGAGCGGGACTCCCAGGACCAGCCCGACGACGAGTCCGCCGACAAGGTCCGCCTGGAAGCCCCGGACATCGTCTCGCCCGCCTGACCTCTGGACGCTCCGGTCCTCCCCGTGGCTTACTCGGAAGTGGGTGAGCCTGGGGAGGGCACATGGGGGACAACGGGGCCTGGCGGACGATGTCCGTCACCACCGGCATGGCCGGTCTGGCCGGGTTCGTGCTGGTCGCGGTCAGCCAGGCGCTGGTGCAGGCCGGCGGCGGGGAACCGGCGTTCGACGCGTCCGGCGAGGAGATCCTGAGCTTCTTCGAGACGCGGAACGACACGCTCTACCCGATCGGCTCGTTCCTCGGGCTGCTCGCGATCCTGGCGCTGTTGTGGTTCTTCGCCGGCTTCTGGGCGGTGCTCCGGTCCGCCGAGGGCAACCCGCCGTGGCGATCGGTCGCCGCGCTGGCGTCGGGTCTCGCCTACGTGATCCTGGTGATGCGGCCGGGGTGGGACCTCGCCGGGTTCCGGGTCGACGAGGGCGTGGATCCACAGCTGGCCCGGCTGGCGTACGACGACGGCAACCTCGGCTTCGCCAACGCCTGGCTCGCGCTGGCCAGCTTCCTGTTCGCCGCGGGCTGGATCATCGTCTCGACGCGGGCGCTGCCGGCCTGGCTGGGATGGGTGGCGCTGGTGGCGGCGGTCGGTTTCCTGGCCGGCCGCGCGTTCTGGACCACCTCGATCTGGCTGATCCCGTACGCGCTCTACTGGATCTGGACGATCGTGATCAGCGTTCAGCTGCTGCGAGGACGGTGGCGACCAGCGCCGTCCCAGGGGCAGTTCGACCGCCTGGGCCGGGGGATGGAGTGACCTGGTCCGCCGCGAGCGCCGCGCCGCACTCCGAGCAGCAGACCGTTGCCGTCGTCACCTTTCCGCAGGTGTCGTGGGTGAAGCGGATCGGCTGACCCGCCGGCGGGGTCGCGTGCCGGTCGCCCCAGGCGGTCAGCGCCAGCAGGATCGGGACCAGCTCACGCCCCGCCTCGGTCAGCGCGTACGCGTACCGCACCGGGTTCTCCTGGTACGGCGTACGCGTGACCAGCCCGCCGTCCATCAGCGTGCCGAGCCGGTCGGTGAGCAGGTTGCGGGAGACGCCGAGGTCGGTCACGAGCTGGTCGAACCGGTCGAGCCCGAGGTACAGATCGCGCAGCACGAGCGGCGTCCACCAATCGCCGATGATCTCCAGCGACTGGGCGAGTGAGCAGTGCATCGAGGCGAAGCTGGTGTTCCGCATCTCACCATCGTAGTCAGTTGCGTCATTGAACTCACTATCCCTAGGGTGGGGACATGTACCACCGATTTGTGGCCCAGCAGGTGCGGAAGGCGTTCGCGGAGATCAGCGCCGGCAACTGGGAGGCGATGGTGGCGGGGATGGCGCCGTCCTTCACCTACCGGTTCTACGGCGACCACGCGTTGTCCGGCGAGCGGCACACTCATGACGCGTTGCGGCGATGGTGGGAGCGCTGCTTCCGGCTGTTGCCCGACACCCGGTTCGACGTCCAGGACGTGCTGGTCGCGGGCTGGCCGTGGGACACCCGGGTCGCGACCGCGGTGACCGTCGACGTCGGTGTCGCGGACGGCTCGCGCTACCAGAACGTCGTCCACCAGTTCCTGCGGATGAAGTGGGGCAGGATCACCGAGGTCCGGACGCTGGAGGACACCGCCGTCCTCGAGAAGACCCTCGACCGGCTGGCCGCCGCGGGCTTCGAGGAAGCCCACGCCGCGCCGATCACCGATTAAGACAACCGCAGCTCGCGCCAAGGAGGTAGCCGGTCACCGCGACCTGTGTCGGTACGTCGATGCCCGCGGCAACCAACGTGCCGATCGCGACCAGTGCCGCGCTACGGCGCGGGTCCGTCCTCCGGCCGGATCCAGTTGAAGGTGCGTTGGACGGCGGACTTCCAGTTCTCGTACTCGGTGGCGCGGCGGTCCGGGTCCATGTTCGGGAGCCACTGGCCGGCGCGGTGCCAGTTGCTGCGGAGTCCTTCGAGGTCGGGCCAGTAGCCGACCGCGAGGCCGGCGGCGTAGGCGGCGCCCAGTGAGACGGTCTCGGTGACCATCGGGCGGACCACCCGGACGTCGAGCAGGTCGGCGAGGAACTGCATCAGCAGGTTGTTCGCCGTCATCCCGCCGTCGACCTTCAGCGCGGTCAGCGCGATCCCGGAGTCGGCGTTCATCGCGTCGACGACTTCGAGGGTCTGGAACCCGGTCGCCTCGAGCACCGCCCGGGCCAGGTGGCCCTTGGTGATGTAGCCGGTCAGCCCCGCGATGACACCGCGCGCCTCGCTGCGCCAGTGCGGCGCGAACAGACCGGAGAACGCGGGCACGATGTACGCGCCGCCGTTGTCGTCGACGGTCCGGGCCAGCGTCTCGATCTCGGCCGCGGTGTGGATCAGCCCGAGCCCGTCGCGGAACCACTGCACCAGCGACCCGGTGACCGCCATCGAGCCTTCCAGCGCGTACGACGCCGGCTCGTCGCCGATCTGGTACGCGACCGTGGTCAGCATGCCGTGCTTCGACCGGACGATCTCCTGACCGGTGTGCAGCAGCAGGAACGAACCGGTGCCGTACGTGCACTTCGCCTCGCCCGCGCTGAAGCAGGTCTGCCCGAACAGCGCGGCCTGCTGGTCCCCGAGCGCGGCCCCGATCCGGACCCCGGGCAGCACCTCGGTCGCGGTCGCGAACACCCCGGACGACGGCCGGATCTCCGGCAGGATCGCCCGCGGTACGTCGAACGCCCGCAACAACTCGTCGTCCCACTGCAGGGACTCGATGTTCATCAGCATCGTGCGGCTGGCGTTCGTCACGTCGGTGACGTGCAGGCCGCCGTTCACGCCGCCGGTGAAGTTCCAGATCAGCCAGGTCTCCATCGTGCCGAACAGCACCTCGCCGCGCTCGGCGCGCTGGCGCAGCCCCGGGGTGTGGTCGAGCATCCAGCGGATCCGCGGCGCCGAGAAGTAGGTCGTCAGCGGCAGCCCGCACAGGTCCGCGAACCGGTCCGGGCCCGCGTCGCCGGCCAGTTCGGTGACGAGGCGGTCGGTCCGGGTGTCCTGCCAGACCACCGCGTGCCCGATCGGGTGTCCGGTCCGGCGGTCCCAGAGCAGGCTGGTCTCGCGCTGATTGGTGATGCCGATGGCAACGATCTGGGACGGCTCCGCGCCGATCTGCCGGACCGCCGCCGGGACCACCCGGGTCACGTTCCGCCAGATCTCGCCGGCATCGTGCTCGACCCAGCCCGGCCGCGGAAACAGCTGCCGGTGCTCGCGCTGGGCCACCGACACCAGCCGCCCGCGCCGGTCGAAGAGGATGCACCGGGACGAGTTGGTCCCCTGGTCCACTGCGGCTACGTACTGCTCAGCCATGTCTCCACCCCCGTTGGACCATCAGCCGTCCTCTCGCAGGTCACGGCCGATGGCCTCGGCGGTGGCCCGCACCATGCCGACCAGGTCCGGGCGCGGTCGCAGCCGGCTGTCGCAGATCCGCTCGATCCGGCCGGTCATCCCCACCGCGCCGACCACCAGCCCGCCGAGTCCCCGGATCGGCGCCGCGATACTGGCCATCTCGACGATGTACTCCTCGGACTCACTGGCCCACCCCTTGGCCCGGACCGCGGCGAGCTCCTCGGCCAGCCGGGCCGGGTCCACGATCGTCCGGGTCGTGTAGGCCTCCAGCTTCCGCGGTTTGGCGGCTCCGCTGGTGTCGAACGCCAGCACGGCCTTGCCGAGCGCGCAGGCGTGCGGCGGGAGCGTCGTACCGACGTCGAGGTCCTGGTCGCTGTCGTCGGGGCGGAAGACGTGGTGGACGACGACGACCTTGCCGTCGACCAGGCGGCCGACGCGCACCACCTCGCCGCTGCGGGCGGCCAGCGAGTCGGCCCAGTTGATCGCACGGCTGCGAAGCTCGTTCGGGTCCAGGTAGGTCTCGCCGAGCCGCCCGAAGGCGTCGCTCAGGTGGTAGTGGGCCCCGCTGTGGTCCTGCTCGACGAACCCGACCTGGTGCAGGGTCCGCAGGATCCCGTGCACGGTGGTCTTCGCGAGACCGAGTGCGTTGCCGAGATCGGCGACCCCGAGCCCATCGGGCGCGGCCGCGAGCAGTCGCAGCACAGCGGCAGCCCGCTCGATGGACTGCACAGTGCCCGGCACACTTCGCAGGTTATCCGTGAATGTGGGTTATGGCTTTACTCCGCGGCGATTGCCTGGAGGACGTCGAGGCGTGCTGCCCGGCGTGACGGCCAGACTGCAGCGAGTACGCCGATGACTCCGGCGGCCAGAACGGCGATCACCAACTGCAGCACGGGAATGTCCAGCACACTCAGGCCGTCGTCGACCATCACCCGCTGCACCGACGCCGCGAAGACAACACCCACCACGAGCCCCAGCAGCGCACCGAGCAGCGTGATCGCGATCGATTCCACCCGCAGCATCCGGCTGAGCTGCGGCCGGTCCATGCCGATCGCGCGCAGCAGCCCGATCTCGCGGGTCCGTTCGACCACCCCGAGGGCGAGGGTGTTCACGATGCCGAGGATCGCGATCAGGATCGCCAGCCCGAGCAGCATCCCGATCACGCCGAGCAGGACGTTCACCGGTCCGCGCGCGCTGTCGACGTACGCCTGCTGGTCGCGGACCCGGATCGTCGGGTAGTCCTTCAACCCGTCGAGGATGGCCGGGCCGACCTGCGCGGCGGTGGCGCCCTGCGCGAGATCGACGTACAGCAGCTCGTCGGTCGGGGCTCCGCCCACGGCGTCGTACGTCGGCAGCGAGAGGACGATCGCGTTGAGCTGCCGGTTCGGGGCGAGGATGCCGGCGACGGTGAGCCGGTGCCTGCCGGTCGTCGTGGTCAGCTCGAACGACTTGCCGACCGAGAGTTCGAGCGTCTTGGCCATCGTCCGGGGGAGCAGGGCCTGACCTTTGCCGAGCCCGTCGATCGAACCGGAGTCGAGCTTCGCCGTGACCGGGCCGGCGAGCGTGCCGTCGCTGACTCCGCTGACCTGGACCGGTGTGTCGCCGACCTTCGCCTGCTGGCGGCGGACGCGATGGACCGACTCGACACCTGCGACCTTGGTGATCCGGTCGGCGACCTCGGGGCTGAACGGGTCCTGGCCGTCGGTGCTGACGACCAGGTCGGACGTCCCGATCGCGTCGGAGATGCTCTGCTCGATCGATGCCTTGGCCGACGCCGCGATCACGATCAGGCCGCTGATCAGGGCGACCGAGATCATCAGCGCCGACGCGGTGGCCGACGTACGGCGCGGGTTGCGCTCGGCGTTCCGGCGTCCCAGCGTGACCGCCGCCCGGCGGCCGAACGGCAGCAGCAGGGCGCGTGCGGCGTACCGGCTGACGAGGGGGCTGGTCATGACCATGCCGAGCAGCGTGATCGCGGCCGCGAAGCCGAGCAGGACCGCGCCGGGGAGCCCGCTGGCCTGCAGACCGATGAGGTACAGGATCAGCGCCATCAGCAGCATGAACCCGCCGATGATCAGCCGGACCAGCATGGACCGCTCGGGCAGGGCGACGTCGTCGCGCAGCGCGGCCATCGGCGGGAGCTTGCCGGCCCGCCGCGCCGCCGGGAAAGCCGAGGCAGCCGTGACTCCGATGCCGATCAGGTAGCACGCGATGATCGTGGCGGCGCTGACCTGCAGTGGGGACTCGGGGATCGCGAGGTCGACCCACTCGTAGAGGAACCGGATTCCGGCCGCCACTCCGATGCCGAGCAGCAGGCCGAGCGTCGAGCCGAGCACGCCGATCACCAGAGCCTCGGCGAGCACCGTCGCGGTGACCTGCCCGCGGGACGCGCCGATCGCGCGCAGCATGGCGAGCTCGCGGGACCGCTGCGCGACCAGCATCGCGAACGTGTTGACGATCAGGAACGCGCCGACGAACAGGGCGATCCCGGCGAACAGCATCAGGACCGTGGTGTAGCCACCGAACGTGTCGTCGAGGGCGTTCTCGCCATCGCCCTCGACCTGCGCCGCGGTGCGCACCTTGACTCCGGCGCCGATGGCCTTCGAGATCGCCTGGCTGACGGCCTCCGGGTCGGAGCCTTCGGTGACGGCGACTCCGACCGAGGTCCAGCCTGGTCCGCCGAGGAGCAGTCGTTGAGCGGTCGCCGGATCGAACGTGACGAGTGGTGCGCCGGCCGCCGGACCGCTGACGGTGGGGCTGGTGATCGCCGTGAGCTCGGCGGTGATCGCCTTGTTCGGGGTGATCACGCGGACCTGGTCGCCGATGCCGTAGCCCGCGCGCGATGCGGTCTGCTGGTCGAGCGCGAGCTGCGACTCACCCCACGGCGGCTTGCCTTCGAGGAGCCGGAACGGCGCTGTGCGGGCGTCCCGCGGCCAGGCCCCGCCGTACGTCGGCAGCCCGAGCGTCTCGGTCGGCTTCCCGTCCGGCGCGAGGATCTGTACGTCGCTGACGAGCAGTTCGGGGTCGGCACTGGCGACACCCGGTACGGCGGCGATCCGCTCGACCACCTCGGACGTGAAGGTCGCGGGCCGGCCGGACCGGACGCCGACCGGGTCGACGGGGGTGACGGTGATGGCCGCCGTACTGCCGGAGAAGTTCTTCTTCAACGCCGCGGCGAGGGTGTCGGTGAAGACCATCGCGCCGCCGGTGAACGAGATGCCGAGCAGCACCGCGACGGTGCACAGCACGAACCGCAGCCGGTGGGCGAGGACCGACCGGAGGCCGAGCTTGAGCATCAGCCGGCCGCTGCAGCGGTCGAGTCGAGCTGCTTCATCGCGTCGAGCACGGTCTCGGCCGTCGGGTCGAGCAGCTCGGAGCGCAGCCGGCCGTCGGCGAGGAACAGCACGCGGTCCGCGTACGACGCCGCGGCCGGGTCATGCGTCACCATCACGACGGTCTGGCCGAAGTCACGGACCGAGCGGTGCAGGAACTCGAGCACGTCGGCCGACGACCGGGAGTCGAGGTTGCCGGTCGGCTCGTCGGCGAACACCACGTCCGGCCGGGAGGCGAGGGCACGGGCGCAGGCGACCCGCTGCTGCTGCCCGCCGGAGAGCTCGAACGGCTTGTGGCCGAGGCGGTCCTTCAGGCCCGTCGTCTCGATCACGGTGTCGAGCCACGCCTGGTCGGGTTTGCGGCCGGCCAGGTCGAGCGGGAGCGTGATGTTCTCCAGCGCGGTCAGCGTCGGGACCAGGTTGAACGCCTGGAACACGAACCCGATCCGGTCCCTGCGCAGGTGCGTCAACTGCTTCTCGGGCAGCCGGGTGATGTCGAGGTCGCCGATCAGCACCTGCCCGGCGCTCGGCTTGTCCAGGCCGGCGAGGCAGTGCAGCAGCGTCGACTTGCCGGAGCCCGACGGGCCCATGATCGCGGTGAACCGGCCCTGGCCGAACTCGGCGCTCACGTCGGCCAGCGCGTCCACCTGCGTCTGGCCACCGCCGTACCGCTTCCACAACCCCACCGCCCGCACAGCCACGCTCATGCGACGAACCGTATCCGCCGAGGGTTCCGCCACATCCATCCACTCCGCACCACCCACCACATCTCCCGCCCGAACGCGTGGCCGCGCGCGGGCCGCCGTGGGCGGGCCCGGTAGGAAGTGGTGGCTCTGCGGGGGGCTGTCGTGGCTGTGAACAGGAAATAGCGTGTTCAAGCCCACCAGATCCTCCGCAACCCCCGAACGCGTGGCCCGTGGCCCGTGGCCGGGTCTGCGGTGGGCGGGGTGGCGGGCCGGATGGGATCTGTGGTGTCACCGCGGCTGGGCGGCGCGCCGAGACGTTTGGAGGCGGTGGGCCTGCGTGGAGGTGGTGGAGCTGGTGGATGTGGAGGGGCTGGTGGGTCAGCCGTCGACGCCCACGAGGTCTACTCCGGCCGACTCGACGGCCACCTCCTCGACGGATCGGGTGGGGAGCGGCGGGGGAGTGCCACCCCAGGCCGGGCAGAGCGGCTTGTGGTCGCACCACTCGCACAGCGGGCCGGGGCTGGGGCGCCAGTCGCCGGAGTCCAGCGCCCGGGTGATCGCCATCCACAGCGCGGAGACCTTGCGTTCACAAGCGCGCAAATCCGCCTCGTCCGGGACGTAGCGGACGATCTCGCCGTTGCCGAGGTAGACCAGTTGCAGCATCGCCGGGACGACGCCGCGCAGCCGCCAGAGCACCAGCGCGTAGAACTTCATCTGGAACAGCGCCTTGGCCTCGAAGAACTCCGAGGGCGAGCGGCCCGTCTTGTAGTCGACCACCCGGATCTCGCCGGTGGGGGCGACGTCGAGCCGGTCGACGTACCCACGCAGCACCAACCCGGAGTCGAGCTCGGTCTCGACGTACAGCTCCCGCTCGGCCGGCTCCAGCGCGTTCGGATCCTCGAGGGTGAAGTACTTGCCGAGCAGTTGGTGCGCCTCGGCGAGCCACTTGGCCAGCTCCTCGCCGGACGCATCCTCGGCGAACAGCTCGGCCACCTCGGGCTCCGCCGCCAGGACCTGCTGCCACTGCGGCTCCAGCATCTCCGCCGCGTGCTCCAACGTGCGCTGACCGCGCGGCAGATCGAACAAACGCTCCAGCACGCCGTGCACCACAGTGCCCCGGACCGCGGCGGCCGACGGCTTCTCCGGCAGCCGGTCGATCACGCGGAACCGGTACTTGAGCGGGCAGCTCATGAAGTCCGCGGCACGGGACGGCGACAACGCCCCGCGCGGATGCACATGCGGATCAGCTTCGACTGCGACGCTCATGCCAAAACCCTAGGCGAGAGCACCGACACTTCGCGTGCGCACCGCCCCGGCTGTGGAAATCCGTTCCGAGCAAACCCCCAGCAGGCTTTCGGCAAACCATCGGGTCCGCTTGCCAGGCTGGTCCCATGACGCCACCACCGAAACCACCTCGCGAACACGACCTGGGTCTGGAGTACGACCTGGGAACCCTGCACCGCCGCCGCTTCCTCGGCCTCTTCGCCGGCGCCGGTCTCGCCGCAGTTGCCGGCTGCGCGCCCGACAACGCCACCGACTCAGCCACTGATGCGACGACGAGCGGTACGACGACCACGTCGAGCACCCCGAGCGCCACCAGCAGCCCGACTTCCAGCCCGACTTCCAGCGCGACGACCGGCACGACCGAGGTGGACGAGATCCCGCAGGAGACGGCCGGCCCGTACCCGGGCGACGGGTCCAACGGCCCGAACGTGCTGACCGAGTCCGGCATCGTCCGCAAGGACATCACCAAGTCGTTCGGCTCCGCGTCCGGGGTCGCCACCGGCGTGCCGCTGACCGTCGAGCTGACCATCCTCGACGCGGACAGGGACACACCGCTGGCGGGTGCTGCCGTGTACCTGTGGCACTGCGACGCGGAAGGCCGCTACTCGCTCTACTCCGACGGCGTCACCAACGAGAACTACCTGCGCGGCGTCCAGGCCGCCGATGCGAACGGCAAGGTCACCTTCACCTCGATCTTCCCGGCCGCGTACATGGGCCGCTGGCCGCACATCCACTTCGAGGTCTACTCGAGCCTGTCCGAGGCCACCGCGGCCGGCAAGATCAGCGCCACCTCCCAGCTCGCCTTCCCGAAGGACGTCTGCGACGCCGTCTACGCGACCGACGGGTACGACGGCAGCGCCCAGAACATGCAGCAGACCTCCCTCGAGGACGACAACGTGTTCGGCGACGACGACGGCGTACACCAGCTCGCGACGGTCACCGGCGACGTGAGCAGCGGGTACGTCGCCAAGCTCGACGTCGGCGTGTGACCGGGGCGGTGGGCTGGGGCAGGTAGCAAATACGGCGGGTAGGTAGCACGGAGTTACCACTGGGCAAGTAGCGTTGGGTCGATGCCAGAAGCGCGTGATCCTCAGAGCCCCGCCCAGCCGGCCGGCCCGCCGCCGCCCGGTACCTGGGTACTCGGTCGTGTCCGCGGGATCCGGCTGACCATGCGGTTCACCTGGCTGCCGGTGGCGATGCTGCTGGCGGTCGGGTTCGCCGCCATCATCGGGCAGCAGTTCCCCGACCTGGGCAACTGGCGCTACCTGGCCGCGTTCGCGTTCGTGGTCGCGTTCACGCTGTCGATCCTGGTGCACGAGCTCGCGCACGCGCTGATGGCGATGCGGTTCGGCATCGGGGTGTCGGAGATCAACCTCGGCTTCTTCGCGGCCGGCACGCACATCGAGGGCGAGCGGAAGTCACCACTCGAGGAATTCGCCGTCTCGGTGGTCGGCCCGATCGCCTCGCTGGTGGTCGGCGGGCTGGCCTGGCTGGGCTCCCGCGCGGTCGACGAGGGCGTCGGGTACGTCGCCCTCTGGGAGCTGGGGATCGCCAACCTCATCGTCGGCGTCACCAACCTGCTGCCCGGCCTGCCGCTGGACGGCGGCTGGGTGCTGCGGGCGGTGGTCTGGAAGATCACCGGCAACATGCACACCGGCACGATCGTGGCCGCCTGGGCCGGCCGGATCCTGGCCATCGCGGTGCTCGCGGCACCCGTCCTGCTCGAGGAGATCTGGGGCCGGCAGCCGTCGATGATCGACTTCCTGATCGCGCTGCTGGTCGGCTTCTTCCTGTGGATGGGGTCGACGTCGGCGCTGATGCAGGCCCGGCTGCGGCGGAAGTTGCCGGCCCTCCAGGTCCGGACGCTGGCCCGGCGCGCGATCGCCGTACACTCCGGCACCCCGATCTCGGAAGCGGTCCGGCTGGCCGGCGAGGCGCAGGCCGGGGCGGTCGTGGTGATCGACGGCGAGGGCAAGCCGCACGCGCTGGTGTCGGAGTCGGCGGTCAATGCCGTGGCGCCGAACCAGCGCCCGTGGACCAACGTCAGCGAGGTCGCGACCCGGATCGGCGCGGGCCACATCATCGGCATCAACGACACCGGCGAGGAGATCCTGAAGACGCTGCGCGAGCACCCGGCCTCGGAGTACCTGGTCCTCGACGCCGCGGGCACCGTGTACGGCGTGCTCGCCACCGCCGACGTGGAACGCGCCTTCCGCAACCGGTGAGTCACCTGGGTTACCTCCCACAGGTGACGGAAAGTTAAGGTGAGCGCCTTATGGCTGACTTGCGTGACTTCCCTGACCAGGCGTTCTCCGGGGTCCACCACGGACCGTTGCAGGCGGGCGAGTGGATCACCCTGCAGGACTCCAAGGGACGCCGGCACTCGGTGTTCCTGGAGCGCGGGAAGATCTTCCACACCACCAAGGGCGGGATCGCGCACGACGACCTGATCGACGGTCCGGACGCGGTCGTGATCAAGTCGAAGGGCGGCGTCGAGTACCTCGCCCTGCGTCCGCTGATGGCCGACTACTCGGTCTCCATGCCGCGCGGCGCCGCTGTGATCTACCCGAAGGACACGGCGCAGATCGTGACCATGGCCGACATCTTCCCGGGAGCGAAGGTGGTCGAGGCCGGCGCCGGCTCCGGCGCGCTGACCACGGCGTTGCTGCGCGCGGTCGGGATCCACGGGCAGGTGATCTCGTTCGAGCGCCGCGAGGACTTCGCCGAGGTCGCGCGCAAGAACGTGACCGGGTTCTTCGGTGGTGAGCACCCGGCCTGGCGGCTCGAGGTCGGCGATCTGGTCGAGAAGCTGAACGAGCAGGATGTCGACCGCGTCGTACTGGACATGCTGGCGCCCTGGGAGTGCGTGGACGCCGTCGCAGAGGCCCTGTCGCCCGGTGGGGTGTTCTGCGCCTATGTGGCCACCACGACGCAGCTGAGCCGCGTTGTGGAGACGCTGAGGGCCCATGGCGAGTTCACCGAGCCGCGGGCCTGGGAGTCACTGGTGCGGGACTGGCACGTCGAGGGACTGGCCGTCCGGCCGGGGCACCGGATGCAGGGTCACACCGCGTTCCTGGTGACCGCGCGCCGGATGGCGCACGGTGTCCAGGCACCCCGCAAGAAGCGCCGCCCGGCCCCCGGAGCGTACGGCGACGACTACGCCGGACCGCGTCGTGCCGAGACTCCTGCCGAGGGTCGCGCCGAAAGTCGTGCGGATACCTCGGAAGACATGCCGAGAGCAACCGATTGATCCGCAACCGACACGTGATGGGATTCAGCTTGCTCGGTGAGGTTTTCTGGGTAAGGTCCATAGGGTCGAGCCCCACATGGTGAGGTGATGATCGTGGCTGGAGACGAGAGTCCTACCGCGGCAGAGCTGCGCAACCAGGTCCGGTACCTGGAAGCCGAGGTCGCAGCGCTGCGGCGTCGGTTGTTGGAGCACCCGGCTGACAGCCGGTCGCTCGAGAGCAGGCTGTCCGAAACCCAGGCCTCCTTGGCGAGTGTCACCGCTCAGAACGAGCGGCTGGCCGAGACCCTGCGTGAGGCGCGAGAGAAGATCATCGCCCTGAAGGAGGAGGTCGACCGGCTGGCGCAACCGCCGTCCGGTTTCGGTACCTTCCTGGGCCGCAACGACGACGACACGCTGGACGTGTTCACCGGAGGCCGTAAGCTCCGGGTCGCGGCGAGCCCCTCGGTTGACCTGGACGCGCTCAAGCTCGGCCAGGAACTGATGCTGAACGAGGCGCTGAACGTGGTCGAGGCCTGCGACTTCGAGGTCGTCGGCGACGTGGTGATGCTGAAGGAGCTGCTCGCCGACGGCGAGCGGGCGCTGGTGATCGCGCAGGCCGACGAGGAGCGGGTGGTGCGGCTCGCGTCGCCGCTGCTCGACATCCCCCTGCGGGCCGGCGACTCGCTGCTGCTGGAGGCACGGTCCGGGTACGTCTACGAGAAGATCCCGAAGTCCGAGGTCGAGGAGCTGATCCTCGAAGAGGTCCCGGACATCGACTACACCCAGATCGGTGGTTTGACCGGCCAGATCGAGCAGATCCGGGACGCGGTCGAGCTGCCGTACCTGCACAAGGAGCTGTTCCTCGAGCACGAGCTCAAGCCGCCGAAGGGCGTGCTGCTGTACGGCCCGCCGGGCTGCGGCAAGACGCTGATCGCCAAGGCGGTGGCGAACTCGCTGGCCAAGAAGGTGGCCGAGAAGACCGGGGTGGAGGGGCAGAAGTCGTTCTTCCTCAACATCAAGGGCCCGGAGCTGCTGAACAAGTACGTCGGCGAGACCGAGCGGCACATCCGGCTGGTCTTCCAGCGGGCCCGCGAGAAGGCCTCCGAGGGCATGCCGGTGATCGTGTTCTTCGACGAGATGGACTCGCTGTTCCGCACCCGCGGCAGCGGTGTCTCCTCCGACGTGGAGAACACCATCGTCCCGCAGCTGCTCAGTGAGATCGACGGTGTCGAAGGCCTGGAGAACGTCCTGGTCATCGGCGCCTCGAACCGTGAGGACATGATCGACCCGGCGATCCTGCGGCCGGGCCGGCTGGACGTGAAGATCAAGATCGAGCGCCCGGACGCCGAGGCGGCCCGGGACATCTTCTCGAAGTACCTGACCACCACCCTGCCGTTGCACACCGACGACCTGAGCGAGTTCGGCGGCGACAAGGGCGAGTGCGTGAACGGGATGATCCAGCGCGTCGTGGAGCGGATGTACACCGAGGCCGACGAGAACCGGTTCCTCGAGGTGACCTACGCCAACGGCGACAAGGAGGTCCTGTACTTCAAGGACTTCAACTCGGGCGCGATGATCCAGAACATCGTCGACCGGGCGAAGAAGATGGCGATCAAGGCCTTCCTCGACGACAACCAGAAGGGCCTGCGGGTGCAGCACCTGCTGCAGGCGTGCCATCCGGTCCAGCACCAGCTCGGGCGTCTCCGACACGTGGGTGGCGAACCGGTC
>NZ_JBSFBL010000108.1:0-14668 GCF_053592935.1 Kribbella sp. NPDC002412
GTCGAAGATCTCTGGGGCGCCGGCGGATTCCTCAGCGCGCTGGGCAGGCAGGGCACACCGGGGCGGGGCTACTGCCCGGTGAAGGTGAAGGTCGAGCCGGGTTCCTTGACGATGTCGCCGTCACGGGAGTTCGTGACGGTGACGTTGCTCAGGACGGCGCTGCCGCGGGCGCCACCCATCGCGAGAATGCCGGACCCGTTGTTCGACTTGTCGATCCGCAGGTTGGTGAGCTGGACGTTCGGCATCTCGCCACCACCGGTCTTGAACTGGATCCCGTCGTACGTCGAGTCGTGGATCTCGGTGTCGCGGATCGTCACCCCGGTGATCGGCAGGTTCGCCGGGAACAGGGTGATCGCACCGAACTCCTGCGCCTCGCCCCAGAACACCCCGCCACACCGGTACAGCGCGTTGTTGGCGATCAGCGTCGTACCGGAGAACGGCAGCGGGTCGTGGTCGGTCGCCAGCATGATGCCGGGGTAGTTCATCGTGTCGTAGATCAGGTTGTTCTCGATCTTGTTGCCGTACCCGCCGTAGATCGCGACGCCGTTGGCACGCCACGGCAGCTGGACTGTGTTGTTGGTGAAGGCGTTGTCGTGGCCGATGTCGACCGACTGGTCCTTGACGTACTTGCTCGCCCACACCGCCAGTGCGTCGTCGCCGGTGGTCCGGAAGGAGGAGTTGAACACCTTCGAGTTGCGGGTGCCGTTGGCGAAGTTGATGCCGTCGGCGTAGGTGTTGCGGATCCGCATCCCGCTGAACTCCAGCCCGTCGCCCGGTCCCCACAGCTCGGGGATGTTGTCGTAGTCGCGGCCGACCCAGGCCCCGACGTTCGCGTGCTCGATCCAGACGTTGCTGATCTTCGACCCGGTGCCGAAGCGGCCGTTCAGGGCGACGCCGCCCTCGGCGTTCCCGTCGCCGCCGCGGATCCGGCCGGAGCCGAAGATCGCGAGGTCCGACAGCTGCACGTTCTTGTCGATGTCGAACCCGAAGTTGCCCTCGTGCGGGTGGTTGATCCCGCCGGCGTTCTGCGGCTCGATGGTCGAGTAGAGCTGCGAGTGCCACATCCCCGCGCCGCGGATGGTGGTGTTGCTGATCCCGACCTGGTTGTACTGACCCCGGTTGAGCGGGTCGTCGGTGAGGATCTTCTTCTCCTGCCGCCACTGGCCGGCCGGGATCCAGACACAGCCGATCACGCCGTTCTGGTCGTCGGTGACGGCCCGCTGGATCGCGTCCGCGTCGTCGATCCCGTCGTTCGGCACCGCGCCGTACTGCGTGATCGAGGTGCAGCCGGCCGGTTGGGTGAGCGGCGCAGCGACCTGCTCCAGGTCGATCATGTCGATGATGTAGAACGACGCGCTGTCGCCGGAGTCGCGCTGCAACCTGAACTTGGTGCCGGCCGGGTACGACGTGCCGAGCAACGCGTGCGACTCGTCGAAGAGCCGGCGCGCGTCACCGCCCGGGGTGTTGGTCAGCGACTCCGGTCCGTCGCTGTTGCCGTAGAGCCAGCTGTGCCGCGACGACAGGTTCAGCTTCTGCTTGAAGACACCGTCGACGTACAGGCTGATGGTCGCCTCGAGCCCCTGCCCGTTGGCCGAGTCGGGGATCGAGTTGCGGACCACGATCGAGTTGGTCGGCACCGTCGAGGTGAACTCGACGAACTGCCCGGTCGAGTTCAGCCGGACCGACTGGCGGCCGGACGACTCGGTGGCGAAGTTGGTGTGTCCGAAGGTCCGCTTCGCGTCCGAGACGAGCAGCGTGCCGTTGTGGTCGGCCGCTTCCGCCTCGTACGACGTGTAGGGCACGGCGGCGCCGCGTCCGACCACGATCGACCGGCTCAGCGTGTTGTTGGTTTCGTTGGTCTCGGCGACGGTGTCGGTCGCGTCGGCGATCCCGGTCACGGTGGCGCCGCCGTTGGTCGCCGTCCAGGTGCCGGTCATCGCGACGTTGCCGGTCGCCCCGGCCGCGATCGAGGCCGTGTTCGTGTTCAGGGTGGTGCTGCCCACGGTGAGGCGGGTGACGCTGGCGCCGGAGGCCGCCGTACCGCGGTTGTTGACCGCGACCGTGAACGAGACCTGGGATCCGGGGGCGGGGTTGGCCGGGTTGGTGGTGATCCCGGTGACCTGGAGGTCCGGGCCGGGCGCCTGGCCGACGGTCAGCGGGGTGGGTGACTGGAAGGTGTTGTTGGTTTCGTTCTGCTCGACGACGGCGTTCGCCGGGTCGGAAACCGCGGCGACCGTGTGGTTGCCTTGGGCCCGGGTTCCGGCGTTGGCCGTGACGGTGGCGGTGGCCCCGGCGACGAGCGCGCCGACGGAAGCAGTGCCGGCGACCGAGCCGTCGACCAGGAAGTTCACGCTGCTCGCGGGCGCGGCCGCGACGCCGGAGTTCCGGACAGTGGCCGAGAGGGTGATCGGAGTGGACTCGGTCGGGTCGGCCGGGCTCCAGGTGACGTTCGTGACCACGAGGTCCGGGTTCGGCGCCGCCGTACCGAAGACCTGGAAGTCGGCGACCTGGCCGCCGGGGGCGCCGGTGTTGCCGAAGAACTGCAGGCGTACGTCGGCGTACCGGCCGCTGACCGGGATCGTGATCGAGTTCTGGTTGCCGGACGAGCTGAACTGGTAGTCGGTCCGGGCGACGAGCGAGGTGAAGGCGGTGGCGGACTGCTCACGGCCGAGCACCTGGATGCTCTGCGTCCGCGGTCCCCAGATCGGGTCGGGGTTCAGCTTCACGACGATCGAGCTGAGGTCGGCGTTGGCGCCCAGCTTGACGGTCAGCGTCGCGGGCAAGCCGTTGGACTCCCAGTAGGTGTTGACACTGGTGTCGTTCGCGTTCGTGGCGACGAACTCGAAGACCGACGACGACGCCTCGATCGGCTTGCCGGTGGCCAGGTTGGTACCGGTCGGCGGCTCGACCGGCCCGCCACCAGGCCCGGCCAGGTCGAACTCCGACAGTTGCGCGGCCGGCCAGCCGGTGTTCGCGGTGACGACCAGCCGGAGGTAGCGGGCCGACGTGGTGGCGAAGTCGATGGTGACCGTGTTGTTCGCGGCTGGGTTGAAGGAGTACGCCGTACTGCCGACGAGCGTGCTGAACGACGAGCCGTTCGTGCCGGCCTGGATGGTGATGGTCTGAGTCCGGGCGCCCCACGACGCCGGGAGCTTCAGGGTCACCTGGTTGACGTCCTGCACTGTGCCGAGGTCGGCCTGGATCCACTGCGGGAGCGCGTTGTTGCTGCTCTCCCAGTACGAGTTCTGGTTGCCGTCGGCGGCGTTGCCGCTCGGGTACGCCCCGAGCGAGCTGGAGGCCGACAGTGTCTTGCCGAGATTCGCGGCAACGGCTGCCGTCGCCGATCCCAGGACGAGAGCCGCGCCGACCAGCGCAGCCACGAGTAGGCCGGCCAGCAGTCGCCAGCCGGCAGATCTTTTCCACTCCATGAAGGTGTCCTCCGTCAGGTGGGCGGGGGCGGACGCCGCACCCTCAAGAGTTCAGCAGCAAATTTTCACTCTCTTGCCAATTTCTTGCGGGGCGGTAACCGAAGCTTGCAGTCCAGCCCGCAGCCCGTCAAGACCTCGCGCACGCAAAACACCCCGCCCCGAAACTCCGGGACGGGGTGGAGCAGGAACGTCAGGCGCGCCGCTGAGCAGCCCAGTCGCGGATCAGCTCGATGCGCTCCTTGAGCTGGATCGAGGAGGCGTGGGCGGCCGCGGGCCCGCCCAGCTTGCGGCGAAGGTCGTTGTGGATCACCCCGTGCGGCTGGCCGGTGCGGTGGTGCCAGGCAGCGACCAGGCCGTTCAACTCGCGACGGAGCAGCGCGATCTGCTCGTGCGTGGCCAGCTCGGTCGGCGTCGGATCCTCACGGCCCGACTCCGAGGAACCCCGCTGGGACCGTTTCTGCGCGGCGATCGACTTCGCCTGACGCTTCTTCAGCAGCTCCCGCACCTGGTCCGGCTCCAGCAGCCCCGGCAGCCCGAGGAAGTCGAGCTCCTCGTCCGACGCCATGTCGCCGCCGGTGCCGTAGTCACCGCCGTCGAACACGACCCGGTCGAAGCTCGCGTCCGACCCGAGCGCCTCGAACTTCGCCTCCAGCTCGTCGCTGGCGCCCTCGGTCTGGTTCGCCTGCTTGATCAGGTCGTCCTCGAGGGCGAAGATGTCGCCGTCCTCGTTCGAGTTCTTCCGGCCCAGGACGTGGTCGCGCTCGACCTCCATCTCGGCCGCGAAACTCAGCAGCCGGGTCACCGACGGCACGAACACCGACGCCGTCTCACCCCGCTTCCGGGCCCGCACGAACCGCCCGACCGCCTGCGCGAAGAACAGCGGCGTCGACGTCGGCGTCGCGTACACCCCGACCGCCAGCCGCGGTACGTCGACACCCTCGGAGACCATCCGGACCGCGACCATCCACCGCGACTCGCCCTCGGAGAACTTCGCGATCTTCTTGCTGGCCGACTTCTCGTCGGACAGTACGACGGTCGGCGCCTCGCCGGTCAGCTCGCGCAGGGTCTTCGCGTACGCCCGGGCCGTGTTCTGGTCACCGGAGATGACCAAGGCGCCGGCGTCCGGCATGTGCCGCCGCACCTCGGTCAGCCGCTTGTCCGCGGCCGCCAGCACCGCCGGCATCCACTCGCCGGCCGGGTCGAGCGCCGTACGCAGCGCCTGCGCGGTCAGGTCCTTGGTCAGCGGCTCGCCGAGCCGCGCCGCCACCTCGTCGCCGGCCTTGGTCCGCCAGCGCATCTCACCCGAGTACGACATGAAGATCACCGGGCGTACGACGTGGTCGCGCAGAGCGTGACCGTAGCCGTACGTGTAGTCCGCCTTGCTGCGGGCGACGCCGCCCGGACCCTCCTCGTACGTGACGAACGGGATCGGGTTGTCGTCGCTGCGGAACGGCGTACCGGTCAGGCAGAGCCGCCGGGTCGCGGGCTCGAACGCCTCCCGCACACCGTCACCCCAGCTCAGCGCGTCGCCGCCGTGGTGCACCTCGTCCAGGATCACCAGCGTCTTGAACCGCTCGGTCCGGACCCGGAAGGCCAGCGGGTTCACCGCGACACCCGCGTAGGTGACCGCGACGCCCTGGAAGTCCTTGTTGGTCTTCCCGCGCCGCCCGGCGAACGCCGGGTCGATCGCGATCCCGGCCCGGTCGGCCGCCTCGGCCCACTGGACCTTGAGGTGCTCGGTCGGCGTCACCACGGTGACCCGCTCGATCTGCCGCCGGTGCAGCAGCTCGGCGGCCACGGTGAGCGCGAACGTGGTCTTGCCGGCTCCCGGTGTCGCCACCGCGAGGAAGTCCCGCGGGTTGCCGTCGAGATAGAGCTTGAGTGCCTCCGCCTGCCAGGCGCGCAGTTTGCTCGCGGTACCCCACGCGGCGCGGTCCGGGTAGGCCGGAGGAAGCACGGCTGGTGTGGCGGGCGCGTGCGAATCCACGGACGGCATACTCCCCCGTTAGTCGACTGTCGGCCGTGCAGGAACGTTACCTGACGCAGGGGACAACTGCTGACCGGCATGTCGGGGTACGGCCAGTCTGTGGAGAAAGTTCCGTGTCGGCTGGTGAGGCGGCCTACACTCGTGGGCATGAGTACTCAGTTGACCCCCGGCGCCGAGACGGTCGTCGACGAGCGCACGCAGCCGTCGCTGCAGGAGCCCGGCGATCACGAGCGGTTCTCGCACTACGTGCCGAAGGACAAGCTGACCGAGGCGATGGTCATGGGCACGCCCGTGGTCGCGCTGTGCGGCAAGGTCTGGGTGCCCAGCCGGGACCCGCAGCGGTTCCCGGTCTGCCCGGAGTGCAAGGAGATCTGGGACTCGCTCAACCCGGGCGACGACGACCAGGGCGGCGACGAGTAGCTCCGGCTCAGTTCAGGGTGGGGTCGTCCGGGTACGTGGCCAGGTAGGCCATCTGGTCGTTCTGGCGGCGGAGGACCCGGCGCCAGAGCGTGTCCGGGTGCAGGCTGAACACGTCGTCGGGCTCGGACTCGACGACGTACCAGGCCCCCTCGGTGATCTCGCCCTCGAGCTGGCCGCTGGACCAGCCGGCGTACCCGGCGAAGATGCGCATCCGCTGGATCGCGCCCTCCAGCAGCGCCGGGGGTACGTCGAGGTCGATCAGCCCGATCCGGCCGAAGCACTCCCGCCACCCGGGCGGGTCGGCCGACTCGATCACCTCTGCGACCGCCAGGGCACTGTCCGTGCCGACCGGGCCGCCCATGAACAGCACACCGGGCTCGTTGACCGTGGTCGACCAGTTCGGCAGTACGCGTTCGACGGCCAGGTCGGCAGCGCGGTTCACCACCACCCCGAGAGCGCCGTCGTCGTCGTGGTCCAGCAGCAGGATCACCGAGCGGCGGAAGGGCGGCTCGTCGAGCAGCGGTGTCGCCACCAGCAGCGAACCGGTCAGGGTCGAGGCCGTCATGCACCCATCATGTCGTACGACGGAGCACACGGAAGGCCAGCCAAGCGCCAACTGCCACTCCGGCAAGATCCGCGAGGACGTCGAACGGGTCGCCGTCGCGCTGCGGCAGCACCCAGTACTGCACCAACTCGCTGACGACCGCGTTCGCGACCAGTGCTCCGAGCAACCAGCGCGCCGGGATCCGCACCATCAGCCCGAGGAACGCGACCGACCCGAACAGGAACAGGTGCGCGACCTTGTCGATTCCGGGGATCCCGACGTGCGGACCCGCCTCCCGCGGCGCGTAGACGCCGTACAGCTGCAGCGCCACGGCCGCGACGAAACCGATCCGCCACGCCCAGACCTTGATCCGCGAGCCGGTCGCCCCCGCCACCGAAACCGTCACGCCGGTGAGTCGTCCGGGTAGTGCTCGTGCGCCGGAGCCCTGCCGCCCGCGGCGTCCCGGACCGCGTGCGCCACCATCGTGTGCACCTCCGGGTGGAAGACGCTCGGCACGATGTAGGAGGCGTTCAGCTCGTCCTCGGTGACGACGCCGGCCAGCGCCTTCGCGGCGGCCAGCTCCATCTCGATCGACACCTTCGACGACTGCGCGTCCAGCAGACCGCGGAAGACGCCCGGGAAGACCAGCACGTTGTTGATCTGGTTCGGGAAGTCGCTCCGGCCGGTGGCCACCACCGCCGCGTGCTCACCGGCCTCGGCCGGGTCGACCTCCGGCACCGGGTTGGCCAGCGCGAACACGATCGCGTCGTCGTTCATGGTGGCGATGTCGGCGCCGGTCAGGATGTTCGGCGCCGAGACCCCGATGAACACGTCCGCGCCGGCCAGCGCGCCCTTCAGATCGCCGCTGTACTTCGCCGCGTTGGTGTTCTCCGCGATCCAGCGCAGCTCCGGCGACAGGCCTTCGCGCTCGGTGTGGATCACGCCGCCGATGTCGGCCACGCAGGTGTCCTTCACCCCGGCCGCGAGCAGCAGCTTCAGGATCGCCGTACCGGCCGCGCCCGCGCCGGACAGCACCACGCGCACGTTGCTGATGTCCTTGCCGACCACGCGCAGCGCGTTGTAGAGCGCGCCGAGCACGACGACCGCCGTACCGTGCTGGTCGTCGTGGAAGACCGGGATCTCGAGCTCCTCGCGCAGCTTCGCCTCGATCTCGAAGCAGCGCGGCGCGGAGATGTCCTCCAGGTTGATCCCGGCGAACCCCGGCGCGATCGCCTTGACGATCTGGACGATCTCGTCCGGGTCCTGGGTGTCCAGGCACAGCGGCCAGGCGTCGATCCCGGCGAACCGCTTGAACAGCGCCGCCTTGCCCTCCATCACCGGCAGCGCGGCCTTCGGGCCGATGTTGCCCAGTCCGAGTACGGCGGAGCCGTCGGTGACGACCGCTACGCTGTTGCGCTTGATGGTCAGCCGGCGGGCGTCGTCGGGGTTGGCCGCGATCGCCAGGCAGACCCGCGCGACACCCGGCGTGTAGATCATCGACAGGTCGTCACGGTTGCGGATCGGGTGCTTGGCCTCCATCGAGATCTTGCCGCCGAGGTGCATCAGGAAGGTCCGGTCCGAGACCCGGCCGATCTCGACACCGGGGACAGCGCGCATCGCCTCGACCAGGCGGCCGGCGTGCTCGGTGTCGGCCGCGGCGCAGGTGACGTCGATCCGCAGCCGCTCGTGGCCGGACGCGGTCACGTCGAGCGCGGTGACCAGACCGCCGGCCTGCTCGACCGCGGTCGTCAGCTTGCTCACCGTCGAGCCACCCGCGGGCACCTCGAGGCGAACGGTGATGGAGTACGAAACACTCGGCAAGGCAGTCACGCGGGTGATCCTCTCACGGCACTGGTAAACCCCGAAGGTTGTGTTCGTAAAGTGCACGGCAGGACACCGGGTAATCCATTACCGGGACGGGTTGCTGTCTCGTCAGCGTTCGTCGGCGCTCGTCGGCCGCCCACCACCCACGCGACGTCAGCCGGTTGGGTTTTCCTCGGCGTAGATCTCTTTGGCGTTCGAGGCGTCGATGAGGCGGGTGGGGAGGATCTGTGACTTTTCGATGGTGCCGCAGTCGATCAGGAGCTTCTTGGCGGCGGTGATGGCCTCCTTGCCGTTGGTGGGGTAGGTGAAGGTGGCGCTCAGCCGGCCCTGTTCGACGGCCTTGATGCCGCCGGACGGGATCGGGAGGGCGTCGATGCCGAGGAACTTCATCTCCTTCTCCCGGCCGACCGCCTTCGCCGCCAGGTAGGCGCCCTCGGCCATCGGGTCGTTGTGCGCGTACACCACGTCGATCTTCGGGTTCGCCTTCAGCAGCGCGTCCATCTGCGCCTGCCCCTTCTCCCGCAGCCAGTCACCACTGGCGTCGGCGACGATCTTGATCTTCGGGTTCGCCTTGATCGCGTCCACGAAGCCCTGGTGCCGCTCGGCCTGCGGCGTCGCCCCGGCCAGGCCCTTCAGCTCGACGACGTTCCCGCCGGACGGCAGCAGCTTCTCGGCGACGTACTTGCCCGCCTCGGACCCGATCTGCACGTTGTCGCCGCCGATGAACCCGGTGTACGCGTCACCCTCGACCTTGCGGTCCAGCACGATCACCGGGATGCCCTTGTCGTAGGCCTTCTTCACCACCGCGGTCAGCGGCTTCGCCTCGTTCGGGCTGATGATCAGCAGGTCGATCTGCTGGGTGATGTAGTTCTCCACGTCGGCGACCTGCTTGGCGTTGTCCTGGGCCGCGTCGGCGAACTTCACGTCGAACTGCGGCACCTCCTTGGCCGCGGCCCGGATGTCGTCGTCCATCCGCTGCCGGTACGGCTCGGCGACGTTCGCCTGGCTCATCCCGATCGTGTACTTGCCGTCGGCGCCCTCGCAGGACTTCGACTCACCGGCGCCCGGCGAGTCCGCCGTCCGTTCGTTGGTCGTCCCACAGCCGGCGAGCACCAGCGCGGCGACGGCCGCGGCGGCGAGGGGAATTCGCAGAGAGCGCATGACGGGAACCTTCCTCACGAGGCGGGACGGAGTCGCTGCAGCGCAGCGGCGGCAACGATCACGAGTCCCTTGATCAGCAGCTGGATGTTGGAGTCGATGTTGTTCAGGGCAAGGATGTTGTTGAGTACGCCGAGCAGCAGCGCGCCGGCCACGGTCCCGGCGACCGAGCCGCGGCCACCGGACAGGGCGGTGCCGCCGATCACCACCGCTGCGATCGCGTCGAGCTCGTAGCCGATCCCGTCGTTCGGGCTGCCCTGGTTCAGCTGTACGGCGTGCACCACGCCGGCCAGCGACGCGAGCAGGCCGCAGATGGCGAAGACCGCGATCTTCACCCGGACCACGGGCACACCGGACAGCCGCGCGGCCTTCTCGTTGCCGCCGACGGCGTACAGGTGCCGGGAGAACGCGCTGACCCGCAGGAACACGATGGCCGCGACCGCGACCACCGCGAAGATCAGCACCGGGATCGGGACCAGCCCGCCGAAGGTGCGTTCGCCGAGGATCGCGAACGACTCCGGCGCCTCGTGCGGCCCGTCGCCGTACGCGATCGCGACGCCCTGCCCGCCGGACCAGATCCGGGCCAGGCCGCGCGCTATCTGCAACCCGGCGAGCGTGACGATGAACGACTGGATCCCGATCATCGCGGTCGCGGCGCCTTGGAGCGCGCCGAAGACGAGGCCGATCGCGAGCACGAGCAGGACCGACGGCAGGAAGCCCCAGTCGTTCTCGACCATCAGTACGGCGGACCCGACCGCGGCCAGCCCGAGGACGGCGCCGACCGAGAGGTCGATGCCGCCGATCAGGATCACGAACGTCATCCCGACCGCGATGATGCCGATCTCGGACACCGCCCGGACCACGTTGGCCAGGTTGTCCGCGCTGATGAACAGGATCTCGCCGTCCTTGCGCGGCGAGAAGATGATCGCCGCGACGAACACCGCGAGCAGCCCGAACACACTCTGGAACCGGAACAGCGTGGCGACCACACCACCCTTGTCCCGGGCGATCGCCACGGCCGGCTTGTCCTGCACGTCGGTCACTGCGCTCCTCCGACCTCTTCGAACACTGCGCCCTGTCCCATCGCTGCGGCGAGCAGATCTCCTTCGCCGGATTCCGCCGTACTGAACGAGGCGACGTCTCGGCCGTCCCGCAGGACGACGACCCGATCGCAGACGCCGATCAGCTCCGGCAGCTCGGACGATGCGAGCAGTACGCCGAGGCCCTGGCCGGCGAGCTCGCCGAGCAACCGGTAGATCTCGGCCTTCGCCCCGACGTCGACGCCTCGGGTCGGCTCGTCCAGCAGCAGCAACCGTGGCTCGGTCAGCAGCATCCGGCCGAACACGACCTTCTGCTGGTTGCCGCCGGACAGCGTGCCGACCTCGTCCTGCAACCGGCCGAACTTCAGCCGCAACCGGTCTGCCATCCGCACCGAGGCGGCCCGTTCCATCCGCCGGGCGATGACACCGAGCCGCCCGTACGACGGGAGGCTCGAGACGACCGTGTTGGCGAGAATCGAATGGAACAGGACGAGTCCGGACACGCGCCGGTCCTCGGGGACGAAGCCGATGCCGTGGGCGAGTGCTTGGCGTGGACTGCGGGGGTGGATCTCCTTGCCCTGCAGGAGGATCCGGCCGGACTGGGTGCCGGCGGGCGCGACGCCGTACAGGGTCTCCAGGAGTTCGGTGCGGCCGGCGCCGAGCAGTCCGGCCAGGCCGACGATCTCGCCGGACCGGACGGTCAGCGAGATGCCTTCGGGGTCGCGGCGGCCGGGCCGCGGGCGGCGGGCCTCGAGGGCGAGGTTGTCGACGCGGAGTAGCTCGTCGCCGGTGTCGGCGTCGGGGGTGGTGAACATGGTCTGGACCGGGCGGCCGACCATCGCCTCGACGACTTCCGCCGTACTGAGTTTGCGGGGGTCGAAGCTGGTCACGACCTGGCCGTTGCGCAGGACGGTCGCGCGGTCGGCGACCTGGGCGATCTCCTCCATCCGGTGCGAGATGTAGACGATGCCGACCCCGCCGCGGCGAAGCTCGCGGATCACGTCGAAGAGGCGCTCGACCTCGGACGTGGTGAGGGCGGAGGTGGGCTCGTCCATGATCAGCACGCGGGCGTCGAGGGAGATCGCCTTCGCGATGGTGACGAGTTGCTGCTCGCCGACGCGGAGCTCGCCGACCGGCCGGTGCGGGTCGAGTTCGACGCCGCTGCGCTCGAGGAGGGCGCGGGCCTCGCGGTCCATCCGTCTGCGGTCGACGGTCCGGAGCTTGGTGCGGAGCTCGCGGCCGAGGAAGATGTTGTCGGCGACGGACAGGCCGGGGACCAGGTCGAGCTCCTGGTGAATCATCGCGATGCCGGCCGCCTGGGCGTCGGTGGGGCCGCCGAAGTGCACCGGCTCGCCGGTGATCTCGATCGTGCCGTCGTACTCGGTGACGTCGCCGGACAGGATCTTCATCAACGTCGACTTGCCGGCGCCGTTCTCGCCGAGCAACGCGTGCACCTCGCCCGCGCCCAGCGTGAAGTCGACCTCCCGGCAGGCCTGCACCCCGCCGTACCGCTTCCCGATGCCCGCCATCCGCACCAGCCCGGCACCGTCCGCCATCCCACCGTCCTTCCCCGCATGAGAAATCGATTTCCCAGACGCTAGACCGCCCCCAGGCCGCCGTCAACCCCTCACCACTTCCCGGGGCTCAACCGTGACCCAGCTTCGTGCTTGGCGGTCTCGGACGGCAGCTGTTCGATCTGGATGGAAGGGGTGGCGGATCCCCGGGACATCACAATCGACAGCGGGCCGTCCGCGTGAGCGTGTGCCCACGCGGACGGCCCGCGTTGAGATGGGATTGCGGTCCGCGCCTCAACTTCCGGAGACGGTCACCTTCGCGAACAAGGGGCGGCCGCTCGGCGGCATCGTGAAGTCCCGGACCCGGGACCGGACCGCGGAGTTCGAGGCCAGGTCGGCGGGGAAGATGCCGACCGCGTCGGTCCAGAGGATCCGGGCGGCGTCCTCGTACAGCTTGGGCCGCTCTGACTGGTTGACGGAGGAGCGGGCGTCGAGGAGGAGTTTGTCCAGGGCGGGGTTGCAGTAGCCGTTGCGTTTGGCGGCGCAGACGTAGAGGCGGGCGAGGGTGTAGTCGGCGTCGCCGGTGCCGGTGACGTTGGTCTGCAGGTTCATGTCCCAGTTGAGCTTGCCGAAGTCCTCCAGCCACTGGGCGCGTTCCTTCTCCAGCGGCTTCACGGTGACGCCGATCTTGGCCCAGTCCGAGATCATCGCCTGCGCCAGCGCCCGGATGTTCGGACCGCCTTCCAGCGGCCACTGCATCGACGTGCTGAATCCGTTCGGGTAACCCGCCTCGGTCAGCAACTGCTTCGCCTTCGCCGGGTCGTACGAGTACGGCGACAGCTTCGGCGCACCGATCACGCCCTGCGCGAGCGGAGCCTGCGCCACCGTGGCCAGGTCGCCGAACAGGTCCTTGATCGTGCCTTCCAGGTTGAGCGCGTGCCACATCGCCTGCCGCACCCGCTTGTCGTTGAACGGCTTGCGGTTCGAGTTGAACCAGTCGAAGTAGTACGTCCAGCTCGGCGTCGTCGAGTAGCTGATCCCGTCACCGCCCTTGACCGACCCGACCTGGTCCGGCGGGATCTGGGTCAGCACGTCGACCTCGCCGTTCTCCAGCGCCGTGATTCGCCCGGCCACCTCCGGGATGTTCACGAACTCCAGCTTGCTCAGCTGCGGAGCTCCGTCCCAGTACGACGAGTTGGCGGCCAGCTCGAGCTTCTCGTCGGGCTGGAACGACGTCACCTGGAACGGCCCGGTCCCGATCGGCTTGCTGAAGAACCCGTCCGCGTTGACCTTGTCCGCCGGCCCGATGAACAACAGGGTCAGCGAGCTGAGCAGCGTGCCGAGCGGCTTGCTCGTCTTCACCGTCACGGTCTGGTCGTCGGTCGCGGCGAACGACGTCACCGTCGCGTAGAGCGGGACCAGCGGCCCGTCGAGCTTCTTGTGCCGTTCGTACGACGCCACCACGTCCTTCGCGGTGAACGGCGTACCGTCGGAGAACTTCACGCCGGAGCGCAGCTTGAACACCCAGGTGGTCGGGTCCGGGTTCTCCCAGGAGGTGGCGAGCACCGGGACGATCTTGCCCTCGTCGACCCGGACCAGCGGCTCCATGATCTGCTGGATCGCGGTCTGCACGGCCTCCTCACCGGCGAACTTGTGGGTGTCGAGCGACACCGGGAACATCGCCGGCGCGTACCGCAGGACCTGCTCACCACTGCTCGGTTCACTCGCCGGCGAACAGGCGCTCAGCCCGGCCGCCACCGTGGTCAGGGCGGCCAGCGCCCCGACGATTCGCTTCCTCAACACAGGGGTTCTCCTTAACTGCGCGGTGCAGGGGCTCAGGTGAAGGTGTAGGTGGCGACGACCGGGTAGTGGTCCGAGGGCGCGCGGCCGTCGTGGAAGAAGTCGACGACCTCGCTGGTCCGCGCGGCGAGCGGGCCGCGGGCGAAGATCCAGTCGATCGCCTTCGGCGGCGAGGCGAGCGGCGACAGCCGGGTCCCGATCGGGCCGGTCGCCACCGTCGGCACCACCGGGTGGGTCACCGGGGAGTGCCGGCCGAGTGCGGTGAAACTGTCCAGGAACCCGGCGTTGCCGAGCTCCCACTGCGGTGGGCCGATGTCGTTGATGTCGACCGTGAACAGGCACGAGTCGTCGCCGGCCAGCCGTTCCAGCGTCTCCCCGATCGCCCGCGCCTGGCCGACCCGGCGGTTGCCGAGGTCGGCCCGCTCGTCCGGATGCCCGGGCCAGGTCAGGTGCGCCGTACTGAAGACGAGCTCGTGCCCGTCGGCCGACCGCAGCCGGACCCAGAAGAGCCGGGCATCGGGGGACAGGATGCCGACGTCCTCCGCGCCGGACTCGATCGCGGTGAACAGGTCGCGCCGCCACCACAGGTTGCTCTGTGTCTCCCACCCGGCCGTGCCGTCGACCCGATCGTGATCCGGCAGTACGTCGTCCAGCAGCTTGCGGGTCGCCGGACGCAGTTCCTGTACGGCGAGGAGGTCCGGCGGACGGGTCGTGAACAGGGCCGCCAGGGCGTCCCGCCGGTCGTCCAGGTGGAAGTCGGCCCACAGGTTGTAGGTCATCGCCACGAAGCTGAAGTTGCTCAGAGCAATCATCGGTCACCGGTCCAGGTCGGGACGTTGTAGGAGGAGAGCGTGGTGACGGCGAGCAGGTCGTCGACCCGCACGGTGGTCAGCGAGCAGTTCGCTGGTGGCTTCAGCGTCACTTCGCCACCCGGCGCGAGTCGCAGCGTCGAC
>NZ_JBSFBL010000109.1:0-14630 GCF_053592935.1 Kribbella sp. NPDC002412
CGTTGTCGATTGTGCACAAGCCGGTGGTGTCGTCGGTGTACATGCTGACCTTCCCCGGGAACGCCGACCTGATGGGCACTCGCACCCCCGACGTCACGGTGCAGGTGACGCCGACGATCTCGGCGACGTTGTCGCCGGCGGCGATCCGGCTCGGTCAGGCGACCGCGTTCAGCGGGTACCTGGCTCCGGCGCACTCCGGGAAGTACGTGTACTTGCAGCAGTACGGGAACAAGGTGTGGAAGTCGATCGCCGCGGTGAAGCTCAGCTCGTCGGGTAAGTATGCGTTCGGGATCAAGCCGGCGGTGCGCGGCCAGATCGCTTACCGGGTGTGGTTCCCGGGCGATGCGGACCACACGCAGGTCTACACGGTGAACAAGATCCTCACCATCAGCTGAGTCCGCTCGAACGCCCCCGGCCCTCGCTTGGGTCGGGGCGTTTGTGCTGTTTCAGGGTGCGTAGTGCTGGACGGCGCCGCCCTTGGTCAGGTCGACCAGGGTGTGGGCGAGGTTTTTGGCGTCAGCCAGGACCTCGTCGAGGTTCATGGTGGTGAGTCGGCGGTCGCGGACGACGATCTGGCCGGCGACCAGGACGGTGACGACGTCCGATGAGCGCACCGAGTAGACCAGGGCTGCTCTGGGGTCGTGGACCGGCTGACAGTGCGGTGCGGAGAGGTCGACCAGGGCCAAGTCGGCTTGGCGGCCTGGTTCCAGGACGCCGATCTGGTCCGCGAGACCGGCCGCCGCGGCTCCGCCTCTGGTGGCGAGGCGGAGGGTGTCGGAGACGTTCATCCACTCGGCGTCCTGCTCGCGTTGCTTCTGGGTCAACGCGACCATGCGCAGCGACTCCCAGACGTCCAGGGTGTTGTGGACGGCGGCGCCGTCGGTGCCGATGCCGACCTTCACCCCGGCGGACTGCAGGCCCTTGATCGGCGTGACCGTGCCCATGGCGAGCTTGAGGTAGACCTTCGGACAGCAGGCGACTGTGATGCGGTCGCCGTACTGCTGGAGGATCGGGAGGTCGGCTTCGCGGATGCCGCAGCCGTGGGCGATGAGGGCGCCGGCGTCGAGTACGCCGGTTCGCTCGAGGACCTGGATCGGGGTGGCGCCCAGGCGGTCGATCGACGACCTGGTTTGGTCGTCGGTCTCGGCGGCGTGCAGGTGGATGCGGAAGCCCTCGGCTCGTGCGATGTCCGCCGTACGGCGCAGGTCGTCGTCGGTGACCGTGTACGTCGCGTGCGGGCCGAGGCCGGCCGTGATCCGGGGGCTGCGGTTGCGGAGGTCGCGGGTGGTGGCGATGGCGGCGTCGATGGCTTCGGGGCCGGTCGAGGAGAAGTACGTGGGAGCGAGGTCGGCGCGGATGCCGGACTCGATCGCGGCTTCGGCGATCTGGTCGGTGTGGAAGTAGTGGTCGACGAACGTGGTCACGCCGGCCAGCAACATCTCAGCGCACGCGAGACGCGCACCCACCCGGACCCGCTCGGCCGTCAGGTTCACCTCCATCGGCCAGATCCGCTCGTTGAACCAGTCCTCGATCGACAGGTCCTCGGCCGCTCCCCGCATCATCACCATCGGACTGTGCGTATGCGAGTTGACCAACCCCGGCACCGCCACCAGCCCCGCCCCGTCAACCACCTCCGGCGCCTCAGCCCTCCCCCAACTGGCGGCCGGCGCCTCAGCCGTCCCCCGAGTGTCGGCCGGCGCCTCAGCCCGCTCCCGGCTGCCGGCCGGCGGCCACGGCCTGTCGCGGTCGGCCTCCGGTCTGCCCGTCTCCCCGGCGCTCGGTGGGGAGAGCTCTGGCGGTGTACCGGTCGGGGTGATGGCGGTGATCCGGTCGTCGTGGATGTGGATGTCCTGCGCCTCGTCGACCCGGCACTCGCCGTACTCCGGGACGATCAGGACCGAGACGTTGCGGATCAGCAGGTACGACATCCATCCTCCAGCCAGTGGTTCGCCGTACCGCAGTCTCGTCCATCCGGCAGGCCAAACGAGCTCTGGCTAGCCGGGCGTCCCGTTCTGCTCGCGTCTGTTGGCGAGCTGCTGCACGTTCCCTTCGTGGATGTCGCTGACCCATTCCCAGCCTTCCTTGGCCGATGGGCCGATCCGCGGGTCGTCGAAAACTCCGCCGGCACGCAGGGCGTGCATGTAGGCGCGGTCCAGCTCGATCCGTGCGCGGACCTCACCTCTGCCTACGGACCCGTGACCTGGGACGACGACATCCGCGTCGTCCGCCACGGCCTCGAGCAGCTGGAGCCCAGCGAGGTAGTCGTCGACCGGGTCGGCGCCACCCCAGAAGTCGGGCATCGGAACGAAGACATCAGAAAGCATGTCGCCGGCGGCGAGCACCCGGCTGTCCTCAATCAGCAGCGCCGCATGACCCGGCGCATGGGCCGGATGCTCGACAATCCGGACAGAGGGGCCATCCCAAGGAACGTGGGTGGTTCCGGCAGGCAGACCGGTCAGGCGGCCGTACAGGTCCAACGGTGTGTCGTCGGCGATTTCCGGCGGTAGTCCCTCGGCGGCGCGGGCCTTCCAGTCCGGCTTCGACAGCACCTCTTGAATGAAGGCCGCGCAGCGGGCGGTGCCGTAGCGTGGCGCGTCGCCGAGCTTGGCGTGCCAGAGCACGTGATCCCAATCAGGATGCGTGGAGAAGCCTGCCACGACGGGCTGGCCCAACTCGGACAGGTCGTTCGCAAGGCACGTCATCTCGTCGCCCGTGATCCCGGCGTCGATGAGCAACACGCCGGCCTTGCCTTGGACGACAACGGTGTTGTTCGCGAGCAACTCGCTCTGGTGGACCAGCACACCCTCCGCGACCTGACTCAGCACGGGTGCCCCCTTCCCCTCGTGGTTTGGTACCGCTGGTCGAGACCGTAGTGCCTGACGGTGGTGCTTTGGCAAGAGTTCACGGACGAACCGCGCCACCCGTATCCAAGCTCCGGCAGTGTGATGTCTCAGGACATCGGTGACAGTTCTGCATCAGGACATCGGTGACACTCGACGTGTCAGGACATGGGTGACGATTCAGGGGTCTTGGCGTGGGCCGCGGGGGCGGCCGTTGCCGACGTAAGTCACTCCGGGCGCGGGCCTGGTGTGCTCGATGAGGATCTCGCCTTCCAGGTCGGCGACGGTGATCTTGTCGCCGGCGGTGATGACGAGGACCTGCTGGAAGCCTCGTCGCCAGTCGACGAGGTCCAGCAGGCCGTCGGGTCCGTTGCCGATCGCATTGGCTATGAGCGCGACATCGGTCGTCGATCCGTGCAGTTCTTGGCGGTTGGTCGGTCAGCTGGTCGCACGGGCGGCGTCGACGATCACGTCAGTCACCGCGTCCGGGTCGGAGATCATCGACAGGTGCGGAGCATCGACCTCGGTGATGTGCGCGCCCGCGCGGTGCGCCATGATTTCCTGCCCCGCCGGTGGCAGCACCTTGTCCGCCGTACCGATGAGGTCCCAGGACGGGATGGTCTTCCACGCCGGAACACCGGCGAGGGCCTCTTCCAGCGTGCTGGCGGTCAGTGGCCGCTGGGTGGCGGCCAGGACGGCGGCCTGCTTGGCCGGGATGCCACCGGCGAACAGGCCCGCGAACTGATCTGGCTTGATGTAGACGTCGGCGTTGATGACGTTTCCGCTGGCGTCGTGGATCGGCACCGCGGTGATCGAGCTGTTCGGGTCCAGGTCGGAGCCGGGCTGTGCGGCGGCGAGCGCGCCGACGCTGTCGCCTTGGTCGGGGATGAAGGCGTCGACGTAGACGAGGGCCTTGACGTTGGGGTTGCCGGTGGCAGCGCTGGTGGTCACCATGCCGCCGTAGGAGTGCCCGACGAGCACGACCGGGCCAGGGATGGTGGCCAGCAGATCACGCAGGTACAGCGCATCGGAGGCGAGGCCGCGCAGCGGGTTGGCCACGACATCGACGGTGTATCCGGCGCTCTGCAGCTTTGATGTGACGGCAGACCAGCTCGAGCCGTCGGCCCACGCGCCGTGTACGAGCACGATCGTCGGTTTGAGCGGCTTGTCGTTCTGCAGGGTTTGCGCGCTGCTGCTGGTCGCGGCGCCGATGCCCAGCGCGAGCACGCCGGCGGTGAGAGCCGCGACGGCCGCGGGCAGTGAATTCTTCGGTAAACGCATGGCATTTCCTTTGCAGGGGTTCGTTATCCGCTCAGCGGGCTCGCCGGGCGGGGGGAGGTTCAGCGGCGGCGCCGAGCTTGGAGAGGAGCTTCAGCAGCGCGGCGTGAACGGCTCGGCGTGCGTCCAGAAGGTGGCGTGTGGGCCGCCCGTCGAGGACACCGTCCGTGGTGTCGGAATCGACGCTAGGGTCCGACGCAGCCGCTGGCGCCGTTGCGCGCGTTATCCTGCACACCGTGCAGATACCTGTGCACGGATGGTCGACCGCCACCTTCGCGGCGTCCGAGATGACCGGCCGCCGGCGGCAAGAGCTCGACCGACTGCCATCCCGCTGAGGTAGCGGCCATCGCTAGACAGCAGCTTCGGCAGGTCGACCTAGGGTCGGCCTCGGCGCGGTCTGCGCTCCCGGTGACCGATCTCCGCGACCGCGTAGCATCGTCTGTGCGAGCCGACGCCGACAGCGCATGTCGCGCCTGGCTCGCGGCACGCTCAGCCTGCGCTCGGGGAGCAGGGGAACTACGAAGGACCAGGCCCGTGATCCAGATCGTCGACTCGAGCACGATTGCGGCCGGCGTGCGGGCCGAGTCCATGCACGCGGTGGCCGCCAGGATCATTCCAGTCGAGCTCGACTTCCCCGTAACGGGCCCTGTCGTGCGAGGCATGCTCGCCGACATTGGTGCGTTGCGGATCTCCTCCATCCGATCCAACGTCACCAAAGTCGAGCGGACCCCGCGCCTGGCGCGCGACGATCTGGCACCCAGCCTGATGCTTGGTCTGCAGGTCAGCGGGTCGAGCCTCGTCATTCAAGAGGGCCGCGAGGCCGTTGTGCGCCCCGGGGACCTGGTGGTGTACAGCTCGACATCTCCCTACACACTGGTCGACTCCGAGGGTTACCGACAACACCAGTTCCGCATGCCGTTGGAGAAGCTGGCCCTGCCGCGGGACGTCGTGCGGCAGGTGACGGCAACGCGACTGAGTCCCGGACATCCGGTCGCAGACTTGGCCGCGGTCTACTTCCGGCACCTCGCCGGCCGGCCGAGCGCGTTCGCCGACGCCGGAGGCGACACGGTAAGCCAGCCCTCCATGGAACTCATCCGGGCAGTGATCAGCACGCATCTCGACGTCACCTCAACGACGGCCAGGGAATCACTGCAGGCCACGTTGCAGATGCGGATCCTGGAGTACGTGCGTGCGCACCTGGGCGATCCGACCCTCAACGCCGCTCAAATCGCGGCCGAACACCACATCTCCCGCCGCCACCTGTACAACGTCCTCGCCGCCGGCGGCATCTCCCTCGGCGAGTGGATCCGCAGCCGCCGCCTGGAGGCGTGCCGAGACGAGCTCGGCCGTGGCCTGTCTCAGCACGTCAGCATCGCCTCCGTGGCCCAACGCTGGGGATTTCGCGACCCATCGACCTTCGGGCGCCTCTTCCGCGCCGAGTACGGACTCTCACCACGGCAGTGGCGCCAGACGGCCACCAAGGCGCAACCTGCCCTAGCGAGCGATCCCACCCCAGCGACGTCCGTGAGGATCGTCAACTGAAGCAGCGCGCGAACAGCAGCACGCGCGCGGTCCCGATCTGTTCCGAGCCGGTATCCCGCTGATCGCCTGTGCCCCATCTCCAGTGCTCTGGCCGTGATGCGGGGCCGGACGGCCCGGCAGTGAAGACGCTAAGTGGATCTGCGTGCGGCCGGCGCGTCGCAGACCACGTCGTGCGCACCCTGCCGAAGACCGCGCACGCAGTGCAGACATCGGCGGTCGGCGCACGTTTCAGCGACTACTACGGTGGCGAGATCACGGTCGAGACACCGGTGGCACCTACCTGATCACGGTGTGCCAGGTTTCGCCACTCGCGCGGCGAGAGCCCATAGGCAGCACGGAAGACGCGGCCGAAGCTGGACGGATCGGTGAATCCCCAACGCCGGGCGACCGTTGCTATCGTCAACGATCGCAAACCGGGCCGGGCGAGGTCTTCGCGGCATCCCTCCAGCCGCTGATTGCGGATCCAGTCACCGAGCGAAATCCCGCCCGCGGCGAGGATGTTGTAGAGGTGCCGCACCGAGATGTGGTGCTCGGCGGCGATCTGGCCGGCGTGCAGTCCGGGGTCGCTCAGACGGGCGCGGACGTACTCCAGGATCCGCAACCGCAGTGTCGCGTGCAATGGTTCCTTCCCCAGTGCGGTGGCATCCAGGTGGGTGGTGATGAGCGCACGGACCAGTTCGACACTCGGCTGACTCACCGCGTCAGCAGCCGGGTGGGTGTAAATGTCCGGGCGGCTTGCCAGCCGGTACAGATAGGTGGCGACCAGGTCAGCGATCGGATGCCCGGGGCTGAGAGTCGTGGCGCAGATCTGTCTGATCGCGTCGTGCGGCAGGCCCAGGGTAGCGATGGGGATCCGGAAGAAGTGCTGGCGGATGCCGTCGGGATCGACCAGAGTGTACGGAGCGGTCGAGTCGTACATGACCAGCTCGCGTGGTTCGAGGACCGCTTCCCGGCCACCCTGGACGACCAGGCTCGTACCGGCCCGTTGGAGACCGAGGAAGACGCTCGGCGCAAGCTCGTCCCGGGCCAGGGCCGGTGTCCGCTCCACACTGAGCGCGTTCGAGCGGACCGAACACACCGTCAGCTGCCCGAGCTGACTGATGGCGCCGTAGGCAGCCGCCGGCCCGGCCTCGGCCGGGAAATCGATCTCGACCCGGACCTTCTTGCTGGCAATCGTCTCCCGTACCACCTCGGCGCGAACGGCGGCAGGCACGCTTCGCGTATCAAGAATGTCTGTCATCACGCCCACCTTCGATCCGCGGCACCAGCTCACACCGTCGACCCAGGCGACCGTCTTTCCGACGCCGCAGTAGCCGACTACTCGCATGGCTGACTTCTGTTTACCTAAGTCAGTTGGCAGACTACGGCCCAGACTGTTGTTCACGCAAGTCAGCCCTACACTCGTGACATGACAGATCTGCTCAGCCACCGGGAGACCTGGTCGATGGCCAACTGCTCGGTCGCCGCCTCGATGGACGTCGTCGGCACTCGTTCGGCGATCCTGGTCCTGCGGGAGGCGATCTTCGGCACCCGCCGATTCGAGGATTTTGTCCGCCGAGTCGGGATCGGTGAGCCCGCGGCGGCAGCCCGGCTCAAGGAACTGACCGCCGCCGGGTTGCTGGAGCGGGTGCCCTACCAGGAGCCCGGTCAGCGGACCCGGCACGAATACCAATTGACCGCCAAGGGAATGGACTTCCAGCCCGTTGTCTATGCCCTGCTTCAATGGGGTTCGAAGTGGGAGACCGACGAGGCGGGCCCGTCCGTGCGTGCGACCCACCGCGCCTGCGGCGCAGCCGTCGGAGTCCGCATCCGTTGCGACGCGGGCCACGATGTGGATCCGGGTGACGTCGCAATCGAGGCAGGCCCGGGGCTGATCACAGTTTCCTGACTTCGCACCCCAGGGCGCCGCAGGGGCGGCCGTTGCCGACGTAGGTCACTCCGGGCGCGCGCCTGGTGTGCTCGACGAGGATCGCCTTCCAGGTCGGCGACGGTGATCTTGTCGCCTGCGGTGATGACGAGGACCTGCTGGAAGCCTCGTCGCCCGTCGACCATGTACTGGACCTTGTCCAGCATGAAGACGCCGTCGCTGGTCAGCTTCTTGACGGCCGCCGCGACCTCGGCTCCAATGCCGGCGCGGGCCTGTCGGTGAGGCTGCGCCGCCGGATCTCGTAGACCGTCTTGCGCGAGATGCCGTGCCCGGCACAGAAGGTCGTCATCGCCCCACGGGTCGCATCAGGGGGCCACTGCGTGATCGCGAGACGGACACGGGGATCACAGACTCGTTCTTCGGCACCGGCGCAGTCGACCGAGCCAGCCCTTCACCCGCGCCGCCGACTCACCGAAGTGTCACCACCAAGATCCCCGAATGTGTCACCGATGTCCCGATGCAGAACCGTCACCGATGTCCTGCGACATGACATCCAAGCTCCGGCAGCCCGCCGACGTCAGGGGAACAGGTGTTCGAGTTTCGGGTATGGTGGGGGTATGGGTGCTGATCTGCAGGGCTCGTTGCTGGACGCGTTCGAGGATCCTGCGCTGGGTTCGCTCGACGGGATCCAGCGGACGGATCTGGGGCGCGGCGCGTGGATCGACGTGCTGCCGCGGTGGCTGACCGGTGCTGACCAGGTGTACGAGCGGTTGGCGCGCGACGTGCCGTGGCAGGCGGAGCGGCGGCAGATGTACGACCGGGTGGTCGACGTACCGCGGTTGCTCTGCTTCTACGGGGAGAACGAGGAGCTCCCGTTGCCGATCCTCGACGAGGCCCGCGACCGGCTCAGCGCGCACTACGCGGAGGAGCTCGGCGAGTCCTTCCGTACGGCGGGGTTGTGCTTCTACCGCGACGGCCGGGACAGCGTCGCCTGGCACGGCGACCGGATCGGCCGCGGCAACCACGAGGACACCATGGTCGCCATCCTCTCCGTCGGCGAACCGCGCGTCCTCGCCCTCCGCCCCCGCCCCGGCAACTCCGCCGGCCCGGTCAGCTCCACCGTCCGCTACCCCCTCGGGCACGGCGACCTCATCGTCATGGGCGGCTCCTGCCAGCGCACCTGGGAACACGCGATCCCCAAAGCCACCGGCCACAAGGGTCCCCGCATCAGCATCCAGTACCGCCCCCACAACGTCCGCTAGCTACCACCACCCAGCAACCCGGATCCGCCGGGCTGCGGTGGCGCGGGTGCCTGGCGTGCTGCGACTGGACGGCGGACTTGTGGTGAGGTCAGGCGGCTGTGGGGACGGGTAGTCCGGGTTGGTAGATGTGGCGTGGGGTGGCGATGTAGAAGCCAAGGAGCGGTACGCCGGTTGTTCGGCACAGGTGGGTGGCGGCGTTGGCCCATTCGGTGTCCAGGTCGGGCCAGGTGTCGGGCCCCGGGCGGCCCAGGGCCAGGAGCAACGACGTGCCTGGGGCAGTGCGGACGGCCGGCATGATCGGGGTCAGGGCTGAGGTGCACATGGCGCCGGCGGCCAGGGGTGAGCGGTCCGCGGGAGGTGGACCGAACTCCGAGGGCAGGTCGACCGCGATGGCTGCTCGGTAATGGGTGTTCTCGTCGCAGAGAATCACGGTGAAAGTGCCGCGGTGGCGGTCGCCGAGGCTGACGAGGAGGTCGACGACGTCGGCGGCGCGGGTGGGGTCGGAGAGTGGATGGTCGGTCCAGGTCTGGGGCAGGTCTTGGAAGCTCATGCCTACAAGATGCCGTCGTCCCGGACGCCGATTTCAGTTATCCACAGACCAAAATGGCCCATCAGACGACCGGCAAAGTGGATCTGCCCGCTGGGCCGCTGCGCTCCTAGGCTCAGGTGTAACGAGCTGAGGGAGACCGAGATGAGCATCACGATGGAGCGCAGCAGGCGAGGCGGCGACGTTCGCGGCGGCAAGGGTGTCGGGCGGGTGCTTCCGCCGGCCGGCGTCGCGCGTGACCTGGCGATGGCGCAGTTGGCGAACTCGGTGGGAGACGGGGCGTTCATCGTCACGTCCGCGTTGTTCTTCACCCGGGTGGTCGGGCTCTCGACGGCTCAGGTCGGGCTCGGGCTGACGGTGGCTTGGCTGGTCGGCTTCCTGATGGGCGTGCCGCTCGGCAACCTCGCCGACCGCAAAGGCGCTCGCGGCGTCGCCGTCGTGCTCGCACTGACCACAGCGGCCTCGGTAGCGGCCTTCCTCGTCGTCCGGAGCTTCCCGCTCTTCCTGATCGCCGCGATCGTCTACGCCAGCAGCCAGACCGGGCTGAGCGCCGCACGCCAAGCACTGCTGGCGGGACTGGTGCAGCCGGCCGAGCGCACCCGCATCCGCGCCTTTCTGCAGTCCACGGTCAACGCCGGCCTCGCAGTGGGCGCACTGCTCGGCGGCATCGCGCTCCACTACGACACCGCAGCGGCGTACCTGACCGTCTTCGCCCTCGACGCCCTCAGCTTCCTGATCGCCGCGCGCCTCATCCACCGCGTCCCCAAGGTCAACGTCAGCATGCGAATCAAGGGTGAGCCGCGCCTCGCCGTACTGCACGACCGTCCGTACGCCGTCCTCGCGCTGCTGAACGCGATCATGCTGCTCTTCATGCCACTGCTCAGCCTGGTAGTCCCGCTGTGGATCGTCACTCGCACCGACGCACCGGACTGGGTCGTCGCGTCACTCCTGATCGTCAACACGCTCGGTGTCACGCTCTTCCAGGTGAAGGCCGCCAAGAGCGTCAGGGACCTCCGCACTGCGACCAAGTCCATCCGGTACGCCGGTGTCGCCATGCTGGCCGCCTGCGCGGTGTTCGCCATCTCCGCCGCGAACATGAGCGCCTGGACGGCGGCCGCCGTACTGGTCGCCGGTGCCGCACTCCTGACTCTCGGCGAGATGAAGCTGGCGTCCGGCGCGTGGGAGATCAGCTTCGGGCTGGCCCCGGCCGACAAGCAGGGGCAGTACCAGGGCTTCTTCGGCACCGGTCCCGCGATCGCCCGGATGCTCGGTCCGGCGATGCTCACGACGGTCGTTCTCGGGTGGGGTCCGATCGGCTGGATCGCTGTGGGCGCGCTGTTCCTGGGGACCAGTTGCGCAACTGGTCCCGCCGTACGATGGGCCGCACGGACGAGGGCCGTCAACGAGGACGCCACGCCGTCGCTGGCAGAGGAGAACGCCGCCTGATGGAGATCCCCGGACTGGAAGAGATCACGACGTACGACGAGCTGCGCGAGATCGTCCCCACCCCGTTGGCAGCCGCCGCAGGCAAGACCCGCAAGGCGCTGCACGAGCTGGACCGGCAGTGGCTCGCCGCGTCGCCCTTCTGCCTGGTCGCCACCTCGGCGGCGGACGGCAGCTGCGACGTCTCCCCCAAGGGCGACCCGGCCGGGTTCACCATGATCTTCGACGACAGCACGATCGCCATTCCGGAGCGTGCGGGCAACCGCCGGGTGGACGGGTTCACCAACATCCTCAGCAACCCGCACGTCGGCCTGATCTACTTCATCCCCGGGCGCGGTGACACGCTGCGGATCAACGGGCGGGCCCGGATCGTCCGGGAGGCGCCGTTCTTCGACGACATGATCGTCCGCGGCAACCGTCCGCAGCTGGCGCTACTGGTGGAGATCGAGGAGGTCTTCCACCACTGCTCGAAGTCGTTCCTGCGCTCGCAGCTGTGGAAGCCGGAGACCTGGAACCCCGACGCCCTGCCGGCCCGCCCGCGGATCGCGAAGGCGCTGGAGCGGCAGGACGAGGACCTGGCCGAGCTCGAGGAGTACTACGGCAAGGCCTACGAGGAGAAGATCTACAAAGTCAAGTACTGAACTACTCCGGTCGGAGCAGGCCCGGATACTCCGTGGCGACGATGACACCGACCGGGCCGACCTCTACGGTTTCGTAGTGTGACGACGACTGAGCCGATGACCACGCCGACCTGGGCTGCCCGGGTACGGCGGATCGCGCTGCCCGCCGTCCTCAGCGTGATAGCGGTGGTCGGCTCGCTCGGCGCCGCGGCCAACGGCCAGCCGGAGCGCCGGGACGCCGACTGGTTCATGGTGGTCCTGCTGCTGATCGGGACGGTGTCGCTGTACTGGCTGCGGACCCGGCCGATCCTGGTGCTGTGGGCAACGGTCGGCTCGACCCTGGTCTACATGCTGATGCAGTACCCGTACGGCCCGGTGATCTTCGCGTTCGTGATCACCGTGTTCTCGGTGATCCGCCGCGGGCACCGGCTGGCCGGCTGGGTCGGCCTCGTCTCGCTGTACGTCGGCCACGTCGGCGGCCGGCTGATTCTCGGCATCAACGAGGACGGCATCTACCAGGTCCTCCTCGTCGGCACGTGCTTCGTCGTACTCGGGTTCGTCGCCGAGCTGTTCCGGGCCCAGCGGGAGCGGGCGATCGCGGCAGACCGGACGCGGCGGGAGGCCGAGCTGCGGAAGGCCGGCGAGGAACGGCTGCGGATCGCGCAGGAGCTGCACGACGTGGTCGCGCACCACATCTCGCTGATCAACGTGCAGGCGTCGACCGCGCTGCACCTGGTCGACCGGCAGCCCGAGCAGGCCGGTCCGGCGCTCGCCGCGATCAAGGACGCCAGCAAGGAAGCTCTGGTGGAGCTGCGCTCGATCGTCGGCATCCTGCGGCAGTCGGACGAGTCGGCGCCACGACAGCCGGTCGCCGGGCTCGAGCGACTCGACCACCTGGTCAGCCGGACGTCTCGCGCCGGCCTGGAGGTCCACACCATCGTCCACGGCGACCCGCAGCCGTTGCCGACCGGGCTGGACCGCGCGGCGTTCCGCATCATCCAGGAGTCGCTCACCAACATCGTCCGGCACGCGAAGGCGAACTCCGCGACCGTCCGCATCCAGTACGGCGCCGAGGCGCTCGTGCTCCAGGTCGACGACGACGGCCAGTCTCTCGCCGGCCCGCCCAAGGAGGGCAACGGCATCATCGGCATGCGCGAACGCGCCACCGCCCTCGGCGGCACCCTCACTGCCGCCCGCACCCCCGCCGGCGGCATGCGCATCACCGCCCACCTGCCACTGTAGATTCCCTGTGAACCCCGGCACAAAAGCATTCACGCGACCGCAGGACTCACAGAGTTCTCACAGAAGCTCTCGGTAGGCGCCCAGACCGGTCGGTCAGGCTTCCGGGCATGACATCAATCGACGTGCAGGGACTGACCAAGCGGTACGGCTCCCACACCGTGGTGGACGATCTGTCGTTCACCGTGCTCCCGGGGCAGGTGACCGGGTTCCTCGGGCCGAACGGCGCCGGCAAGTCCACGACCATGAAGATGATCATCGGCCTGGCCGCCCCGACCCGGGGCACCGTCACCATCGGCGGTCGCAGCTACCGAGACATCCCCGTCCCGTTGACCGCGGTGGGCGCGCTGCTCGACGCGGGCGCGGTCCACGGCGGACGTACGGCGTACAACCACTTGCTGGCGCTTGCCGTAAGCAACGGACTCCCCCGCCGCCGGGTCGACGAGGTACTCGCCCGGACCGGGCTCGAGGGCGTGGCCGGGAAGCGGGCCGGCGGGTTCTCGCTCGGGATGCGGCAACGGCTCGGGATCGCGGCGACGCTGCTCGGCGACCCGCAGGTGCTGATCTTCGACGAGCCGGTGAACGGGCTCGACCCGGAAGGCATCCGGTGGATCCGGGACTTCATGCGGTCGCTGGCAGCCGAGGGCCGGGCGGTGCTGGTGTCCAGCCACCTGATGAGCGAGATGGCGCAGACCGCCGACCACCTGGTCGTCATCGGCCGGGGCCGGCTGATTGCCGACATGGGCATGGCTGACCTCATGCACGCCAACGGCGAGGGCACAGTGCTCGTCCGCACACCCGATCCGGGGTCCTTCGCGCGACTGCTGACGACTTCCGGCGCCGCCGTACGGGACGGGCTGGAGGGATCGCTCGTGGTGTCCGGCATGAGCGGCGAGGAGATCGGCAAGCTCGCCGCCTACCACGGCATCGCGCTCAGCGAGCTCACGCCGCAGCGCGCTTCGCTGGAGGACGCGTTCATGGAACTGACCAAGGACAGCGTCGAGTACCAAGGAGCCGCGGCATGAAGGCGCTTCGCGCCGAGTGGATCAAGCTCCGCAGCCTGCGCTCGACCTGGTACACGCTGGCCTGCCTGTTCGTGGTCGGGCTCGGCATCACGTTCCTGTCGATGAGCTCGGCCGGCCGGCAGTACCTGGACGCGACAGCCGAGGAGCGGCTGGCCTGGGATCCGACCAGCATGAGCCTGACGACGTTCATCGTCGCCCAGCTGATCATCGGGGTGCTGGGCATCCTGGTCGTCACGTCGGAGTTCGCGACCGGCCTGATGCAGACGACCCTCGCTGCCACTCCGCGCAGGACGCGGCTGCTGGCGGCCAAGACCGTCGTGGCAACGGCCGTCGCCCTGCTCGCCGGTCAGGTGCTGATGTTCGCAGCCTTCCTCCTGGGCCAGGCGCTGCTCGCCGGTCAGGACGTGCCGTACGCCGCTCTCGGCGATCCCGGGGTCCTGTCCGCCGTGGCCGGCGGCGGGCTCTACCTGGCCGCGATCGCGCTGCTCGCGGTCGGCCTCGGCACGATCATGCGAGCCACCGCCGGAGCGCTCGCCACGCTGGTCGGCATCGTCTTCCTGATCCCGGCCATCGCCGGCTTGTTCCCGGGCTGGATGAAGGGTCTGTTCGACTTCTGGCCGACGCTCGGGCCGACGGCCGTGTTCGCGACCGTGCCGGATCCCGACTTCCCGCATCCGTGGCTGAACCTGGGCGGGATGTGCCTCGGGATCGCCGCCGTACTGGCCGCCGCCTTCGTCGTGTTCCGGCGCCGGGATGTCTGACCGGGGCCTGGCCCCGACTTCGTATCCTGGCGAGATGGCGATGACGCGGCTGCTCGTGGTCGACGACGAGGCGACGGTCCGCGAGTTGCTGTCGGCGACGTTGCGGTTCGCCGGGTTCGAGGTGACGTCCGCGGCGACCGCCACGGAGGCGGGCGATGGCCGGGCGCTTCGACTGGTCGGTGTAGATCGTCGTGCCGTTCTTGTTG
>NZ_JBSFBL010000110.1:0-14033 GCF_053592935.1 Kribbella sp. NPDC002412
TCGGTCTTTCACGGAAGGTGACCGATGGCGCACGTTGCTCCGACTTCGCATCGCCGTGCGGCCCGCGCATCGCATCGCGGGCATCGCAGTGAGGACGGGCCGATCCAGCTGACGACCTGGCTGGGGCTCACGTTCGCGATGATTCTCGGCCTGGTGCTGACCGCACGGTCGCACGTGGGTGTTCACGCGGCCGGCGTGACGCTGCTGGTGATGCTGGTGCCGTTGACCGTGGCCGTGTTCGGCGCAGCGCTCAAGCGCGGGATCGGCTCCGGCAAGGCGGCTTTGTCCACAGCCGTCGCCCTGACCTTCGTCCTGCTCAAGTTCTTCCTCTGAGCGATCGCCTCCGCTCACGCACCCGCCGGACAGCAGGCTCCGGCGGCACGGCGACGACGCGGCCTACCTGATCGCGGTCACCGCCGGCGTGCCGGTACGCCGTCGCTGAACGACGCACCGGCACCTCGTCAGCTGCTCAGGAGCCGATGGAGATCCGGTCGGTGGCGACCGGGGTGTAGGGGTCGTGCGCGGTCAGGTAGTTGGCGAAGGCGTCGATGTCCAGGCCGCCGAAGAACTTGTTCGTCGCGGTGGTGAAGGCCGGGAAGCCGTCGCCGCCGTCGGACAGGAAGTTGTTCGTGACGATCCGGTACGTCGTGCCGTCCACCAGCGGCTGCCCGGCGATCTTGATCGACCCGGGCACCACCTTCGAGCCCGCGGCCGCGGCCGGGTTCCAGGTGTAGGTGATGCCGGCCACCTGGAGCACCTTGAACTTGGGCGCCTCCGGACCGTTCACCCCGGAGAACTGCTGCTCGAGCAGCGCCTTGATCTGCGTCCCGGTCATGTCCATCGAGACCAGGAAGTTGTTGAACGGCTGCACGGTGAACGCCTGCCCGAAGGTGACCTCACCGGCGTTCGACGCCAGGTCGGCGCGGATACCGCCCGGGTTCATGAACGCCACCACCGGCGTCTTCCCGCCCGTCACCACCGACGGATCCGCGAGCTGGGCGTCGGCGATCAGGTTGCCCAGCGGCGATTCGAGCGACTCGTCCGCCGTACGCGAGACCGACGTGTTTCCGGCGGCCAGGTGCCCGATGACCTTGTTCGCGATCGGCGCGACCAGGGTCTGGTACTTGCTGATCAGCGCGGTCGTGCGAGCGTCCTTCGCCACGTCCTGGGTGACGATCTGGTTGTTGGCGACCGTGTTCGCCCGGTCGACGTCACCGGTCTTGTTGTCGATGCTCAGCCGCACCTCGGTGACCAGCTTGCCGAACGAGGACGCGCTGGTGACGAGGCGCGGCTGGCCGGCCTTGTCCTGCAGCGTGCAGTTGTAGCCCTGGTGGGTGTGGCCGGAGATGATCGTGTCGATCTCCGGGTCCAGGCCGGCGTTGATGTCGACGATCGGGCCGGAGATCCCCGGGCAGCTGTTGTACGCGCGCGGGTCGGCCGGGAAGCCGCCCTCGTGCAGCAGCACGACGATCGACTCCACGCCCTTCTTCTTCAGGATCGGGACCAGCTTGTTGGCGGTCTCGATCTCGTCGGTGAAGGTCAGGCCCTCGACACCGGCCTTGGTCACGATGTTCGGCGTGTTCTCCAGCGTCATGCCGATGAAGCCGACCTTGCGGCCGTCCTTGAAGGTCTTGATCTTGTACGGCGCGAACAGTGTCTGCTCGGTGTTCTCGAAGAACACGTTCGCCGCGAGGTACTTGAACTTCGCGCCGGTGAAGGGCCGCTGCGGGTCGGGGCAGGAGTTCTGGTTGTCCTGCCCGTCGCCGTCCGGCAGGCAGCCGCCGGTCTGCATCCGGAGCAGCTCGTGCCAGCCCTCGTCGAATTCGTGGTTGCCGACGGAGGCGATCTCCAGGCCCATCCCGCTCAGCGCCTCGACCGTCGGCTCGTCGTGGAACGCGGCCGACAACAGCGGCGAGGCGCCGATCAGGTCACCCGCGGCGACGGTGACGGACTGCTGACCCTTGGCCGCCGCGGCCGCGCGCATCTGCTTCAGGTGCGTCGCGAGGTACTCGGCGCCGCCCGCCGGCGTGCCGTTCACGTTGCCGCTCGAACTGGTCGGGCTGTTCGGCGCCAGGTTGCCGTGGAAGTCGTTGATGGCGAGCAGCTGGATCTGGGTGTGCGTCGGCTCGGGTTTCGCCGTCGCCGTCGTGGTCGCTGCCTGGGTCACGGTTCCCCCCGTGGCCAAGCCGAGCACCGCGGCCGTCCCCGCGGCCAGCAGGCCGATCGCCCGCCGTCCCCGCAACCGCGTCCTGTCTCGTCCTGTGAAGGCCATGTCTACTCCGTCGTAGGTTTGGTCCGCTGGTGTGCGGTGCCGAGAAATTACCCGACGTGACGCGGCCCTTCCAAGGACCTGAGCATGAACTGGCCCGGACCTTTACGGTATTCCGGTGACCCTCGAAGCCGTTCCCTCACCGTTGCCCTCGGCCACTGCCTCGGCCGTCACGGATCTCGCCCGCGCGGCCGCACAGAGCGACGGGGTGAACCCGCTGTCCGAGCGCACCATCCTGCACCTCGACGGCGAGCACCCGGGCGACCTCCACGTCCTCGCGTACGACGGCGACACCGGCACGATCGAGGTCTCCGGCCTGCAAAGCGCACGAAACCTGATCGGGTACGCCGCCCTGTCACCAGACGGCTCGGCCGAACTGGTCGTCAATCCCTCATTCCGACGGCAAGGGATCGGTACGGCGCTTCTCCGCATGCTGATCGACCACGGTGGATCACGTCTCCGTGTGTGGGCACACGGACGGCTGCCTGGCAGCGACGCGCTCGCGCAGCGGCTCGGTCTGGAAGTCACGCGGGAGCTCTACTTCCTCCGCCGTACCAGAGCCTCCCTGCCCGAACCGGTCTGGGCGGACGGGATCGCCGTACGGACGTTCGTCCCCGGACAGGACGAGGCAGCGTGGCTGGAGGTGAACAGCCAGGCCTTCGCGGACCACCCGGAGCAGGGCAACTGGACGGCCGAGGACCTGGCCGAACGACTCCAGCAACCGTGGTTCGACGCAGCCGGCTTCTTCCTGGCCGTGGACTCTTCTAATGGCGCACTGGCCGGCTACCACTGGACGAAGGTGGAGGAAGGAGTAGGAGAGGTGTACGTCGTCGGCGTCTCCCCCGCCTACCAGGGCCGCGGCCTAGGCAAGGCCCTAACCCTCCAAGGCCTGCACTACCTCCAAGAGGACCGCGGCCTAGACACCGTCGTCCTCTATGTAGACGGCACCAACACCGCAGCCCGCGCCCTCTACACCAACCTCGGCTTCACCACAGCCGCCCTGGACGTCCAGTTCGCCCCCACCAATCCCCTGTGAACGACATCACAACGAATCCACCCGCTCACTTCGCGTCATAACCCCCACCCACCCCCGTCCCATCCACACCAGGAGCCGTCCGAGCCTCTAACCCCCCAGCCGGGCGGCTCCTGGCCACGCACTTATCCACAGCCCCCAACCAAGCACCCGCAAGCAGGTCCCCACCCACCGTACGATCGTCCCGACTACGGAGGGCAGACACTCGTGACTAACCGCAACAAGACGTTCTTCACCTGGCTAGCCGCAGCTGCAACCGCAACAGCACTCGCAGCCTGCAGCCCCGGCTCTCCAGAAGCCGGCCGCCCGAATACAAATCCTCCGACCAGCTCGGGTTCACCCTCGACCACGATCTCCGTGCCGTCGTCGCCTCCTCAGGCGACGCCTCCGCAGCGACCGGCGGCCGCGGTCGGCCTCACGCTCTCGGCCGGAGAGGCGTTTGTGAAGTACTACGTCGGATTGCTGAATTACGCGTCGACAACGGGCGACGTCCAACCTCTGCTGTCGGCAAGCGAGAGCGGATGTCGCCAATGCAAGCTCTACGCGAACTATGTCCAGGGAGTGAATGCGGCCAACGGCGGCCTGAGCGGTGATTACGTTGAACGGGTCACCGACGTCCCGGATCTTTTTCGCGGAGACAGCGGCCGCCTCGGCGGCTATGCGGCCGTCACGATCGGCGCCTACACGTCGAAGGATTCGCCATCAGCGAAGCCCGTGACGAGCACAGTGCGGACGTACAAGCGCGAATTCACCTTGTCTCCGCAGCAGGGCTCATGGGTGATGTATGAGATGGAACTGGTTCCCCAATGACGTCTCGACCGGTATCGCGCGTCCTGTCGGCTTCCCTGCTGATCGGGACCCTGGTGTGCGCCCCAAGCCCGGCGGGCGCGATCCATGACGCACCTCTGACGTCGGCCAACAAGCCCTCGCCTCCACCGGTTTCTGGCGTTCCAACCCGCGAAGGACTCCGGGTGAACACCGAGGACCGCATGATTCATCGCAAGCCGTCCTCGTCCGGGAACAAGCCTCGTGACGGGTCTGCCCAGGACACACGCCATCAAGGACACATCGGTGACCCACCGCGCCGAGACAACCCGCCGACTTCGAGCGCTGATCAGTTCAAGATGAACATCGGTATCTGCGGTCGGCAGATGCCTGATGGGACCTTTCCAGGCCCGGCGAGATGTACTCCTCCTGAACCGGATGAGCCGGAGATGTCGCGGCGGACGTTGCCGCCGGAGGTTGTGGTGCCGCGGCCGGAGGACGTGACCTGGGAGCAGGTTGTGGCGGAGTCGAAGGCTGTGTTGTTTCCGAGGTTGTCGGTGAAGGTGCAGCCGAAGGGGCGGACGCTGGTGAATCTCGACACGATTGTTTACACGGACGCGAGCAAAGTGACGACGAACACCGTGACGCTGCTCGGGTTTCCGGTGGTGGTTGAGGCGACGCCGATGAGTTACAGCTGGAACTTCGGGGACGGGTCGCCGGTCCGCCGTACGACGACTCCTGGCAAGCCGTATCCGTCGAAAGACATCACGCACAAGTACATGAAGCGCGGGGCGGTGGGGCTGTCCGTGACTACGCACTACGCGGCGCGGTTCAACGTTGCGGGGACCGGTTGGCAGTACGTCGAGGGGACGGTTCCGGTGACCGGGCCGGTGACGCCACTCACCGTTCGGGAGGCGGTGCCGGTTTTGGTGGAGCCGGGGAGTTAGAGGTTGAGGGCTTGGTTCAGGTGGGTGGTTAGGGCGGTGTGGGCTTGGCGGGTGGTGCCGGGGAGGGATTGGAGGCTGTAGTGGCCGTGGGTCAGGGAGGGGTGGGGGTGGTGGGTTACCTGGACGCCGGCGGCTTGGAGGGCTTCGGCGTACTCGTGGCCTTCGTCTCGGAGGGGGTCGAAGCCGGCGGTGGTGATGTAGGCGGGTGGAAGGTCGGAGAGGTCTTCGGCGAGCAGGGGTGAGATCAGGGGGTTGGGGCGGATCGAGGGGTCGGGGGTGTAGTGGTCGCGGTACCAGATGATGTCTTCCTCGGTCAGGATGAAGTCGCCTGCGCCGAAGAGGTCCCGGCTGGGGCGGCGGCCGACCAGGTCGAGGGCGGGGTAGAGCAGGACCTGGAGGGCGGGCCGCGGGAGGTCGCGCCATACGCACTGCTGGGCGACGACGGCGGCCAGGTTGCCGCCGGCGCTGTCGCCGCCGACGGCCACGAAGGCCGGGTCGGCGCCGAGGTCCTCAGCGTGGTCGACGGCCCAGGTGAAGGCGGCGATGGCGTCTTCGGCCGCGGTCGGCGCGGGGGCCTCCGGGGCGAGGCGGTAGTCGACGGACAGCACCCGGATGCCGGCGTCGTCGGCGATCGAGCGGCAGAGCGAGTCGTGGGTGTCGAGGTCGCCGACCACCCAGCCGCCGCCGTGGAAGAACACGAGCAGGCCGCGACCGGCGGCGCGCGGCACGTACAGGCGGGCGCCGAGCTGGCCGTCGGCGCCGCGGACGGTGAGCTCGGTCACGCGCTGTAGTTCGGGCGGGTGGCCGGCGACCAGCCGGCACAGCGTCCGCAGGTGCGAGCGGGCCTTGGCCACCGAGGATTTGGGGGTGTCCGGCAACAGTCCCTTCACCCGCAGGAGCAGCTGCAGCTCCGCGTCCAGGGTGTTGCCGTCGATCTGGACCGGTGCACCGGCCAGCCGGCGCCGGACGGCCGTGGGCAGCGCGTACAGCGGCGTCAGGGCATTCGTCTGTACGGCGTTGACCGTGCCGCGGAGCAGCGAGTCCAGTCGTGGGTTCACAAGGAGTGACGCTAGCAACAAGTGCCGGGCAGACGACATAAACCACCATCTGGTGCGGCTACCTGGAGTTCACCAAAGGATGGGATGCTGGTCTACGTGGCTGGAGACTTGCTGGCATCCCACAACCGGGAGTACGACGTCGAGCCGCCGTACGACATCACGGCGGCCGGTGACCTTCCCACGGACCGGTTCTCGGACCGGGAGCTGAGCTGGCTCGCCTTCAACCAGCGCGTCCTGGAGCTCGCCGAGAACGACCGGATCCCGCTGCTCGAGCGGGCGAAGTTCCTGGCCATCTTCGCCAGCAACCTGGACGAGTTCTTCATGGTCCGGGTGGCCGGCCTGAAGCGCCGGATCGCGGCCGGGGTCGCGGTGAAGGCGGCCAGCGGGCTGATGCCGCGCGAGGTGCTCGACCGCAGCCTGCGCAGCAGCCGCGAGCTGATGGACCGGCACGCCGAGACCTGGCGGAAGACGGTCCAGCCGGCGTTGACCGAGCAGGGCATCGACATCCTGCGCTGGGACGACCTGGAGCACTCCGAGCGCGAGGAGATGACCCGGTTCTTCCGGGACCGGGTGTTCCCGGTGCTGACCCCGCTGGCGGTCGACCCCTCGCACCCGTTCCCGTACATCTCCGGCCTGTCGCTGAACCTGGCCGTCGTGGTCCGCAACCCCGACACCGGCGGCGAGCACTTCGCCCGGGTGAAGGTGCCGCCGCTGCTGCCGCGGTTCATCCCGGTGGCCGAGGGCCGGTTCGTGCCGCTCGAGGACGTCATCGCGACCCACCTGGGACAGCTGTTCCCGGGGATGGAGGTCATCCAGCACCACACCTTCCGGGTCACCCGCAACGAGGACCTGGAGGTCGAGGAGGACGACGCCGAGAACCTGCTGGCCGCGCTCGAGAAGGAGCTGCTGCGCCGCCGGTTCGGGCCGCCGGTCCGGCTCGAGGTGGAGGAGTCGATCGACCCGCAGGTGCGGGCGCTGCTGCTGTCGGAGCTGGGCGTCACCGAGGCCGAGGTGTTCGAGCTGCCCGGCCCGCTGGACCTGCGCGGCCTGTTCGCGATCGCCGGCCTGGACCGGGCCGAGCTGAAGTACCCGGCGTTCGTCCCGTCCACGCACCCGCACCTGGCCGAGGTGGAGACCTCCAACCCGGCCGACATGTTCCACGCGCTGAAGCAGCGCGACGTCCTGGTGCACCACCCGTACGACTCGTTCTCGACCAGCGTCCAGCGCTTCATCGAGCAGGCCGCGGCCGACCCGCACGTGCTCGCGATCAAGCAGACGCTGTACCGGACCAGCGGTGACTCCCCGATCGTGGACGCGCTGATCGACGCCGCCGAGGCCGGCAAGCAGGTGCTGGTGCTGGTGGAGATCCAGGCGCGGTTCGACGAGCAGGCGAACATCAAGTGGGCCCGCCAGCTGGAGCACGCCGGCTGCCACGTCGTGTACGGCGTGATCGGGCTCAAGACGCACTGCAAGTTGTCGATGGTGGTCCGCGACGAGCCGGACGGCCTGCGCAGGTACGCCCACATCGGCACCGGCAACTACCACCCGAAGACCGCCCGGCTGTACGAGGACCTCGGGCTGCTGACCAGCGACAAGGTGGTCACCGAGGACATCGCGCACCTGTTCAACCACCTGTCCGGGTTCGCCCGCAGCGCCGGCTACCGGCGGATCCTGGTCGCTCCACAGTCGGTACGGCGGGGGCTGGTCGAGCGGATCGACCGCGAGGTCCAGCACCACCTGGCAGGCCGCCCGGCCCGGGTCCGGATCAAGGTGAACAGCCTGGTCGACGAGGCCCTGTGCGACGCGCTGTACCGCGCGTCGCAGGCCGGCGTGCCCGTGGAGCTGTGGATCCGCGGCATCTGCACGCTCCGTCCCGGAGTCCCGGGGCTGTCCGAGAACATCCAGGTGCGCAGCATCCTCGGCCGGTTCCTCGAGCACAGCCGGGTGTTCTCCTTCGAGAATGGCGGCGAGCCGGAGGTGTGGATCGGCTCGGCCGACCTGATGCACCGCAACCTGGACCGCCGGGTCGAGGTGCTGGTCCAGCTGAAGGAGCAGGACCACGTCGCCGAGCTCCGGGAGTTGTTCGACCTCGCCGTCGACGAGAGCACCGGCTCGTGGTGGCTGCAACCCGACGACACCTGGCAGGCCAGACTCACCGGTCCGGACGGCCAACCGCTGCGCGATCTGCAGGAAAGACTCATCGCCACGCGTGGCCGCCGCCGAACCGCTGACCCCATTACCTAGGGTGATTCCATGAGCAACCCGGCGACCGTCATCGCCGCGGGTGGTGTCGTGTGGCGTGAGCGCCGCGGCACCCGGCAGGTGCTGCTCGTGCACCGGCCCCGGTACGACGACTGGTCCCTGCCGAAGGGCAAACTCACCATGCACGAGCACGTGCTGGTCGGTGCGCGCCGTGAGATCGAGGAAGAGACCGGACTGCAGGTGGTGCTCGGCCCGCCGCTCGGCGTGCAGCGCTACACGGTCCGCAAGAACGGCGGGACCGCGCAGAAGCTCGTGCACTACTGGTCCGCCACACCGCTCGACGACGCAGAGTTCGAGCCGAACAGCGAGGTCGACGAGGTCGCGTGGCTGCCGGTGGACAAGGCGCGCACCAAGCTGAGCTACCCGCGTGACGTGGACATCCTCGAGTGCCTCGGTCGCGTCGTACCTGTCGTCTCGACGCTGGTCCTGCTCCGGCACGCCGAGGCCATCAGGCGGAAGGACTGGGAAAGCAAGGACACGTCCCGGCCGCTCAGCGTCAACGGGACCGGTCAGGCCGAGCGACTGACCGCCGTACTGGGTGCGCTCGGGGCCAACCGGCTGGTCAGCAGCGACGCGGAGCGCTGCGTTGCGACAGTCACGCCGTACGCCGCTTCGATCGACAGGCACATCCACCTGTGGCCGGAGATCTCCGAGCGTGGGTTCGAGGCTGACCCTGAAGCGATCAGCGGGCTGGCCGAGAAGGCGTGGAAGCAGGACAAGGTGACGGTGGTGTGCTCGCACCGGCCGGTCCTGCCGGCTCTGGCCCGCGAGTTCGGGTTACGGGTGGGCAAGTTCTCGCCCGGGGCGTTCTTGGTCGCACACCGGCTGGGTGACGGACGTCTCATCTACGAGCGGTTCAGCGCTCCGTAGAACGTACCTGCAGCACGGGTCGGTGACGATCCAGGCACAGCCGCCGGGGCGGCCGAATGCCACTGGAGGTGGCGGGTATGTTCCTACCGAGGAACCTGGCGCCCCACCGGGCCCGGGTCTGAGGAGAGGTTCGGGGCGCACCATGACGATGATGCGAGAACTGACACTGATCGGGATCCGGATGGAATCGCCCAACCGGGCCCCGGTGATGATGCTGCGCGAGACCGAGGGCTACCGCTACCTGCCGATCTCGATCGGCTCGGTCGAAGCGACCGCGATCGCCTACGAGGAGCAGGGCCTGCGTCCGTCGCGGCCGCTCACCCACGACCTGATGCGCGACCTGATCCAGGCGTTCGGCGTGCACATCGAGGCGGTCGAGATCGTCGAGCTGCGCGACGCCGTGTTCTACGCCGAGCTCGTGCTGGCCAACGGCGCCCGGGTCTCGGCCCGGCCGAGTGACTCGGTCGCGCTCGCGGTCCGCCTCGGCACTCCGATCCGCTGCACGGAACAGGTACTGCGCGAAGCCGGCGTCGCCACTCCGGAGGAGGAGCAGGCCGAGCTCGAGCGCTTTCGCCAGTTCCTCGACGGCGTCGCCCCGGAGGACTTCTCCAGCTGACCCGCCCGATTCCGGCCGGGTCGACTTCACCGGCATGATGCTGACGGGCAGCAAGGCGTTCACGTTGACAGAGCGCTGAGCGTTACCGAAACGTGAGCCAACGGACGTTTGGATCGACGGAGAGTCACGGCTCCTAACTCAGTTCACCTGTTGGCCGCCTGGCGGCACGCCAAGCGTCGCCGACGCTATCGAAACCGTTCACCGGTCGTTCACCGACGACGGACCGGTCGGACACCTGCTCTCCCTACCGTCTGTGGAAGTTCAAGAAGTCTGATTCCCGCAGAAGGGCAACACTCTCGTGTCCGTCAATCGCCTGCTCCGCGTCGGCACCGTCGCCGTGGCTTCCCTCGGCGTCCTCGCTCTGAGCGCTTGTGGCAGTGACCCGGAGCCGTCCGGTTCCTCCAGCCCGGAGGGTTCGGCCTCGACCGCCGACTGCCCGCAGGGCACCCTGAACGCAGAGGGCTCCTCGGCACAGAAGAACGCCATCGAGGAAGTCATCGCCAAGTACAACGAGAAGTGCGCCGACGTCACGGTGAACTACAACCCGACCGGTTCCGGTGCGGGGATCAAGCAGTTCAACGCGGCCCAGGTCGACTTCGCCGGGTCCGACTCCGCGCTCAAGACCGAGGCCGCCGACGGCGACTCCGAGGCCGCGGCCGCGGCCAAGCGCTGCCAGAACAACGCGGCGCTGAACCTGCCGATGGTGATCGGCCCGGTCGCCATCGCCTACAACGTCGACGGCCTGGACAAGCTGGTCCTGGACGGCGCGACCGCCGCCAAGATCTTCCAGGGCTCCATCAAGACCTGGAACGACCCGGCCATCGCCAAGCTGAACGCGGGCGCCACCCTGCCGTCCGCCCCGATCTCGGTGTTCTTCCGCTCCGACGAGTCCGGCACCACCGAGAACTTCACCAAGTACCTGGCCGCCGCCGGCGGTGGCGCCTGGACCGGCAAGCCGGCCAAGAAGTGGACCGGCACCGGCGCCGGCAAGGAGAAGTCCGCGGGTGTCGCCGAGGGCGTCAAGAGCACCAAGAACTCGATCACCTACGTCGAGTGGTCGTACGCCGTCGACAACAAGCTCGGCGTCGCCCAGGTCGACAACGGCTCCGGCACCCCGGTCGAGCTGACCGCCGAGACCGCCGGCAAGGCGCTGGCCGCCGCGAAGGTCAAGGGCACCGGCAACGACCTGTCGATGTCGCTGGACTACGCGACCAAGGAGGCGGGCGCGTACCCGATCATCCTGGTCACCTACGAGATCGCCTGCAGCAAGGGCCTGCCGGCCGAGAAGACCGCGCTGGTCAAGAGCTTCCTGAGCTACTTCGCCAGCACCGAGGGCCAGGCCTCGCTGACCGAGCTGAACTACGCGCCGCTCCCGGACGAGATCCGGACCAAGGTCGACGCGGCGATCCAGTCGATCAGCTGACGAAGAACCAGCAGTGATGCGAGCCCCGGCCGGTCCGAGTCATCGGAGGCGGCCGGGGCTTCGCCTCGTCGGACCCGAAGCACACAGAGCCCACGAACCAGGCGCTTGGAGCACCATCGATGAGTAGTCCAGACGGCACGGAACCGCCCGACCGGCCGGCCGGCGAGGCCGCCGCTGAGAAGGACCCCCGGATCGAGGACCTGGTCCACGAGCCGGCCGGACCCACCCCGCACTTCGAAGGGCTGGCCGAGAAGCACGCCGGACAGCAACCCGCCGAGAGCGCCGCCGCGGCGGTGGAGACCAAGGGGCCGAAGCTCGAGCTCGGCCCGGTCGGTCACCTCGGCGACCGGTTGTTCGCCGGCCTGGCCAACGGCTCCGGCGGCCTGGTGATCGCGATCGTCGCGTTCGTCGGCATCTTCCTGCTGGCGCTGGCGATCCCGGCCCTGCTCGACGACCAGAGCAGCTTCCTGTTCTCCCGGGTCTGGGAGCCCGGCGGCGAGCAGCCCCGGTTCGGGATCGCGGCGCTGTTCTACACCACCGTGATCAGCTCGATCATCGCGATGCTGATCGCGGTCCCGATCGCGGTCGGCGTTGCGCTGTACATCACGTACTACGCCCCGAAACGGCTGGCTACCCCGGTCGCGCACGCGGTCGACCTGCTGGCCGCCGTGCCGTCGATCATCTACGGCCTGTGGGGCATCCTGTTCTTCGCGCCGGTGCTGCGCCCGGTGATCGACGGGCTGTCCTCCGCGCTCGGCTGGATCCCGCTGTTCGAGAAGCCGCCGGGCGACAACGTCGGCGTCGTGTTCACCGCGTCGGTGGTGCTGGCCATCATGATCCTGCCGGTCGTCACCGCGATCAGCCGGGAGATCTTCGCCCAGACGCCGATCTCGCACCGTGAAGGCGCTCTCGCCCTCGGCGCGACCAAGTGGGAGATGATCAGGATGTCCGTGCTGCCGTACGGACGGTCCGGTGTGGTGAGCGCCTCGATGCTCGGCCTGGGCCGAGCCCTCGGTGAGACCGTCGCGGTGCTGATCATCCTGTCGGTGCCGAACGCCAACGACCCCTGGAACTCGTCGATCTTCGCCGGCGGCGAGACGTTCGCGTCGAAGATCGCCAACAACGCCGCCGAGTTCGACTCGCCGGAGAAGACCGGTGCCTACATCGCGGCCGGCCTGGTGCTGTTCGTGGTGACGTTCCTGGTCAACTCTGCGGCCCGGATCATCGTCGCTCGCAGCGGTCCGGGCGGGAAGCGTTCGCGCCGCAACCGCAGCGCGGGCGCAGCCGCCGCCAAGGAAGGAGCCGTGGCATGACCACACTCGCAGCGAACAAGCCGGCGTACGACGGGCAGGCGCTGGACCTGACCGGGAAGTCGGGTGCCCGGGCTTTCCGGAACACGCTGGCCACGGTCCTGATCACGCTGGCGTTCGTCCTCGCGCTGATCCCGCTGCTCTGGATCCTCTGGACCGTCATCAGCAAGGGGTACAGCCTGCTGTTCGACGCCGGCTGGTGGGGCGAGTCACAGCGCGGTATCACCGTCCGGCGCGAGGGAGGCGGCGCCTACCACGCGATCATGGGCACCCTGATCATGGGCCTGATCACGGCCCTGATCGCGGTCCCGATCGCCATCCTCGGCGCGATCTACCTGGTGGAGTACGGCAAGGGCACCAAGATGGCCCGGGCGGTCAGCTTCATGATCGACATCCTCACCGGTGTCCCGTCGATCGTGGCCGCGCTGTTCGTCTACGCGGTCTGGATCACGGTGTTCGGCTTCAACCGGGTCGGCTTCGCCGTCTCGCTGTCGCTGGTGCTGCTGATGCTTCCGGTCGTACTGCGCTCCACCGAGGAGATGCTGAAGCTGGTGCCGGACGAGCTGCGCGAGGCGTCGTACGCGCTCGGGGTGCCGAAGTGGAAGACGATCCTGAAGGTGGTCGTGCCGACCGCGTTCGGCGGCATCGTCACCGGTGTGATGCTCGGCCTGGCCCGCGTGATGGGCGAGACCGCGCCGCTGCTGATCCTGGTCGGCTACTCCAAGAACATCAACCTGAACCCGTTCGACGGGTTCATGGGCGCGCTGCCGACGATGATCAACCAGGACCGGACCGAGCTGGCCCTGCAGCCGGCCGCGGACCGGGTCTGGGCGGCGGCGCTCACGCTGATCCTCCTGGTCCTGACCCTCAACCTGCTGGCCCGGCTGGTCGCCCGGTTCAGCACCATCAAGTCGAAATAGTCACGAGAGGTTCTGAGTCGATATGGCTAAGCGCATCGAGGTCAGTGGCCTCAACGTCTACTACGGCGATTTCAAGGCCGTCGAGGACGTGTCGATGACGATCGAGCCCCGCTCGGTCACCGCGTTCATCGGCCCGTCCGGCTGCGGCAAGTCCACCTACCTGCGGACCCTGAACCGGATGCACGAGGTGATCCCCGGCGCCCGGGTCGAGGGCAAGGTCATGCTGGACCAGCAGGACCTGTACGCGACCGGGGTCGACCCGGTGGCGGTCCGCCGGGTGGTCGGCATGGTGTTCCAGCGGCCGAACCCGTTCCCGACCATGTCGATCTTCGACAACGTCGCGTCCGGGCTGAAGCTGAACGGGGTCAAGGACCGCAAGAAGCTCAACGAGGTGGTCGAGCGGTCGCTGAAGGGCGCCAACCTCTGGACCGAGGTGAAGGACCGGCTCGACAAGCCCGGCGCGGGCCTGTCCGGTGGTCAGCAGCAGCGGCTGTGCATCGCCCGGGAGGAGCACGATCAGGAGGCCGCTGACGACGAGCATGGTCACCGATGGGAGGCAG
>NZ_JBSFBL010000111.1:0-13845 GCF_053592935.1 Kribbella sp. NPDC002412
TGCTCGATCGCGACCAGCTCAGCGGCGGACGGCTCCTCGCCTCTGACGGCCGACAGGTGGATGATGCTCATGGGTTGCGCTCCTCTTAGGACGACTAGTGCGACCTGGACGCCTCGGCGGTTGCACCCGCCGGGGTGTCACCTTGAGTTTCGAGTCTCATTTTCGAATCTCTGATGCGAATTACCGTACAGCGCGCTATAGGGGTTTCGCAAGTGTGATCCGATACCATGTCGGAGTGACTGACGTACGGGACGAACTGACCGAAGCGACCCGCCTGTATCGGCAGACCGAGAGCGCCCACGAGGCCGCTCGGCAGGCCGTCATAGCCGCATCCCTCGCTGCCCTGCGTGCCGGTGTGACGCCGAACGAGGTCGAGCAGCTCTCGCCGTTCACAACGGCCTACGTCCGCAAGCTCGCACGCGCCGAGGGCATCCCCCCAGCGCCTCGAGGGCCAAAGCCCAGGGCGCGAACCGAGGCGGCCGCGTCGCCCGAGGGGCGCTGACGCCAGTGGGATTCGTTCCATGCCAATCAGCGTGCCGAGCTATTCACGCTCTGCGTAGACGACATCACTGGACGCAGTTGGACATGCGCCGTGTCCTTGGACATGGGAGGACATGACCAATGTCCGAGTCTTCGATTCCCGCCTCAGCCCCGCGCCGGGGCGTCCTGATCCAGTACCGAGAGGCGCGAAAGTGGGGGCGCGGCCGACTCGCCCGTGAACTTGAGCGGGTCGGCCAACAGCTCGGCCTGTCGATGCCCACGCGCAGCGCGATGGAGAAGGCGATCTACCGGCACGAGACCGGACAGAGTCAGGTCACGGACGAGGTCTACATCCGGCTTTACTGCGCCGTCTACGAATGCTCCCCGTATGACCTCTTCGGGGACCCCACAATCGTCAGCGGGCCGCCCGGTGACGAGCTGTCGATCACCAGCAACAAGTTTATGCCGGCGTACGTCGGTCCGGACATTGTGGAACAGCTTGGGACCGACCTTGGAGCGGAGAAGTGTCAGGTCGAGTGGTCTGAGGCGTGGCGGATCAAGCTCGATCATCCACGCGGCGAATGCATCCTATACGGCTTCCCGTGGGGCTGCCTCCTGTTCCATATCGAAGAACAACTCACGCCGCGTTCGATTGCCGAAGTCGCGGTCTGGCGGCACGGTTCTTATCCGCTGGAACTGGAATGGACCGACGAAGCTACCCGGAAGCTCACCGACCAACGGCACGGCGGACCGGAGTATGCTTTCAGCGCTTTTTGGGTGACAGCGCTTCCGTGGCACGGCGAGGAGTTGCAGACGGCACTTCGACTGCTCTGCAATCAGAAGAGCATGCTGAACCTTGACGAAGACTTGCAGTCGGTCGCTCACGCCGAGTTGGTAGAACGAGCATTCCTCCGGGACGGATACAACGACAGCCGGATTCTCGATTTCGGAGCAAGCGGCATCTCATACGCCTACGCGAGTTGGTCCGCAGTCACATACTTTCCAATTGCGGATCGTCGTGCACTGAATCAGAGTTCACTTGTCGAATTTGAGATCATGGTGCAAAGCCTTTGGTGCTATTGCCACCACATCCGCACTCAGGTCGAGTCCGGGCGTGACCCGCAGATCCCAGACGGATACGATTGGCGCTGGGTGCGCGGCGTAACATCCAGAATGCTGAACACGCGCCCACAGGAAACGACACAGCATCTGGCCATGAGAACCACAATCCTCAAGACCAGCGAACTCGACCAACACCTGAACGCTGCCGTCGAAATCCTCAAGGACGTTGAAAGGTAAGCCGAATGATCAACCTCGATGACAGCGTCTTGGCCGTGGTCGATATGCAATACGGCTTCGTGTCCCCGGCGTCCGCTCACGTTATACCACTAGCGTCGAAGTTCATCCGCGATTGGGCGGCCACCGGGCGGCCCTACATCATGACACGTTGGTACAACACGCCTGATTCGTTATTTGAGCAGCTATTCAACTACGACGTAATCCAGAAAGACTCGCCCGAATTCGAGATCGTTGATGAGCTGAAGGACCTGACCGCAGGCGCTGTGGCGGTGCTCGACAAGCCGACCTATTCCCTCTTCGGAGAGGAGGGTGCCGCGCTGGTTTCCCAGCATGGCTGGCGGCACATGGTTGTGATCGGCCTGGACACAGAGTCCTGCGTCCTCAAGACGGCCGTTGACGCCTTCGAGGCGGGAGTAGTCCCCTACGTCGTCACCGACCTGGTGTACAGCCACGCGGGCGAGGAGGCCCACAGCGCCGGACTCCTGGTAACCGGCCGGTTCATCGGCCGCCGCCAGCTCGTCCACTCGGCCGACATCCTCGCGGCCCACGCGCGAGCGACGGCATGAGCGGTTCACGTCGGCGTCGCGGGGGGAGCACAAGGTAGTCCGCCGAGGAACTCCCCACTAGAGCCAACAGCGAGGTCCGTTGTAGCCTGCGCATACACATCGGCTCAGTGGGGGGAAATCTTGGCCGGCAGCAGCAGCGGATGGCGGGCGGGCGCCATCAAACCGCCTTCAAGCGATGACCTGCGAGCATTCCTGGCAGATCTCGAACAGCGATTCCCAGTCGCTCAAGAGCACCGCCAGATGCTCGCCGAGCTTGGTTCCCAGATGGTTCACGCACAACGCGTGTCCCAGAATGGGGTAAATCGATGCAGCCTCTCATTGGTCCGCTTTAGCGGAGCAATCGAGGCGGCATTCGGTCTGACGCGCGAAGTCATGTTCTTCTATAGCCCATACCACGACCTTCAGATCCGCGAACTGGAAGCTGCTAAGAACGCGCTTCGAGGATTGAAGCGAGATGTCACGCCGGACATCATTTTTCTCTGGTCACCAGACGTCAGAGCACAGCAAAAACTAGATGACTGGTCCCAGGGCGGCAATCTTCTCGCGATCCCGCTCGCCTCGATCAACGAGAGCGATCCCGTTGCACTAATCTCGCTCCTCAGAGATTTCATCTATGCGCGCGATCTGTTTTATGAATCTACACCGGTTCGAGGCGATCGATTCTACGGGCGTCGACAACTGCTCCAGAGCATGAGAGATGACGTAACCAGCCAGAGAGTGGTCGGTCTCTTTGGCCTAAGAAAGGCGGGCAAAACTAGCGTTCTCTCCGAGCTGTCCAGGAAGATTGCAGACAACAAACGCATTGTAATCTTGCGCGACCTGGAGAGCTTGCCTTCGCCTCCCGACGATCCAATTCCCAGCCTGATAAAGGACCTCGCGGCCGACATTACAGAGAGCCTTCGGGAATACAAGCTTGGGAGCCGCGATCTCGCACGTCTCGTCGGAGGGTCACCCGACGTATCAGACTTTCGTCGGATGATGCAAGGAACCCTGCGCACTCTAGAGAAGCTGAATATCGACATCGTCTTGATGCTGGATGAAATTGAGTATCTGACACCATCCGACCGCATTGATATTCATGAAGGTGACATGGCTTCCGTCGCTCAATTTCTCGGAGCGCTTCGCAGCCTGGTCCAGGAGAACAGGAATTTTACCTTCATCTTGTCTGGCCTCACTAGCGCCATAGTCGAGAACGGAAGACTGTTCGGACGACCGAACCCACTATTTTCATGGGCTAAATCGCATTTCCTAACTCCTTTTGACAGGGCTGAAGCCGACGAACTGGCCACCTCAGTTGGCGCTCGGATGGGAATCGATATCGAAGAGGCCGCCCTTGAGTCCTTCTTCGAAGCTACCGGTGGTCACGCGTTCTTATATCGGAATCTAGCATCAGCAGTGACTCAGTCACTTCCTGTCGATGTCTTCCAGCGCCGAATTGCGCGCAAAGACGTGCTCTATGCGCTTGAGGACTGGAAACGATCAATCGCGGGCAACATAACGGAAATGATCAGCCATGTAAAGCGTTACTATACGATAGAATCGTTCCTGCTTGAGGTCTTGATGGATGAACCGGAGTCTTTCCCAGAATTCGCGCTTGAATATCCGGCCGAACTACAACATCTGCTCAATTTGGGATTGATCAACGTGGTAGACAATCGATACGAGACCGCGACGATTCTTGAGCTGCTATGACGATCGCTAATATTGAAGACGTTGTAGCGGCGCGCGCCTCTCTTGTAGCACGGAGCCTGACTCGTCACAGATTGGTCTATCTGCAGATCGGCGCCGCGTTTGACCCCATCCGCGGGGAGATGTTCGAGAAGTTGCACTTAGAGCACGTGTCCGCGGCCGGAGCAATTGCAGCAGAATCCCCGCCGACCAGTTCGCCCGCAATCGCTATCGAGGGTCTTGAAGAGCTAGTTCACCCTCGTTCTACGAATCCAACGATGGGGGCACTCCGCGAAGAGGTCCTGGCTCGCGTCGAGGCAGGACAGTCCGTTTGCCTCGTATCTCGCGCACCTCGCTGCGCTTTCGGATCAATCCCCGGGAGCTCCCTGTTGGAGGATTGCGCACTAGTGGCCCTGCCCCTTCTTAACGAGAGCGAATCACCAGGACCGCATCCCAATTGGTCGGGAGGGTGGAGGATTCCAGCGATCTCTAGTAGCGACTCAGGCAATGTCCCAAACGTCCTTCGCAAGATCCTGCAAGAGCTCGGGAACGGAACTCTCGCCGCCTTAGATCACGCCTTATTTGAGATCGATCCAAAGTCAGTCAATGGCATCAGATTCCTGGATAACAGAGATCTTGAAGCATTAAGGTGTTGCGGCCTAATTGCAGTCAGCGATCGCGGATGGGAATTGACCATCCCCGAACACCTGAAGGTCCTGAAAGAAGAGCTGGCGTACCTGTTAAGCAAGTCAACAACACCCCCGATCGAACTCAACGCTGTCGTCTCTGGCCTATGGTACGCGGAGCGCACCATACGCCTAGCTGTGCGGAAAGCGGCTCTAGACAAATGGGGTGATCAATGGCGCGCTTCGGTGCTCGGTGGGCTTGCGAGCGAGGCACTAAAGCGTGCCCAGCTAGATTCGAGCACTGCAGCCACGAAGATCACAGAACTTCGCGACCCGCTTGAGTGGTTGACGTTGGGTGAGTTGCTCGACATTGTGAGATCGGAAAAGTTTTCTAATCTAGGAAAAGACCCTCTCTTCTGGCGAAAGCTGCAAGAGCAACTCGTGCCGATTCGAAACCGGCTTGCTCATGTCAGGATCTTGAAGTCGACCGATGAAGAGGTGGTTACGACGTGGATCGCTATGATTGGAAACCAGATTCACTTAGATTAGCGAATCTAACGGTGCGGAGAACCAATAGACGGCGGGGGCCGGAGATCCCGCAGGGACGCCGCAGGCGCCCTTGACGCGTGCCGTGCCGGACCGTCCCTTCCAATGATTGCTAGCGGGGCGATGCGGGAGCCCACCAGCAGACGGGGAGCCGGTAGCCGGCCATTCCGGCGAGTGGTGCACCGGCAGGGTGTCGGATCGTTGATGGCGAGTTCTGCTGTCTTCGACCCGGCACCCTGTTGGCACGTGCGCGCCAAGCCAAGGGACGCGCCGGGAGCGCAGCGAAGCGGAGCGGAGCGGGAGGCAGGCGTCCCGCCCTGTAGTGGCGGCGCGCTTTCGGGCCCTGGAGGGGCCCGTCTTGAAGACGTAGAGAAACTTGAAGACGTAGAGAAACTTGTCAGATGACGAAACCACAGTCCGAAGTCTGACCTGGGCAGCATCCAGGCGGTCGAACTGTGCAGCGGCGCGGTTAGTCCGGCGGCTCGCTCGCGTGAGGCGCAACTTGCGAGAGCGGGATCGGGTCGGCCCCACAGTTGATGTAGACGCGCATGATGCGGCCGTTGTGCTTCTCCCCGTAAACCTCGTAGTACCCGTCGCCCCAACCGCTCTGGAAGGCGACCCCAGCGCCGGGGTGCCCTTCGGGAAAGACCAGTTCCCCGAAGCCGTCTTTAGATTGTGTGGCCTCGCACGCGCCGTTGTACGAGTAGTGGAACTTCTCCGGTGGCGGAGGTGGCGGCAGTTCCACGAGTCGCCCGGCCTCCACGAGAGCCGGGACGGTTTGGCCGTAGGGCTCGAGGGGCTCGGTGTACCTGACCTCGCCTGGGTACCACGCGACTTCGGCTTCGGTTTGGGTGTCGCGGTACTTGCGCACGTTGTCGTACGGCTCGCCTTGCCACTGTCCGTCGATGTAGCAGGGGTCCGTGATCATCAGTTGGCCGCTGTCGACGCTGACCACCCCCATGTAGTCGACCTCGACCTCCACGACCCGGTCTGCCCGCTGCTTTAGGTACTCCATGTATTCGTCGTAGTTGGGGTCGTTGGCGTCAGGCGCCTCCATCTTCAGGACCGCGAGGAAGCCCTTGGTCTGCTCCAGAGTCTGGTTCAGCACGCGTACTTCCTCCTCGACGCGTCCCAGCTCCTGGGTACTGTGCTCCCGATCGCTCGACAGCCGCTCGATCTCCTTCTCGCGGATGGAGATCCGCTCGGCCAGGACGCGCTCGACCGCCTCAGGGCTGCGCTTTTCCAGCTCCTGGGCCTTCTCGCGCCAGTAGTCCACCTGCTTGTTCGCCAGGGATATCTGGGCATCCTTGGTCGACACCGTCGCCTTGAGGTTCTCGAAGTACATCTTCCAGACGACCCCGCCGGTGACCAACGCACCCGCGTTCAGGACAACCTGCACCCAATCAGCCACCGACTTCACAAGCGCCATCGTCTGCTCCCCCTCGCGCCTTCCGCTGTTCGTAGCCTAGATGTAGCAGCGGCCAGCGTTCTCACGCCAGCGGACTCGCTATTGACCGAGCACAGTAACCCACAGCCGAGCGGACTCGCCGGAAACATGCCCCGCGCGTGCGACGGCAAGCCCGCCCAGCACGGTGCGGCTATGCCGCTCTGGCAACAGCCTCGGCTAGGAGGTTCATGTCCTCGACAACGGCGTTGGCCCCGGCGGTCGCAAGGTCGTCTGACTTCCCCGGCTTGTTGACATATCCGACGCTGCCAGCACCTGCAGCCATAGCAGCCTTGATGTCGCTGACCTGGCTGCGCGAGCGCCGCCCGGCGGACATGGAGCCCAACGGCAGATCCCCAGCCCAGCTGTCCAGGCGTCAGCTAGCCCAGCGCGCGGATGTAATGAGTAGCCCGACGAGCAACGTCTTTCGGATCACACCCAAGACCGGTACGTCGATCCACCGAACCACTGCGCGCCCGACATCTCAATTGAACTGTCTGCTACATCAAAGTGATGACCGCAAGCCTAGATAGTTCGGGCTCATATTTGAGGACGACCTTGAGTCTTCTCGGATCAGTACCTTCCGAGCCGGGTATCTCGATCACTAGGGAAAACGAAGCAATCGAGAACTCGTCGTTGAAGCGGAGGTCATAGAGGTAGTTTTGCCGGATCTTCTGATGGACCAGGTCCTGGAGCTGCGGCACCGAAAGCGCGTCAAGTCCGGCCTTCAAGAGCGGATCACCATGCGCCTTGCGGATGTATTCATATTTGGCGGCATCAATGTGAACATCGAGACCCTCAAGGTCCCGCGGATGGTCAGAAATCGCTGACAGACTATGCGTCGCGTCGCTTTCGAACCCAGGTAGGACCTCGCGCTCAATCTTGTAGCTAAGGAACAACTCGAAGAGGGGCAGCGGGAGGCCCCGACAGGTATATCCGTGATCCGCTAACGGCCAGTGGTACGCCGTATCGTCCGACAGTTCATACTCGTCGCCATCATGGTAGCCGACGACACGTTTACCCAGTTTCACAAAGTCCGGTGTCAGGACAGCGGAAAAGTAGCTCTTGAACGGCGATCTGTAGTCGGTTGGGACGTAGGTGATGAATGGTAGATAATCCAGCAGCCCGACGCGCAAGGCTTTTAGTGACGCTGCGGTCAGATTGTTGACATATACGCCGAATAATTGACTGGAGTGAACGAGCGAAGAACGGATTCTCTCAGTCCGCACCTGACGCAGGACATCCAGAAATTGCTCTCCACCTCGACCCAGCAGATCGCCGCACAGAAAGCTGTGTCGACCGGCGGGATTGAGCAGGGGGATGATCCGCTGCGCGATTGGTTGGACGTACGACCATTCATCAACAAGCGTCGAGGTGTCGAAGATGAACACGCCTTCGAACCTGTTCGTCTGCGGCACCAAGGCACTGCGCAGATCTTGGTAGTTGATGCCGGCAGACTGCAGCAAGCCCACCAATCGTTCGTGCTCGGCGACAATACTCTGCCGCATCTCGCTCGGAGTCGCCCCTACGGCGGTCGCAGCCAGGTCGAGCCGGATCGAATCCCGCCCATTCAAGGTGTGGATTTCTGTCGAAGCCATGATTGCCCTTCAAACTCGCCATGGTCCCCACGCAGCATCCCCCATGGAACCGTCGTCTGCCTACCGGTTTCCTGGACCGTGGCCGGTTCGTACTCCAGCCGTTGTTCGCGATCAGGCGAGTTCGGTGGCCAAACACGATGGTGCCAATCTCGGGCTGCGGCTAGGTAGCGGCGCCGCCGTCAGGGCAAGTGCAGCAGGTGTCCATTATCGGGCTTGCATTGGTCGAGCAGAGGAGGCACCTCTGCTGTCCCATCCAGGCCACCGCCAGGACAGGTCGCGTAGTTGCCAGCTCTTCTTCTCCGGCAGACGCCATGCATGATCCACTCTCATCGTGGCCGGCCGACTCGAATGAGCATCGACGGGGACGAGGGCGCTCCTCGTGATTACCGCAGCCGGTACCGCAACAGCCAGCACCGACGACCATCCGGTCTCGACTGGCAGAAGCAGCGCCCCGGCTATATGGCCGTGCGGCCTGGGGCCGCTGTCGAACTGAAAAGCGGAAGGTCGGCGGTTCGAGACCGCCCCTGACCACCACCACCCTCTCCGACGCCGGGGAGGGATTTTCTTTCCCACGCACGCTACGTCGGCGTTTGCGGGCTAGGGGCTAGGGCTTGATGCGGCCGGTTTCGTAGGCCCAGATGGCGATTTCCACGCGGTTGCGGGCGCCTATCTTGCCCATCACGCTGGTCAGGTGAGTCTTCACGGTGCTGAGGCTGATGTGCAGCTCAGCCGCGATCTCGACGTTGGTGCGGCCGGTGGCCGCGGCGATCAGGACCTGTTCCTCGCGAGCGGTCAGCGGCTCGACCGGTTGGACTGCTGAGCGGCCGGTCGGTGCTTCGGAGAACGCGGCGAGCAGCCGTGCGGTGATCTTCGGCGCGATCAGTGCGTCACCGTTGGCGGCGGCGTGGATCGCCTGGACCAGAAGGTCAGGGCCGGCATCCTTCAGCAGGAACCCACGCGCGCCGGCCTTCAGAGCGCCGTACACGTACTCGTCGAGGTCGAAGGTGGTGATCATCACGATCGGCAATGGGTCATCGACGCCGGCTCCGGCTAGCTCGCGGGTTGCCGCGATCCCGTCCAGCCCGGGCATCCTGATGTCGAGCAGACACACGTCGGGTCGCAGCCGGCGGGCGAACTCCACTGCTTCCAAGCCATCGGCCGCCTGACCGACCACCTCGATACCGGGCTGGGCATCGAGGATCATCGCGAGTCCGGTCCGGACGAGATCTTGGTCGTCGGCGACGAGTACCCGGATCGTCATCGGCCGCCCGCCGTTCGTGGCAGCACCGCGTCGACAGACCAGCCCCGGTCCGGATCAGGACCCGCGGCGAGCGTGCCGCCGAGCAGCGTCGCGCGCTCGGTCATCCCCACCAGGCCATAACCTCCCGGGTTCCTCGAGGTCGCTTCCCCGTTGTCGCGGACAGTCAACCGGACGGAGTCGTCGTACGACGTCAGCCGGACGTCGATGCGAGTTGCTTGCCGGGCATGCCGTACGGCGTTCGTGATCGACTCCTGGGCGATGCGATAGATCGCTGCGCCGACCGCTGGTCCGAGGTCGTCGAGGTCGCCCGACACCTCGACCTCGACCCGCGGCCGATCCCCGACGCTACGGGCGAGCCGCTCGAGGTCGGCCACTCCCGGCTGTGGGACGAGCGACGCCGTCCCGTCATCACGCAGTACGCCGACCATCGCCCGCATCTCGGCCAGCGTACGCGTGCCCTCCGCCTCGATGATGGCGAGCGCATCGACCGCGGCGTCCGGACGAGTGGCGGCGACGGCTCGGCCGGCCTGAGCCCGGATGACGATGGCCGAGACGTGATGAGCGACTGTGTCGTGCAACTCCCGGGCCAGCTGCTCGCGCTCCCGGAGTCGCACCTGGTCCAGCTCGCGGCGCCGGGCGGTCCACCAATAGCGGACCGCGACGCCAAGGGTTGCGGGGAACAGCAGGAACACGCCTCCGGCGACGGCCTCGCCGTACCCGTTGAATTCGGAGACGTTTCCGAGCACCAGTGCCGTCAGGATGAACACCATCCCGATCGCGATCTCGCGGCCCGATCCCCAGCGGACGAGTGAGTACGGCAGCAGGATGACACAGATCATCGAGTACAGGCCGAACATCCCGGCCCCGGCGATCAGGACCACGACGTCGGCCACGATCACGGCGCCGAACACGAAGGCCACGACGGCCAGCGGGTGAGTGCGGCGCCACAGGAGAGCGCACGCGGTTGCCACGGCGGACACCAGCGCAACGGGCCTCCAGACCACGTCGGCACGGAACACGGCTTCGAGAACGACCGCCGTGAGCAGGCCGCCGACGAGCACCCAGTCGCGCCACACCCGTCTGGGTGGCTCGGGCGCTCGCGGCTCGGCCAGCAGCGAGCGGATGGCATTTCTCACCATGACCACAGCGTAGGGACTCGAGCCGCCGAGCGGATCGGCTCAAAGTACGGGACGCGACCTGGCTGTTCGGCCGAGGAAAGTCCGTCTCATCGCCCGAGGTGGGGGCCGCCTGTCCGGCCGCACGCTGATCCCAACTCTCGCCGAAGGGATCCATGATGAGGTCGAATCTGTACAGACTGGGCTCGTACGCCGCACGTCGCCCCTGGGTGGTGATCGGGGCGTGGCTGGTTGTCGCAGCGCTCGTGATTGCCGCATCCGGCGCCTTCGGCAAGAAACTCGAGGAGTCGTTCGGAGCGCCCGGCGTGGACTCGCAGTACGCGACCGACCTGTTGTCGGCCGCGGGAGCGGATCAGGCCGGGCTGACGGCGCAGGTGGTCGTGACTCCGCTCGACTCGACGTCGACGCTCAACTCGCCTGATCTGCGGACCGCTCTGACGCGGATTCAGTCGACTGCCGCGACGTTGCCGAACGTGCTGAGGGCCGGCGATCCCGTCATCTCGCCTGACGGTCGCGTCGGGCTCATCCGGCTGCAGTATCCGGTGCTCGAGAAGCTGGAGCCGAGCGACCTCGAGCAACTCAAGACCCTGACGGCGGTCGACTCGCCGTTGCGGATCGAGTTGGGTGGGGATCTCTTCTACGCGTTCGAGGAAGGCCAGGCCGGTCTCGGTGAGGCGGTCGGGTTGATCGCCGCGATGGTGATCCTGCTGCTCGCGTTCGGATCGATCATCGCGATGGGACTACCGATCGGGATGGCGGTGTTCGGGCTCGCGATCGCGGTCAGTTCGCTGTCCCTGGTCACGTACCTCATCGAGCTGCCCAGTTGGGCGCCTGTGCTCGGGAGCATGATCGGGCTCGGCGTGGGCATCGACTACGCGCTGATCATCGTCACGCGGCACCGCGAGTACCTGGCCCGTGGGATGTCGGTCGAGGAGTCGGTCGGGAGTGCGGTCGCCACTGCTGGACAGGCTGTGCTCTTCGCCGGTGGCACGGTGGTGATCGCTATTCTCGGGCTGGTGGTGGCCGGTGTACCGTTCATGACCGCGGGTGGGATTGCGGTCTCGCTGATCGTCTCGACCATGGTGCTCGCTTCGATCACCTTGCTGCCCGCGTTCTTGGGTCTGGCCGGGCACTGGATCAACCGCCTTCGGGTACGGCGGGTGCGGTCGTCTCCTGGTTCGGGTTGGCAGCGGTGGGCAGGGCATGTGTCCAAGCACGCCGCCGCGTACGCCGTCAGCGCCACCGTCCTGCTGCTGGCGCTGGCCGCCCCCGTGCTCACACTCCGCGTCGGTACGCCCGATGACGGCGCACTTCCCGTGCAACGCACCGAGCGCCGGGCGTACGACCTGGTTGCCGCGGGATTCGGTGCTGGTAGCAACGGTCCGCTGGTGATCGCCGTCGACATCTCGCGCGATGCGAGCGTCGTACAGCCGCTGTTCGACGCCGTCGGCGCCGATCGGGGCATTGCGTCGGTCGCACCTCCTTCGGTGAATACCGCGGCCGGCGTCGCGACGTTGATCGCCGTACCGACGACTGGACCGCAGGACGACGCCACGATGACGACCGTCAAGCGACTGCGCGCGGAGGTCTTTCCCTCGGTACTGCGGGACAGTCCGGCGAAGGCTCACGTCGGCGGTCAGACGGCGACCCTCGCGGATGTGGGAGCGAAGGTCAACGATCGGCTGCCGTGGTTCATCGGCGCCGTGATCCTGTTGTCCGTCGCGCTTCTCACCGTGGTCTTCCGGTCGGTCGTCGTACCGCTCAAGGCCGCGCTGATGAACCTGCTCAGCATCGGCGCGTCCTTCGGCGTCATGGTGATGATCTTCCAGTGGGGCTGGGCCGCGGACCTGATCGGGCTGGAGTCGACCATTCCGATCCTTCCGTTCATCCCGATGTTCATGTTCGCCGTGGTGTTCGGGCTCTCGATGGACTATGAGGTCTTCCTCCTCACCCGGATCCGCGAGGAGTACGTCCGAACCGGTGACAACACCGCCTCGACCATCCACGGCATCACCACCACCGGCCGCGTGATCACCTCGGCAGCGCTGATCATGATCGCCGTCTTCGTCAGCTTCTCGCTTGCCGACGACCCGACGGCCAAGATGTTCGGCCTGGGCCTGGCCACCGCGGTCCTGGTCGATGCAACGGTCGTCCGACTGGTTCTCGTACCGGCCTTGATGAAGCTGCTGGGCGAGGCGAACTGGTGGACGCCGGCTTGGTTCCACCGGTGGTTGCCCTGGACAAATGCGCATTTTGACGGCGCTGGAACCGCTGTCGAACTGGCAGGCGAACCATCGACGATCCGAGACCGCGCCTGACGTCCGGTTCCATGTCGCGACACACATCCGAAGCCAGCACTGTCAATCAGCAGTCGCCGCCGCTCATGGCCTGCTCGGGAAGCAAGAACTTCCTCCGATCCGCTCAACACACGTGGGGCATGTCGCCATTCTTTACGCCCTGTCGTTGTGATGCCCTCCGCCGGCGGCTCGAGCGACCCTTGCTGGCCCTCCGGCCGCCTTTGGGCTTAGATCGCTGGGCAACTCGGTGACCGGTGGGGTCGGGGAGGATGTGGGTGTGGACGAGGATAGGGACTTTGTGGCAGAGGGGCGGGCTTTGGAGGCGGAGGCTGCGCGGGTTCGGGAAGAGGCTCGGGCGGCTGCGGAGGAGCCGGCTGCTCAGCGGGAGTGGATTCGGCAGTCCAACCTGATCTATGGCGGGTTGGGGGCGGCTGGGCTGGTGGTGGTGCAGCCGTTTCTGACGGTGGAGTCGCTGGATCCGTCGGCGATGGTGTGTGTGGTGGCGTTCGCGGTCTCGTTGCCGTTGCTTGCCGCGCTGCTGATGTTGAACTGGCAGGAGGAGTTTCGGCGTCGGGTGAGCAAGTCGGGACTCGTCGAGGTGGCGAAGTCGCTTGCGCAAGGCTCGGCGTTCGTGGGTGTCGCGGCGGCCTTCTGGCACATCTCGATAGTTGCCGGCATCGTCTTCCTGGCCATGGGAATCGTCGCGCTCGGAGTGCATTCCTCGGGCTACACGCAGCTGGAGTACGACTCGAAGTTCCGCTCGAGATTCCGCTCGCGGAAGACGCCTGCGACGACACCGGCCGGCAGCTCAGACTCATCGGTGAACCACGGCGACGACAACGCAGAGAGCAACAGTCAGTAGGCCTACTCCAGGACCGAAGGACAGGAGGTCAGGCCCACGACTGTCACCGCTCCACCGGCATG
>NZ_JBSFBL010000112.1:0-13426 GCF_053592935.1 Kribbella sp. NPDC002412
CGGCGAACCGCGACTTGACCTTTGCAGGCGTCATCGTCGTCGCCCCGGTGAACACCGGGGGCCTTCGTGCGTTATCCCTCCCTACGCTATGACGCTTGTTCGCTCGGTCGGTGCGACTCCGGCAGGGCGATCCGGTCCGCCGGGAGGCGCTCCGTCCGCTCGTTGCCGTCGTCACCCTCGTACTGCACCAGGCCGGTCCATCCCGTCGCCTCGTGCTCACGGCCGATCAGCCAGCCGGGACGCCACCGGCCGTCCGCGAGGACGATCACATGGCTGGGCAGCGGCAGACGGGACACCAGTTCGGTGCCGGGCTCGAACTCAGTCATGGCCGAAGGCTAGGTGGTTTCCGCGTCACGCGCCTCCTGGGAGCGTGTTCACGCACGGCATTCTCAGACTGTGGGCAGAAGTTCGCGCACCACTCCGGTCGGCAGGCCCAGCTCACGGACGGAGCCGGTGACCTTCAACGCGCGTCCGCCCGGAATGTGGCTCACCCAGCCTTGCTGTAAAGCGTGTTCGCACAAGGCGGCGCCGACGGCGCCGGCCAGGTGCGGCCTGCGTTCTGTCACGTCCAGGCAGGACCGCAGTGCGGGCCGGCCGCGCCGCCGTTCGACCACGATGCCGAGATCTTCCAGCCAGGCCGTGCCTTCCGGCGTCAGCGCGACGCCTTCCGACCAGTCGATCAGGCCGCGCTCGGTCATCGCATCCGCCAGCGCGACACCCAGCTTGCCGGCGAGATGGTCGTAGCAGGTTCGGGCCCGTGCGAACGCGTCGCGCTTGCTCACCGCGGACAGGCTGCTCAGCACTTCGGTGCGGTGCGGCGCCAGCGCCGCGAGCCCTTCGATCAACTCGGCTGTGTCCGGACCGGCCAGTTTCAGATAGCGGTGCCGCCCCTGCCGGACCTCGGTGAGCAGCCCGCCGTCGACGAGCAGGTTGAGATGTTCGCTGATCGTCGGCCGGGACACGTTCGCCACCCGGGCCAACTCGGTTGCCGTCCACGCCCGCCCGTCGAGCAGCGCCAGGCAGACCGTCGCCCGGGTGGCATCGGCCAGCATCCTGGCCCAGGCGGCCAGCTCCTGCCCCTCCGTCTGCGTGGTCATGTGTCCATCATGCCGTCCGCACTGTTCGGCGCCCGCCGAAGCGACCGCCGCCTAGCGTCGGGAGCCATGACGCACCTGACGATCGAACCGTCCATCCTGTACGTCGGTACGCCGGTCGCCCTGCTCTCCACCGAAAACGCCGACGGCACCGCCAACCTCGCCCCGATGTCGTCCGCGTGGGCGCTCGGCGACATCGTCGTCCTCGGTCTCGGCACCGCCGGTCAGACCGCGGCCAACCTCCAGGACCGGCCGGAGTTGGTGATCAGCTTCCCGTCGCCGGAGCAGTGGGAGGCGGTCGAGCGGCTCGCGCCGCTGACCGGTCGCGATCCGGTGCCGGACCACAAGCGGGCCCGCTTTCGCTTCGAACGGGAGAAGTTCAAGGCGGCCGGACTGACCCCGATCGCGTCCGAGGTGGTCGGTCCGCCACGGGTGGCCGAGTGCCCGGTGCAGCTCGAGGCGGCCGCGGTCCGGGTGGAGATTGGTGCTGACGGCAACTTCTTGGTCGTGCAGGCGGAGGTGTTGCGGGTGCACGCCGACGAGCGGATCGTCGTACCGGGGACGTCGTACGTCGATCCGGGCGCGTGGTCGCCGCTGATCTACAACTTCCGGCACTACTTCGGTCTGGGTCCGGAGCTGGGGGAGTCGTTCCGGACCGAGACGCCTAGAGAAGCTTCAGACGGTCGATCTCTTCGTCGCTGAGGACGACGTCGAGGCCGGCCAACACAGCCGGAAGATCCGCGGCTGGTACGGCGCGGGTGGTGACGAGACCGTCGGAGTACTCGGTGGTGAGCTCGTCGCCGATCAGGCGCCGGGTGACGCCGTCCGCGACGCGCATCACCACCGGACGGCCGGTGAACGGTGAGTTCGGGTGGGTCGAGACGTAGTGGTGGTAGACCTCGTAGTCGATCGGGCGGACCGGCTCGTCGTTGGACGCGTGCTGCGGAACCCAGCCGTCCGGGGTCTTCTTCGCCAACGTCCACACGTCGCCGTCGGCGGTCAGGCGGTGGTCCCAGCCGCCCTGGTCCACGATCGCGCCGTCCTTGAGAGGAGTCGGGTAGAGCTGGCCGGCGCCGAACCCGACGTCGGCGAGGAACTCCTGCCCGTCGACACCGACCTTGAGCAGTGCGTGGGTCCGCGGACCCGACTTGTGCGGCTGCACCCGCGCGACCCGGCGCTCCACCTCGAATCCGAGCCGTTCGAGGGCGGCGCCGAACAGCAGCGTGTGCTCGTAGCAGTAGCCGCCACGCTGCCGCCGTACCAGCTTCGCCTGGATCGCGCCGAGCCCGATCCCCGGGTGCGTGCCGAGGATCACGTCGAGGTTCTCGAACGGGATCGCCAGCACGTGCGCCCGGTGCAGGCTGTGCAGGCTGTCCACGGTCGGCGCGACCCGCGGGTGCCCGATCCGGTCGAGGTAGGCGTCCAGGTCCAGTTCGTCGATGTCCCACATGACGCCTACCTCAACACTTCGAGTTCACTTGAAGTCAAGCTCGGTGAACAGGGTCAGCTGGATCCCGCCGGGCGTCTCCAGCCGGGCGTTGAGCGAGTTCCACGGCGTCCGGGTCGGTTCCGCGACCACGGTCGCGCCGGCGTCGGCCAGCGTCCGGGTGGTCGCGGCCGCGTCGTCCACCTCGAGCGCGACCCGGTACTTCCCGGCGACCCGCCGTCCGACCTCGACCTCGTCGATGAAGTCGGCCTGGCCCGGGTCCGCGATCTCCAGCGTGGCCCGCTCGACCTCGAGGATCACCACCCGCCCGTTCTCCGACGAGTACGACGCCCGCTCGGGCAGCCCGAGCACGTCCCGGTAGAACGTCACCGCCTCGTCGTAGTCGTCGGCCGTCACGACCAGCCGCAGTTCCTTCACAGTCATGCGGTCAAGTATCAGACCTCCTGCCAGACCGGGGTGATGGTCGCCCGGTCGAAGCGCCACCCATCGGCTGTCCGCACGGCGGTGTACCTCGCGTTCACGCCGGCCCGGTGGTGTGGCGCCTCGCCCTCGCGGAAGAAGAACACCAGTTGGGTGGCGGACGCCTCCGCGCGGTCCCCGTCGACGGTGACGACGACATTGCCGTGCAGGTGCTGGGTCTTGGCGTCGTCCGTGGCCGCGACGAAGGCGACGACGTCGTCGATCCCGCGGATCTCGCCGCCGCGCGGCGACTGCACCACGACGTCCTTCGCATAGACGTTGCGCAGCTCGTCCGGCGTCCCTTCGTCCAGCACCCGCGCCAGCTCCGCGAACAGGTCCGCAATCTCGAGCCGATCGGCAATCGCGTTCATGATTTCCTCTTTCGTTGGTTTCACCAATGTTGGTGAAACCAACTATAACCGGGAAACCTGGTAGTGCAAGACCTGCCCGGAGTCGCCGTGCTGCCGGACGATCAGGCTGAGGTAGACCGAGATGGCCGGCCGATCGGTGAAGGTGAAGTCGACGGCGACGTACCCGAGGACGACGTCGTCCGCGAGTCGTCTGGTCTCCAGGACGCCGGACGACGCCTGCAGTCCGAGCGGCTGCGAGTCGTAGTACGCGGCGACGTCGTCCGGGCCGACGCCGTACAGGTGCAGCCCCTGGAAGATCGCGTCGTCGGCGAAGAGCGCCGCGACATCCTTGGGCTCGTGGGCGTCGACACCTGCCTTCCACTGATCGAGAACTTTGTGCAAAAGCTCGAGTTCAGTCATGAGAATCTCCTTGTAGGAATAGCTGCCGCGGTGACTGCGGCGGCGGCGACTACGCCGGCGCTCAGCAGCAGCGCTTGGTGGAAGCCGTGGTGGATGAGTGGACTGACGGCCGCCACGAAGATCAGCGCGCTCGCGAGCGCAGCCTGGGCGACCAGGCGCCACTCGGTGCGGACGGACAGGGCTCAGTGGCCGGCCTGTTGGCCGCCGTCGACGTGGACGATCTCGCCGGTGACAAAGTTCGCGCCCTCCAGGAACAGGACCGCGTCGACGATCTCGTCGATCTCGCCCATTCGGCCGACCGGGTGCAGGGCGGCGAGGAACTCGTGGGTCTCGGCGGGGTGCATCGGCGTCCGGATCACTCCGGGGGCGACGGCGTTGAACCGGATGCCGCGGGCGGCGTACTCGGTGGCGAGCGACTTCGTGACGGAGTTCAGGCCGCCCTTGGTCAGCGAGGCGAGCGCGGACGGCACGTTGCTGTTCGCGTGGTCGGCCAGGCTGGTGGTGATGCCGACGACATGGCCGGTGCCCTGGGCAACCATTGCGGCGACGGCCCGCTGGGTGATCTCGAAGAACCCGCGCACGTTCACGCCGGTGACCAGGTCGAAGTCCTCGGTGGTGTACTCGGTGAACGGCTTCGCGACGAAGACGCCCGCGTTGTTGACCAGGGTGTCGACCCGGCCGAACGTCTCGATCGCCCGCTCGACGATCCGGCTGCCGATGCCCGGCGCCGCGATGTCGCCGGCCACGGTCAGCACCAGCGGGTCGTCCGACGGCTCGATGGTGCGGGAGTTGGCGACCACGGCGTACCCGAGTTTGCGGTACGCCGGGACGAGGGCCGCGCCGATGCCGGAGGACGCACCGGTGACGACGGCGACTTTCTGGTGGCTCATGAGTCTCTCTTTCTGGAGGAGTTGTACTTCGATCGTTGTCGAACCTTTGACGGTTTTCCACGACCGGTTTGCTCCCAGCTGAGAGGCGGGGCCTACTACGATCGAGCCCGTGGAACTGCGGCAGCTGGGCTACTTCGTCGCCGTGGCCGAGGAGCTCAACTTCGGTCGCGCCGCGGCTCGCCTGCACATCGCGGGCCCGTCGCTGTCGCAGCAGATCAAGTCGCTGGAGCGGGACCTCGGTGTGCGGTTGTTCGACCGCGACCGACGTACCGTCACGTTGACCGCACAAGGCGAGGCGCTGTTGCCGCAGGCGCGCGCGCTGCTCGACCAGGCCGGCGAGTTGCGCCGTACGGCGGTCGGCCTGGCGGCGACCGAACCGGTCCGGCTCGGGTACGTGAGCTGGCGACCGCCCGATCTGGTCGAGCGGACGTCAGGGGTCGCGCAGTTGCTCGTCGACGCGTGGGTGATGCCGTCGCACACGCAGGCGAGGCGGGTGGCGGACGGCAGCATCGACCTCGCGATCTGCTGGGTGCGTGCGACCGATCTGGCCGAGCAGGAGCTGGCCGGCCGGCTGATCGGGGCGGACCAGCTGTCCGCTATCGCGGGGGGTCGCGACGAGTCCGCCGTCCGTGCGAAGGACACCGCCGTACTCGTCGACGCCGACACCGCGACCTGGGCGTCGTGGAACATCTACGCGGTCGAGTTCGCCCGCGAGACCGGTGCCGAGGTGGTGCGAATCGACGACCACGGGATCACCGGGCCGGCCTTCTTCGAGCACGTACGGCGGTTGCGCCGGCCGGTCATCAGGTCGCCCAAGCGGGACGACACGCCACTGCCGCCCGATCTGGTCCGCCGGCCCGTGGTCGAGCCGGTGCCGGTCTGGACCTGGGCGCTGGTGTCCCGCCGCGACGAGCCGAGCCGCGCCGTCCAGGCCGCCATCGAGGCGCTCACTCGCGGCGTCGTTCTGGACCTCGATCTGTCCGTCTCGTGGGTTCCGGCTGACGACCTGTTCCGGTTGGGGTAGGCGCGGGGCCGCCTACAGTGTGGGGATGCGTGACGCGGACGTTCCCGGGTGGTGGCAGCGGCTCGGCCTGGAGGGTTTGGTCGATGTGCATGTGCACTTCCTGCCGGACCAGGTGATGAACGCGGTCTGGGCGTACTTCGACCAGGCGTCGGAGCACTACGGCACGGCCTGGCCGATCAACTACCGGACGTCGGTGGAGGAGCGGCTGAAGACCCTCGAGGCGTTGGGGGTGCGCGCGTTTCCGGCGTTGGTCTATCCGCACAAGCCGGGGATGGCGGCCTGGCTCAACGCGTGGGCGCGGGACTTCGCCGAGGCGACACCTGGGTGTGTTTCGAGTGGGACGTTCTTCCCTGAGCCGGGCGCGGCGGCGTACGTGCGGGAGGCGTTGGAGGCCGGCACGCGGATCTTCAAGGTTCACGTGCAGGTGGGGGACTACGACCCGCGCGATGACGAGCTCGACGACGTGTGGGGGCAGTTGGCGGAGGCCGCTGTGCCGGTGGTGGTGCATTGCGGGTCCGGGCCGATTCCCGGGCGGCATACAGGTCCCGGGCCGTTCGGGGAGGTGCTGCGGAAGCATCCGCGGCTGACTGCGGTGATCGCGCATCTGGGGATGCCGGAGTACGTGGAGCATTTGGCGCTCACGTCGTACCCGAATGTGCATCTGGACACGACGATGGCGTTGACGCCGTTCACCGAGAAGCTGATGCCGTTCCCGCGCTCGCTGACGTCACGGCTCGGCGACCTGCAGGACCGGATCGTGCTGGGGTCGGACTTCCCGAACATCCCGTACGAGTACGCCGTCCAGCTGTCGGCACTGGAGTCGTTGGACCTTGGCGAAGACTGGTTACGCGCGGTCTGCTGGAGAAACGGCACCCGCCTCCTCGGCCTGTAGGTCCCCCAAGGGTGTACTGGCAGTGCCTCCCACGCTTCCCGAGAGCGGCCTACGGTCGAACCGAATCGACGGTGGAGACGGGAGCAGGGACATGGAGAAGCGCATCCTGGGGACGAACGGCCCGGAGGTTTCCGCGCTCGGGCTGGGGTGTATGAGCATGACCGGCGGCTACAGCGACCGGCCCGACCGGCAAGAAATGCTCGGCGTGATCCGTACGGCGGTGGAGCGCGGCGTCACGTTCTTCGACACCGCCGAGATCTACGGGCCGTACGCGAACGAGGAACTCGTCGGCGAAGCGCTCGCGCCGTACCGGGACCAGGTCGTGATCGCGACCAAGTTCGGCTGGGACATCGACCCGATCGAGCGGAAGCCGCGGGGCCGGGTGACCAGTCGACCGGAGAGCATCAGGCAGGTCGTCGACGGGTCACTGCAGCGGCTCGGTGTCGACGTGATCGACCTCTACTACCAGCATCGAGTCGATCCGGAGGTCCCGATCGAGGACGTCGCCGGCACGGTGAAGGAGCTTGTCGAAGCGGGGAAGGTCAAGTACTTCGGTCTGTCCGAAGCAGCGGCCGGGACCATCCGGCGGGCCCACGCCGTCCACCCGGTGACTGCGCTGCAAAGCGAGTACTCGGTCTGGTGGCGGCGGCCGGAACAAGAGGTGCTGGCTGTGTGCGCCGAGCTGGGCATCGGCTTGGTCCCCTACAGTCCGCTCGGCAAGGGATTCCTCACCGGCACGATCGCCGCGTCGACGGACTTCGATCCGGCCAACGACATCCGCAGTACGATCCCGCGCTTCGAAGCGGATGCCCGCGAGCACAACCAGGCGATCGTCGACCTGCTCACCGGCATCGCGACCCGCAAGGGCGCCACGCCCGCCCAGATCGCGCTGGCCTGGCTGCTCGCGCAGCAGCCGTGGATCGTGCCGATCCCTGGGACCCGCAAGCTGCACCGGCTGGACGAGAACCTCGGCGCCGCAGGCATCGAGCTGACCGCGGACGAGCTGACCGAGATCGACGAGGCCGGTGCCAAGATCCAGATCCAGGGCGGCCGGTACGCCGAGGCTCAGGAGCGGATGACCAACCTCTGACCGATCACGCCTTGGCCGTCAGGCGGTAGCCGGTCTTGGCGGAGAACTCGGCCGACAGCGCGAAGCGGTCGCCCCGGACCAGGGTGTGCCGCCACTCGATCGGGGTGTTCTGCGACGTACCTTGCCGGTTGATGGAGAAGGCTGCGGCCTCGGGCGGGCAGTGCAGCAGCGTGCGCTCGGCCGGTGTGGGGACGACGGCGCGGATGTCCTCGCGGCCGTGGTCGAGGTGTAGTCCGGTGCGGGCGGCCAGCTCGTTGTAGAGGCTCGTGTGGGTGAAGTCGGCATCCAGGAGTGGTTCGGCAACTGATGCCGGCAGCCACACGCGGTCCAGGGCCAGCGGCTCGTCGCCGGCGAAGCGGAGGCGCTCGAGGTAGAGCAGCGGGATGGACGCCTCCAGGTCGAGCCGCGCCGCGATGACCCCGTCGGCCCGGATGTCCAGCGCCCGTACGACGCTGTGCTGCGGCAGACCGGACGCCTCGACCGAGGAGAACAGGCTGTAGAGGGCGCCCATCGGCTGCCGGATCTCGGGTGCCGTCGCGACCCGCGGCTGGCGGCCGCGTTCGGCGACGATCAGGCCGTCCGCGCGCAGCTTGGCGAGCGCCTGGCGGACCGTGTGCCGGCTGACCTGGTAGTCCTCGACCAGCGCGAGTTCACCGGGGAAGACGTCGTCGAACTCCCCGGCGCGCAGCCGGCGGACGAGTTCCTGCTGCAACTGCTTCCAGAGCGGCTGGCCGCCGGAGCGGTCGAGCCTGCGCTCGGTCATCTGGGTGCTGCCTCCGTCGGTCACCGGGGTTGCGAAATGTCCGGTCATCTCCTAGCTTAAATGTGCGTACATTTCTAGCGGGAGGGGAGCCGGTCGATGGTGCAGGTCGAGGTTAGGCCACCAACCGCCCCGACCGCCGTTCTCGACCACCCGCTGCGCGCCCGGCTCGGCGCCGCGCTCCGTTCCGCGTCCCGGCGGTTGCCCGGGTTGGCCGTCGTACTGGCGCTGGCTGCGGCCGCGGTTCCCCTCGGGCGGCTCGTGCCTGTGGTCGGCGGCCCGGTGTTCGGGATCCTGCTCGGCGTGCTGGTCGGGCTGCTGGTCCCGGCGGCGCGGTCCGAACGCTGCCGGCCCGGCTACTCGTTCGCCGCGAAGACATTGCTCCAGCTGTCGATCGTCGTACTGGGAACCGGTCTGTCTCTCCAGCAGGTGGCCCGCGTCGGCAGCTCGTCCCTGCCTGTGATGCTCGGCACGCTGGCTCTCGCCCTCGGCGGAGCCTGGCTGTTCGGCCGCCTGCTCGGCGTCCGGGGTGACACCCAGACGTTGATCGGCGTCGGTACGGCGATCTGCGGCGCGTCCGCGATCGCCGCCACCACGGCCGCGATCAACCCCAGGCGCTCATCGGTCGCCTACGCGCTGGCGACGATCTTCACCTTCAACGTGGTCGCCGTACTGACCTTCCCACCGCTCGGCCACCTGATGGGCCTCAGCCCGGAAGCCTTCGGGCTATGGGCGGGTACGGCGATCAACGACACGTCGTCTGTGGTCGCAGCCGGGTACGCCTACAGCCAGCAGGCCGGCGACCAGGCGATCGTGGTCAAGCTGACCCGCTCCTTGATGCTCGTGCCGATCGTGCTGGCGCTCGTCGTGCTGAAATCGCGCCGGGACGCCAGGACTTCCAGCACCCCGCGCCTGCCGTGGCGGAAGCTCGTCCCGCTCTTCCTGATCGGCTTCATCGTCGCCTCCGGTCTGCGGTCGGCCGGCCTGGTGCCACTGAGCTGGCTGCCTACGCTGAGCACGATCGGCACGTTCCTGATCACGTCCGCGCTGGTCGCGATCGGTCTCTCGCTACGGCCGAAGGAGCTCCGCGACACAGGACCCCGGCCGCTCCTCCTCGGAGCGATCCTGTGGGTCCTGGTCGCGGCAGGCAGCCTCGCGATTCAGTCCTTCTCGTAGGCGGCGGGCCGGGTCTGGACGGCCTTGATCCGCGGTACGTCGAACTTGCTGCTGCGGTCGAACCGGTAGATGCCGTTCTCTTCCTGGAAGACGTCGGTGAGCTGCGTGTAGCAGTAGCCGAACATCAGCGGGTTGTCGAGCAGCGCGTCGACCAGGCCGGCGAACCGGACGTAGAACGCCTCCTCGTCCGCGACCCGCTGGCCGTAGCCCCAGGACTCGTTCGTGTTGCCCGCCGCGCCGGCGGCGGCCGCCTCGGCGTTCCACCAGATGCCGCCGAACTCACTGCAGAAGTACGGCTGACCGGCGTACGGCTGGGAGATCGGCTTGCCGTCGTGCCCGCGGACGTTCCCGTACGGCTTGCCGTCCGCGAGGCCGGCCATCTGCTCGGCGAACTTCTCCGGGTCCTGCTCGTAGTTGTGCGAGTCCCAGACGTCGGTCTCCGGCACCCGGTGCGAGTACCCGGACGCGTCCAGCACCGGTCGCGTCGTGTCGGCCGCCTTGGTCGCCAGGAACATCGCGCGCGTGACGTCGTCCAGCTGGGTGATCCGGTCGTGCAGCACCTGGTGCGTCTCGTTCAGCGGGCACCAGCCGATGATCGACGGGTGGCTGTAGTCGCGCTCGACCGCCTCCAGCCACTGGGTGACGAAGTTCGCCGCCGGCCGCTGGTTGTCGTCGCCGGTGTCGCCGACCCCCGAGCCCCAGTCACCGAACTCGCCCCAGACCAGGTACCCGAGCCGGTCCGCGTGGTACAGGAACCGCTCCTCGAACACCTTCTGGTGCAGCCGCGCGCCGTTGAACCCGGCCGCCAGGCTCAGCTCGATGTCCGCGACCAGCGCCTCCTCGGACGGCGCCGTCATCAGGCTCTCCGGCCAGTAGCCCTGGTCCAGCACCAGCCGCTGGAACACGTGCTTGCCGTTGATCAGGATCGCCTGGCCGTTGATCGACACCGACCGCAGGCCGGCGTAGCTGTCGACCCCGTCCACAACGTTGCCATCGGCATCGATCAGCTCGAGGCGTACGTCGTACAGGTGCGGGTCGGCGGTGTCCCAGAGCCGGACGCGGTCGGCCGGCACCTGCAGCGTGAGCCGCGGCGCCAGGTCGAGATCGGCGCGGACCTCCCGGCTCACGACCTCGCCGTCGGCGTCCTTGAGGATCGCGCGCACCTTCCAGCCCGGCTTGTTCGCCGACACCGGCACCTGGAGGTGGAAGCTGGAACCGGCCACGTCCGGGGTGATCCGCGGCCGCTCGAGGTGAACGCTCGGCACCGCCTCGAGCCAGACGGTCTGCCAGATCCCGGTGGTGCGGGTGTAGAGGCAGCCGTGGTTGAAGTACGTCGACGTCTGCTTGCCACGCGCCTGGACGCCCTGCCGGGTGTCGCGGGCACGCACCACGATGAGGGCTTCCTCACCCGGGCGGGCGACGTCGCGCAGGTTCGCGCTGAACGGCGTGAACCCACCCCGGTGCCGGACCACCTCGACGCCGTTCACCCAGACGGTCGCGTCCTGGTCGACGGCCTGGAAGTGCAGCACCGCGTCCTTGCCGGCCCAGTCGGCCGGGATCGTGACAGTCGTCCGGTACCAGACCGCCTCGAGGAAGTCGACGTTCTCGATCCCGGACAGTTGGGACTCCGGGGCGAACGGCACGACGATCCGCTGCTGCAACTCGCGGTCCCGCACCCCACGCTCGAGACCGGTGTCGGCCTGGTCGATCTCGAACTGCCACTCCCCGTTCAGGTTCAGCCACTCCGGCCGAACGAACTGTGGACGCGGGTGTTCAGGGCGAGGCTGGGTCATGAAGAGCTCCCGGGGTGAAGTCAGGCGGTCGACCTGACACTACAACGTTGGAATGGCCTCAGCAACGGCGTCCGGTTGCGTCTGTGCTGGCTAACGATTCATGATGCTGTTTGGTCGTTAGAAGGGTGAGGGCATGGGCGAGTACCGGCCAGAGCTGATCGGCGGGCATCTGGCGCTCGATCTGGTCAACACCGTGGCCTGGCGGCTGGACGTACGGCGGCGCGTCGACCGGATCGCCGATCCGGTGAACCTGCGGAGGTGGCTCACGGCGACCGGATTCGACCCGCGAGCCGCGGAGAACCAAGGGGACGCGCTGAGGCAGTGCCGCGAGACGGCGTACGCGGTCCTGCATCCGCTGGCAGTGGGCGGTGAGCCGGAGACCGACGATCTCGCCGTACTGCGGGAACTGATCGAGGACGCCGTACGCAACGCCTCGCTCGTCAGCGCGCAACCGCTCGTTTGGCGGGCCGGGACCGTTCACGACCAACTGCGGCTGGCCGTCTGGCGGCTGTTCGAGGACGAGGATCTGAGCAGGCTCCGGCAGTGTGACGACGGCGACTGCGGCTGGCTCTTCCTGGACCGCAGCCGGAACGGGTCGCGCCGGTGGTGCAGCTCGGCGGACTGCGGCAACCGGGCGCGGGCTCGCCGGCACTATCAGCGTCGCCACGCCGGAGCGCCGGCATGACCGGGATTCACCGGGCCGGCCTCGCGGAGGGAATCAGGCTCGGGCTCGGGCCGGCGGGCGCCGCTTTCGTGCTGGCGTTGAGCTTCGGCGCCGAGGCGGAGGCCCAGGGGTGGGGCGTCGGTCTGCCGGTGCTGTTCTCGGCGCTGGCGTTCTCCGGATCGGCGCAGTTCACCCTGCTGACGGCGCTGTCCGGCGGGACCGTGGTGGCCGCGGTCGCTTCGGCGGCGTTGATCAACGCGCGCTACCTGGTGATGAGTGTCGCGCTGAACGACAGCCTCCGCGGCAGCCGGCTGTCCCGGGCGTTGCAGGCACAGGCGCTGGTGGACGCCTCGTTCGTCTTTGCGCACCGCAACGACGGCCGGTACGACGTGTCCCGCTTGATCGGCGCCAGTCTGCCGCAGTGGGTCCTGTGGGTGCTCGGGACCGCGGTCGGTGCGCTGACGTCACCGTCGGCCGATCTGATGCACGAGTTCGGGTTGGACGTCGTGTTCCCGGCGTTCTTCCTGGTGCTCGCGCTGGAAGAAGTACGGCGCTCCCGCCGCGCGCTGGCCGCATCGCTGCTCGGAGCGGTCGTCGCGGCCGGTCTGCTGCTGGTGACTGATCCGGGGTACGCGCTGCTCGGAGCCACCGCGGCCGCGCTGATCGGCTTGATCCCGGACCGCGGATCGGAGCCCGAAGCGGAGCCTGCCGCGAGCGAGGAGGAGACGTCATGAGGATCTGGCTGGCCGCCTTGGCGGTGACCGTCGTCAACTGGCTGATGAAGGCCGGCGGCCCGCTGCTGATGGGCGAGCGCAGGCTACCGCCGGCAGCTGTCCGGGTCGTCGGCCTGATTGCGCCCGTCCTGCTCGCCGGGCTCATCGTCACCGAGCTCGGCGGCAAGGAACTGGACTGGACCCAGCTCACCGGAGTCGGCGTTGCCGGGATCCTGTCCGTCCTCAGAGTCCCACTCCTGCTCGCAGTCGCCGCCGGCATCGCCCTCACCGCCGGCATCCGGCTGTTCGTCTGACGGCGTCCGCGGACGATCAGCCGGACTGATCGGCGAGCCAGAGGTTCGTGAGGCCCCGGAAGTGGGCGAAGAACTGGTCGTGCTCGTGCTCGGGGTAGGTGGTCGCGACCGTGTCCCGGAGCAGGCGGTCGAAGTCCGGCCCGGCGACCCAGTCACGGAGGCGGGCGTCGAAGTCGCCCAGGTGCTCCGCGCACCACTCGTGGTACTTCGTGGTCTCGAAGTGCTCGTCGGCCAGCGCGAGGTACCCGCTCAGCTTGGCGTCGTAGTCGAGCGACTCGTCGTCGGTGCACCACGGAAGGCTAACCGATCAGAAGCCGGTGTCGAGCCATGGCAGCCGACT
>NZ_JBSFBL010000113.1:0-13192 GCF_053592935.1 Kribbella sp. NPDC002412
AGTCGGAGATGCAGCAGGGCGAGTACAGCCGGTTCATGTACCACCGGGCCGGGGTCGCCGGGTCCCACTGCGGGTTGCGCTTGAGGGAGTAGAACTTGCCGGTCTCCACCTTGTCGAACATGTACGGACCGGTCGAGATCACGTGCTCGCGGTACTTCGCGCCCGTGTCCTTGGCCGCCGGGACCGGAGCGGTCTGGGACAGCGCGGCCAGGTTGTCGAAGCCGGCGAACGGCTGCTTCAGGTGGAACACGATCGTCGAGTCGTCCGGCGTGGTGATCGCCGAGTCGGTGTTCACGCCCTTCGACTTGTACGGGCCCTTGTAGCCGGCCGGCAGGTTCAGCATGGCGTCGAAGTACGCCGGGCCGTTCGGGAAGGTCTCCTTGTCGATGGACCGCAGGACGGCGTACTTGACGTCCGCGGACTTGACCTCGGTGCCGTCCTCGAACTTGACGCCCTTGCGGATCTTGTACGTCCAGGTCTTCCCGCCGTCACTCGACTGGCCGAGGCCCTCCGCGAGGTCGGGGACGATCTCGTTGCTCGCCTTGCCCGGCGCCGGCTTGTACATCACCAGCGGACGGGCATAGGTCCGCAGGAAGTCCCAGGACATGCCGTAGTACGTCTCACCCGGGTCGGGGGTGTCCCAGTCGTCGGAGTGCGCCATCTTGATGATGCCGCCCTTCTTGTCCGACGGGTTGAACACCTTGTCAAGGGCGGCGTTGAACTCGGCCGTCGTACCACCCGACGTGTCGGTGCTGGTGTCCCCGCCACCACCGCAGGCGGACAGCCCCAGCGTGAGTGCGGCCGCGCTCGCGACCGCGAACCTCCATCGCTTCGTTCTCATCTCCCGGTACACCCTCCTCATTACGCGAACCGGCGTCGTCGCAGGTTCGGTCTATCGGGCACGGGGGTCGAGTGCGTCGCGCAGCCCGTCCCCGAACAGGTTGAAAGCCAGCACCGTGACGAAGATCGCCAGCCCAGGCCAGAGCATGAAGTGCGGCATCGTGTAGAAGGCCACCGCGTCGGACAGCATGCCGCCCCAGGTCGCGGTAGGCGGCCGGATACCCACGCCGAGGAACGACAACGCGGCCTCGAACAGGATGTTGGTCGGGATCAGGAGCGTCGCGTAGACCAGGATCGGGGCGACCAGGTTCGGCAGCAGCTCGGTGATCAGGATGTACGGCCGGCGCGCGCCCAGGCTGCGGGCCGCGTCGACGAACTCGCGCTCGCGCAGCGACAGCGTCTGCCCCCGGATGATCCGGCCGATGTAGGGCCAGTTGAAGAAACCGATGATGAAGATCAGCAGCAGGATCCGCAGCGTGTCGCCCTGCAGCCCGAACGCGTCGTCCGGGATGACGCCGGCCAGCGCGATCGCGAAGACCAGCAGCGGGAAGGCCAGGAAGATGTCCATCAGCCGGCTGATCACCGCGTCCACCCAGCCGCCGAAGTAGCCGGCGATGATGCCCATGGTGGTGCCGATCGCCACCGACAGCAGGGTGGCGAAGAACGCGATCAGCAGCGAGATCCGGGACCCGTAGACGACCCGGCTGAAGATGTCGCGCCCGTTCACCGGCTCGACTCCGAACAGGTGGTCCCAGCTCATCGCCCCGAACCGCCCGATCGGCGCCAGCGTGCCGCCCTTGGTGTCGATCAGGTCCTGGTGGAACTCGTTCGGCGGGTGGCCGAGCAGCTTGACGATCAGCGGCGCGAAAATCGCGACCAGGATCAGCAGGATGATGACAACGCCGCCGGCGATCGCCACCCGGTCCCGCTTCAGCCTGCTCCAGGCGATCTGGGAGAGGGACCGGCCCTCGATCCGTCGCACACCGGCCAGGACGGCTTCGGGATCCGCCGCCGACGAGCCGGGCTCGACCTCGAGTGGAGTCGTCACGCGTTACATGCCCCCTCATGGTTGTGGTCGGCGTGTCATGCCGCCGCCTTAACCTGCCGCCATTACACGCCGGAGTCAAACGCGGAAAGTGCTGCGTTGCCCGATCGTGATCGTCAGGAAATCGTCCCGTATCGTGGACATTCGGCAGTAAACCACGGTGTCGTACCCAGGGTCGCCAGAGCCTGGCGAACCGTTACTGTCATGGCATCTTTGTGTCACACCGGATTCGTCACCGGCGGAGGCCGGACAGGTACAGGAACGACAGCGGGTTGAGCGCGCCCTCGACGTTCTCGAGGTCCTTTCCGGCGACCACCGTGAGCCGGCCCTGCCAGCTCGGGATCACCGGCGCCTCCTTGGCGAGCACTCCCTGTAGCTGACCCAGCAGCTTGTCCCGCTCGAGCCCGTTCTGCTCGGTCGTCTCCTGCTCCAGCAACGCCGCCGCGGCCGCCGAGCGGTAGCCGCTGTTGAACTCTCCGGTCGCCGCGACGAACGGCGCGAGGTAGTCGTCCGCGTCCGGGTACTCCGGGATCCAGCCGCCTTGGTAGAGGTCGTACGCCCCGGCTCGGGTCAGCTGCTGGTACTGCGGCCACTCCGCGCTCCGCAACGTCACCCGGAACAGACCGGACGCTTCAAGCTGACGCTTGAGCTCGAGCACCTCGTTCTTCGCGCCCGCGCCGTACTGCGACGGGGTCCAGCCGACCGTCAGCGGCACCGGTACGGCGATGCCGGCCTGCTTGAGGATCGCGGCGGCAGCCGCCTTGCTCGGCTCGTTGTACTCGGTCCGGAACGCGTCGGCCTGACCGCCGAACCCGGGCGGCACCACGGAGTACAGCGGCGTCACGTGGTCGCCGTACGCCTTCTTCACGATCGCGGGACGGTCGATCAGCTGCGCGACGGCTCGGCGTACCGCGGGTTTGCGCGCGGTCAGCGACTTCATCTGGAAGGCGAAAAAGCGGATCGCGGCGTAGTCGGACTCGACCACCTGCACCTGGTCGGACTTGCGCAGCCGGTCCAGCAGGCTCGGGCCGAAGCCGTGGAACGCCACGTCGGCCTTGCCGGTCGTGATCGCCTGGTAGAGCGCGGTCGAGTCCTTCAGCAAGGCGATCTCGACGCCGTCGTTCCGGGCGCCGCGCGGGCCCTTGTACCCGGCGAACTTCTCCAGCGTGACCGACTGCCCCGGGCGGTAGGCCGCCAACTGGTACGGGCCGCTGCCCATCGCCTTGGTGTCGAGCAGTTTGTTCGGCGGGTAGTACTCCTGGTCGACGATCGACCCGGCGGTCGTGGTCAGCAGGTACGGCAGCCGTGCGTCCGGGCGCTTCAGGTTGAACACCGCGGTCAGCTCGTCCGGGGTGCTCACCGACGTCACCGAGGAGAACAGCGCGGCCGGGCTGGTCGGGGTCTTCAGCCGCAGCATCCGCTCGAAGCTGAACTTCACGTCCGCGGACGTCAACTCGTGCCCGTTCGGGAAGGTCAGGCCTTCCTTCAGGCTGCAGGTGTACGTGGTCGGCGAGTCGAACTGGCAGTCCGCCGCGTCCGGCACCGGGGTCGGCTTGCCGGGCATGATCGTCAGCAGCGTCTGGTACAGGTTCGCCTGGACGGTCCGGGAGCCGACGTCGTACGGCCCGGCCGGGTCCAGTGAGCCGATCGTGTCGGTGGTGGCGACCCGCACCAGCATCGCCTTCGGGGTCTCGCTGCCCTGGTGCGGCGCGTTGTCGTCCGGCTCACCACACGCCGCCAGCCCCAGCACGAGCGCGGCCGATACCGCGACCCGGCACCACGACACGATCACCATCTCACCCTTCCCCAGCCCATACACCCGAACAACGCCCCCGAGGGCCACAAGTGACGGTACTGCGTCAGCGGAGCAACGTCCGCAGTGTCTCGGGGGTGATCGGTTCGAGCGAGTCCAGCACCAGGCGCCGCGGGGCCTCCGGGATCGTCACCCACTGCGGTACGGCGACGACGTAGGCGCCGGCCGCCGTACCTGCCTCGGTGCCGGTGTTCGAGTCCTCGATCACCACGCACTGGGCCGGGTCCACGCCCAGCTTCGCGGCCGCGGTCAGGTACGGCTCCGGGTGCGGCTTGCCGTTCACCACTTCGTCGCCGGCGACGATCACGTCGAACGGGTCCGGCGGCAGGTGCGGGAGCACCGCGTCGATCATCACCCGGTACGACGCCGAGACCAGAGCGCACGGAACGTCCGCCTTGCGCAGCGCCTGCAGCAGCTCGATCGCGCCGGGCCGGAACTCGACATCCCGCCGCAGCGCGTCGACCACCGCGCCGAACATCCGCTCCGCGAGCTCGTCGGCCGTGATCACCCCGTCCGGGATCCGCGCCATCCAGACCTGCACCGCGTCCCGTAGGTCGCTGCCGACCAGCGTCATGCAGTCCTCGACCGTCCAGACCGCCCCGAGCGAGGCGAGCAGCTCGATCTGCACCTCCGCCCAGACCTTCTCCGAGTCGACCAACGTCCCGTCCATGTCCCAAAGCACTGCTTGAAGGGTCATGAGGCGTTGAAGTACTTCGCTTCAGGGTGGTGGACCACCAGGGCGTCGGTGGATTGTTCGGGGTGCAACTGCAACTCCTCCGATAGGTGTACGCCGATCCGGTCCGGCTCGAGCAACCGCACCAGTTTCTCGCGGTCCTCCAAGTCCGGACATGCCGGGTACCCGAACGAGTACCGCGACCCCCGGTACGCCTGGTCCCGGAGCATCCCGTCCAGCGCCCCGTCCTCGCCGCCGAACCCGAGCTCGTCGCGGACCCGGGCGTGCCAGTACTCGGCCAGCGCCTCGGTCAGCTGCACCGACAGCCCGTGCAGCTCCAGGTACTCGCGGTAGGCGTTCCGCCCGAACAGCTCGCCGGTCACCTCGGCCACCTTCGGCCCCATCGTGACCAGGTGGAACGCGACCACGTCGAGCTCGCCGGACTCCTTCGGCCGGAAGAAATCCGCCAGGCACAGGAACCGGTCCCGGCGCTGCCGCGGGAACTCGAACCGGTGCAGCTCGGCGTGGTTCGCCGGATCCAGGACGACGAGCGCGTTGCCCTCGGAGTAGCACGGCCAGTACCCGTACACGACGGCCGCCTCCATGATCCCGTCGGTGAGGATCCGGTCCATCCACATCCGCAGCCGCGGCCGTCCCTCGGTCTCGACCAGCTCGTCGTACGACGGACCGTCGCTGCCGCGTGTGCCTCGCAGACCCCACTGACCGAGGAACGTGGCCCGCTCGTCCAGGTAGCCGGCGTAGTCCGCCAGCGGAATCCCCTTCACGATCCGCGAACCCCAGAACGGCGGCGTCGGCACAACGTTGTCGATGGCAACATCCGACCGGGCCGGCACCTCGTCGAGCGGCCGGTCGAGCACCCGGGTCGCGGACCGCACCCGGCGTTCGCGGCGCTCGGGCAGCGCGGCCCCCGGGACCCCGCGCTTGACCGCCATCGCGGCGTCCATCAACCGCAGTCCCTCGAAGGCGTCCCGCGCGTACCGGACCTCGCCCTCGAACAGGTTGCCGAGGTCCTGCTCGACGTACGCGCGGGTGAGGGCGGCGCCGCCGAGCAGGACCGGCCAGCGTTTGGCCAGGCCGCGCTGGTTCAGCTCCTCGAGGTTCTCCTTCATCACCACGGTCGACTTCACCAGCAGGCCGGACATCCCGATCACGTCGGCCTTGTGCTCCTCGGCCGCCTCCAGGATCGCGTTCACCGGCTGCTTGATGCCGAGGTTGACGACGCTGTAGCCGTTGTTGGTCAGGATGATGTCGACCAGGTTCTTGCCGATGTCGTGCACGTCGCCCTTGACCGTCGCCAGCACGATCGTGCCCTTGCCCTCGTCGTCGGTCTTTTCGATGTGCGGCTCGAGGTGCGCGACGCAGGTCTTCATCACCTCGGCCGACTGCAGCACGAACGGCAGCTGCATCTGCCCGGACCCGAACAGCTCGCCGACCACCTTCATCCCGGCGAGCAGGTCGTCGTTGATGATGTCCAGCGCCGACTTGGCGGTCAGTGCCTCGTCGAGGTCTGCTTCGACGCCGTTGCGCTCACCGTCGATGATCCGCTGCCGCAGCCGCTCGGTCACCGGCAGCGCGGCCAGCTCCTCCAGCTTGCTCGCCTTCAGGTCCGAGGCCTTCACGTCGGCGAACAACTCCAGCAGCCGCTGCAACGGGTCGTACCCGTCCCGGCGCCGGTCGTAGATCAGGTCCAGCGCCGCCTCGCGCTGCTCGTCCGGGATCTTCGCCACCGGCATGATCCGGCTCGCGTGCACGATCGCCGAGTCCAGGCCGGCCTGGACGCACTCGTGCAGGAACACCGAGTTCAGCACGTGCCGCGCCGCCGGGTTGAGGCCGAACGAGATGTTCGACAGGCCGAGCACGGTCTGCACGTCGGGCCGCCGCTGCTTCAGCCTGCGGATCGCCTCGATCGTCTCGATGCCGTCCCGCCGCGACTCCTCCTGCCCGGTCGCCAGCGTGAACGTCAGGCAGTCGACCAGCACGTCGTGCCCGGCGATCCCGTAGTCGCGCTCGAGCGTGTCGAGCAGCCGCTCCGCGATCGCCACCTTGGCCTCCGCGGTCCGCGCCTGGCCTTCCTCGTCGATCGTCAGCGCGACGACGGCAGCGCCGTACTCCTGCGCCAGTCCGGCGATCCGCGCGAACCGGGATCCCTCCGCCTCGCCGTCCTCGAAGTTCACCGAGTTCAGCGCGCAGCGTCCGCCGAGCATGTCCAGGCCGGCCTGCAGTACGGCGGGCTCGGTCGAGTCGAGCATGATCGGCAGCGTCGACGCGGTCGCCAGCCGGCCGGCGATCTCCTTCATGTCCGCGACACCGTCCCGGCCGACGTAGTCGACGCACAGGTCGAGCAGGTGCGCGCCGTCCCGGATCTGCGCCCGGGCGATCTCGACGCAGCCCTCCCAGTCCGCGGCCAGCATCGCCTCGCGGAACGCCTTCGACCCGTTCGCGTTCGTCCGCTCCCCGATCGAGAGGTACGACGTGTCCTGCCGGAACGGGACGTGCTGGTACAGGCTCGAGACGCCTGCCTCCGGCTGCGGCTCCCGCTCCCGGACCGGGCGGCCGCCGACCCGCTCGACCACGTGCCGTAGGTGTTCAGGCGTCGTACCGCAGCAGCCGCCGACCAGGGACAGGCCGTAGCTGTTGACGAAGGTCTCGTGGGCGTCGGCCAGCTCTTCGGGGGTCAGTGGGTAGAAGGCGCCGTCGGCGGTGAGTTGCGGCAGGCCCGCGTTCGGCATGCAGGTCAGCGGGATGGTCGAGTGCTTGGAGAGGTAGCGCAGGTGCTCGCTCATCTCCCTCGGGCCGGTCGCGCAGTTCAGGCCGATCAGGTCGATGCCGAGCGGTTCGAGGGCGGTCAGCGCCGCGCCGATCTCGGAGCCGAGCAGCATCGTCCCGGTGGTCTCGACCGTCACCGAGACGATCACCGGGATCGTCGAGCCGGCCGCCTCGAGGGCCTTCCGGGCGCCGATCACGCTGGCCTTGGTCTGCAGCAGGTCCTGCGTGGTCTCGACCAGGATCGCGTCCGCTCCCCCGTCGATCAGTCCGCGCGCGGTGTCGGCGTACGCGTCCCGCAGGGTCGTGAACGTGGTGTGACCGAGCGTGGGCAGCTTGGTGCCCGGCCCGACGCTGCCGAGCACGAACCGCGGGTGGTCCGGCGTCGAGGCGGCGTCCGCCGCCTCCCGGGCCAGCCGGGCGCCGGCCTCGCTCAGCTCGTAGATCCGGTCGGCGATGCCGTACTCCCCCAGGTTGGCGAGGTTCGCGCCGAACGTGTTCGTCTCGACGCAGTCGACGCCGACGTCGAAGTACGCCGCGTGGATCTCCCGGACGACGTCCGGACGGGTCAGGTTCAGGATCTCGTTGCAGCCCTCGTGGCCCTCGAACTCGTCCAGGGACAGATCGTAGGACTGCAGCATCGTGCCCATCGCGCCGTCGGCCACCACCACCCGCTCGGCCAGCACCTGCCGCAGGTCGGCTCTGGTCACGAGTCCTCCACAGATCGGTTTGGACGCGGATCTCACATCGTAGTCGGGGCGGCGACACTTTCCGCTGGGCGTGAAACGAGGCGCACTCCAGGCTCGGACCCCGTAGGCTGGCTATCCGGTTCCGGCGACCCGCCGGATGGCACAGAGACGACAGGGGGCCTGCGAGTGGTTGACCTCGCGAACCTGAGGGACCCGGTCGTGATCGCCGCGTTCGAGGGCTGGAACGACGCGGCAGAGGCGGCCACCGGAGCGGTCGACCACCTGATCGACGAGTGGGACGCCGAGCTCGTCACCGCGATCGACCCCGAGGACTACTACGACTTCCAGGTGAACCGGCCGCAGGTCGGCTTCGACGACGACGGCGTCCGGCGGATCACCTGGCCGACCACCCGGATCTACCTGGCCCGGCCCGGCGACACCGGCCGGGACGTGCTGCTGATCCGCGGGATCGAGCCGAACATGCGCTGGCGCGGGTTCTGCCAGGAGCTGCTGGAGGTCGTCGACGAGTCGAACTCGCAGCTCGTGGTCGTGCTGGGCGCGCTGCTCGCCGACTCCCCGCACACCCGGCCGATCCCGGTCTCGGCGACGTCGAGCGACCCGGAGCTGACCGCGTCCTGGAGCCTGGAGCCGTCGACGTACGAGGGCCCGACCGGCATCACCGGGGTGTTCGCCGACCTCTGCGGCACCCTCGGCGTGCCGGCGGTGTCGATCTGGTCGGCGATCCCGCACTACATCGCCGGCAGTCCGTGCCCGAAGGCGTCGCTGGCGCTGCTGAGCAAGGTCGAGGCGCTGCTGGACCTGCAGATCCCGGAGGGCGAGCTGCCCGAGCTGGCCCGGGCCTGGCAGCGTGGCGCCGACGAGCTCAGTGAAGAGGACCCCGAGGTCGCCGAGTACGTGCACTCCCTGGAGGAGCAGCGCGACACCGCCGACCTGCCGGAGGCCTCCGGCGACGCGATCGCGGCCGAGTTCGAGCGCTACCTGAAGCGCCGGAACAAGAACCACCCCGACTAGCCGGACTCCGGCCCGGTCGTCACTCTACCGTGGCGTAACTTCACCGATCGTCCTATTCTCGTCGGACGACGGGCGGCGGACGCCGTGCCGGAGGTCTGGGGAGCGGGGATTTGCGCAGGTCGCGGGCGGACGAACGGGGCGGTGGCTCGGTAGGAGCGCTGGCCGTGCTCGTGGTGCTCGGGGTCGTCGCGGTCGTGGGCCTGCGCGGTGAAGGTACGCCGGACGTCGACCTGACCACCCTGGCGAGTTCATCGACGCACACGACGATCACCACGGCCCCGCTGGACCCGGCGCCGTACGCCGGCACCGACGGCCTGGTCGTGCATCCGCAGGCGGAGACCGCGGTCTACACGGCGCCGGACGCGGACGCGTTCGCCAAGATCGAGCCGACGCAGTTCGGCCCGACCTGGCTGCCGGTGGTCGAGCGGACCGACGGCTGGGTCCGCGTGCTGCTGCCGTCGAAGCCGAACCGGTCGACCGGCTGGTTGCGCGACCAGGATCTGGATCGCGCGACGACGCCGTACCTGATCCGGGTCCACACCGGGTCGCGGACCCTCGAGCTGTACCGGCAGGGCCGGCGCCTCGGCGTCTGGAAGGCGGGCGTAGGTGCGCGGAAGACGCCGACTCCTCCCGGCCGGACCTTCCTGCTCGGCTCGATCGTCGACAACAAGCGGTCGGCCTCCCCCGTCGTCCTGCCGCTCGGCGCCCACAGCCCGACCCTCGACACCTTCGGCGGCGGGCCCGGCACCGTCGCCATCCACGGCTGGCCCCGCGCGGACGTCTTCGGCGCAGCCATCAGCGCCGGCTGCGTCCGCGTCCCGAAGAAGGCATTGGCCCTCCTGCAATCAGTCCCGCTCGGAACCCTCGTCCTGATCGACAGCAAGTAAGGATCCCTGAGATGCGACGACCTCTCGCGCCGACCGTCCTGACCGTCACGGCTGTGGCGGGGGTGGTCACGTTCAGTTTGGTGGCCAGTTCGCCGGTGGGTAACGCGGCTGCTCGGCCGTCCTCGGCGTACGCCGTCAGCGCGGACGGGCAGGTGCCGGTCGCCAAGACGCCATACGCCGAGTCGCTCGACGGGAAGCGGCAAACCACGTCGGCGCTCGAGCTGCCGAAGAACCCGCTGCTGTCGGTGCGGGCCGGGACCGCCACGGCCGGGAACGACTCGGCTTCGGTGGAGCTCTTCGACGTGATCGTCGGCCCGGACGCCCTCAGTCAGGTGAAGGTCCCGCCGGAGCTGAAGGAGACCTGCGCGAGCCTGCCGGCGCAGGGTGCCGACGACCTGCCGATCCCGGACCTGCCGCTGCCCGACCTCGGCCTGCCGTTGCCGGCGCCGAGCACCGGGGACCTGCCCGCGAAGAACCTGCCCGAGCTGTGCGACCTCCTGCTGACACCGCCCAGCGCGCTGCTCGCCATCGACGCGGTCAACGTCTGGTGCTCCGGCGACGACGGCGGCGTGGACATCGGCTCAGTGACGCTGCTCGGGCAGAAGGTCGCCGTACCGACCACGAAGCAGGAGGTCACCGTCCCGGCGGCCCCGCTGGCGACGATCACCGTCAACCAGCGGACCAAGCGGGCGGACGGCTCGTTCACGATCACCGGGCTGACGATCAACCTCGGGAACGGCGCTCAGGTCATCCGCCTGGCCTCGGCCACCTGCGCCACGCCGGCCCCGAAGAGCACGCCGAAGCCGACCCCGACGCAGGACCTCCCGGCGCCGGTCGACCAGGCGCCACTCGCGCCGATCCCGTCGCCGGTCCAGACGCACCACCCGGTCACCGGCTGACGGCGGTCACAGCTCCCGGGCGGCGGTCGAGATCACCTCGTCCAGGACTGCCCGGGACCTGGCCAGGTCGGCGATCATCTGGTCGATCCGGTCCCGCTCGGCAGTCAGCTCGGTGACGAGCTCCGGGGTGGCGCGCTCGTTCGGGCCGCCGTCGGGGTCGCGCATGCACGGGAGCAGCTCGCCGATCTTCTTGCTGTGCAGTCCGGCCGCGTACAGCTCCTGGATCAGGATCACCCGGTCGACGGCGCGCTCGGCGTACTCCCGCTGGCCGCCCGGCGTCCGCTCCGACACCAGCAGCCCCTGCTGCTCGTAGTACCGCAGCGACCGCTCGCTCACCCCGGTCCGCCGGGCCAGCTCACCGATCCGCACGCTCGATCCTCCAGGACTTGAACCTGACATTGATGTCAGATTTTACCGTCCCGGTATGACGCTCTTCGACTACAGCCCGATCACCGAACGCCCGTCCCTCACCTGGCCCGACGGCAAGCGAGTCGCCGTCTACGTCGGCCTCAACGTCGAGCACTTCGTGCCCGACCTGCCGTCCACCAGCATCTGGCCGCTCGAGCTCACCCCGGACCCGCTCAACCACGGCTGGCGCGACTACGGCGCCCGGGTCGGGATCTGGCGGACCATGGACATCCTCGACCGGTACGGCGTCCGCGCCAGCGTGCTGCTCAACTCGGACGTCGCCGAGCACAACCCCCAGATCATCAAGGCCGGCGTCGAACGCGACTGGGCCTGGCTCGCGCACGGCAAAACCAACTCGACCCTGCACACCGGCCTCGAGCCGGACGAGGAACGCGAGGTCCTCGCCGAGATCGTCGGCGCCATCGAGACCGCGACCGGCCGCCGGCCGCGGGGCTGGATGGGCCCGGGCCTGACCGAGACGCACAACACCCCGGAGCTGCTCGCCGAGCTCGGCCTCAGCTATGTCCTCGACTGGACGAACGACGACCAGCCCTACCGGCTCAACGTCCCCGGCATGCTCAGCGTCCCGTACACGGTCGAGCTCAACGACCTGCTGCTCTTCCCGCGCGGCATCACCGGCCCCGAGTTCGTCCAGATGATCAGGGACCAGTACGACGTACTCCGCACCGAGGGTGGACGCGTCCTTCCGCTCGCGCTGCACCCGTTCGTCATCGGGCAGGCGTTCCGCGCCAAGTACCTCGACCAGGCGCTCGAGTTCCTCGCGTCACAGGACGACGTCTGGCTGACCACGAGCGACGAGATCGCCGCGCACTACACCGCCAGCTTGACCCCGAGCAGCGCATCAACGGCCTGAGCGACCAGCGCCGGCGCCTCCGTGTCGTCGCCGTTCGTCTCGGCCCACGTGTCGATCGCGGACAGCGCGGCGACGGTGTCGAGGTCGTTGGTGAGCGCAGCGCGTACGGCGTCGACCGCAGCGGCGCCGTCCGGACCCGAACCACGGGTCACGGCGCCACGCCAGACGTCCAGGCGCTCCTGGGCGTCGAGCAGCTCCGACGACGTCCAGAACCAGTCGGTGCGGTAGTGGTGCGCGAGGAGCGCCAGCCGGATCGCCATCGGGTCGGACCCGGCCAGGCGCTCCTTCGACACCAGCACCAGGTTGCCCTTGGACTTCGACATCTTCTCGCCGTCCAGGCCGACCATCGCCTGGTGGACGTACGCCCGGGCGAACGGGTACTTCCCGGTCGCCACCTGCGCGCCGCTGGCCGACATCTCGTGGTGCGGGAAGATCAGGTCCGACCCACCGCCCTGGACGTCGAAGGTCATCCCGAGGTGTTCCAGCGCGATCGCCGAACACTCGACGTGCCAGCCCGGGCGGCCGCGGCCGAGCGGCGAGTCCCAGGCGGGTTCGCCCGGCCGCTCGTGCCGCCACAGCAGGCTGTCCAGCGGGTCCTGCTTGCCCTCGCGGTCCGGGTCCCCGCCGCGCTCGGCGAACAGGGCGCGCATGGTCTCCCGGTCGTACCCGGACACGTTCCCGAAGGCCGGGTCCGCCTTGACGGCGAAGTACAGGTCGCCGTCGACCGAGTAGACCGCGCCGGCACGCTGCAGGTCCTCGACTGCGCTCGCGACCAGGTCGATCGACTCGACCACGCCGACGTAGTGCTGCGGCGGGATCACCCGCAACGCGGTCATGTCGTCGCGGAACAGTTGGATCTCCTCCGCAGCCAGGTCGGTCCAGTCGACCCCGGTCGCGGCGGCCCGCTCGAGCAGCGGGTCGTCGACGTCGGTGATGTTCTGCGTGTAGTTGACGTCGTACCCGGCGTCCCGCCAGAGCCGGTTGATCAGGTCGAACGTCACGTACGTCGCGGCATGGCCCATGTGGGTGGCGTCGTACGGCGTGATCCCGCACACGTACATCCGCGCCGGGCCGCCGTCGGCCGGCGGCACCTCGACCGGCCCGCCCGAGGCGGTGTCGTAGAGGCGCAGCCGCCGTGCCGGGGCCGGGACGAACGGGTTTTATTGTTTAGTACACGCCAGGAATATATTGATGGTATTTTAAATACTACCACCCCTGAAAGAAGGGGATTAAATACGTTGCAATCAC
>NZ_JBSFBL010000114.1:0-11265 GCF_053592935.1 Kribbella sp. NPDC002412
ACCGACCGCGCTTGGTTAGAGCTTGACGCAATCTACGCCGGCTATTTTTAGGGCGTAGTTGATGAGGGCTTTCAGGGCGTTCAGCATGGCGTCGGACTTCAGGAGGGCGACGAGGATGCCGCCCAGGCCGCAGACTGCTACGACGCTGACGGCGTACTCGGCGGTGGCTGCTCCGCGTTCCGAGCGGCGGAGGGTTCTGCGCTTGGCGGGAAGGCGGAGAGCTTTGTGGTCGAAGTGGTTGTTGGTGGGTGTCGGCAGAGCGTTGGGCATGTGGTGCCTCCCGGGTTGCGGTCCGGCTGGTCCGGATCACTTGCTGACAAGGTGCCGTTGTCGGAGGCCTTTTTTTCAAGGAGTTTCCAGGTTGGGGACAACTCGTTGCCTGCGGCTCCTATTGGCGTGTGAGGTAGGGGATCAAGGCGTCGGCGATCGTGGGGACGATCGACAGGAGGATGAAGGCTGGGAGGAAGCAGAGCCCCAGGGGCAGGGCAGTTCGGGACTCGATGGCGCGGGCCGCCTGATCGGCGGCGTGGTGGTGGGCTTGGCGGGTGTCGTCGGCCAGGTGTTCAAGGGTTTTAGAGAGCGGGGCGCCGGAGCGGAGTGAACGGTCTATGGCCCGGGCGAACGGGGCGCAGGCTGGTTCGGAGCGTAGATGGGACCAGGCGTCGATCGGGTCTGCGCCTAGGGCTAGGTGATGGGCGACCTTGGTGAAGAGGTCGGCTAGAGGGCCGCGGATGGCGGCAGCGACGGTAGTGAGGGCTTGTTGCGGTGGGCGACCGGCTCGGAGGCAGGCGGCTAGGAGGTCTACGGCGAGGGGGAGGTCTCGGGTGATTTGGACGGTGCGTTGCTTGGTGGCGGCTGGCTCCAGGCGGGCAAGGGCTTTGGGGATGAGGTAGACAGCTGCGCCCGCGAGTGGGATTGCCCAGGGGAGGCCGAAGAGGAAGAGGAGGCCGAGGGCGGCGAGGGTTGCTGCGAGTTGGTGTCGGCGGGGTGGGCGGGGTCGGGGGCGGCGGGGTCTATGGGTGAGGCGGCGGAGGTCTGGTGGGGCGGGGAGCAGGAGGTACGACGCGAAGGCGGCTGCTGTGGCTGCAAGGACGGTGGTCATCGGGTCAGGGCTCGCTAGGAGGATGGGGGTTTGGCTAGGTGGGTGGTCCAGTGGAGGCCTGCGGTGGTCAGGGCTAGGCCGGCGGTTAGGCAGAGCCAGCCGGTGGGGGTGGCGGTGAGGAAGGTGAGGGGGTTGGCGCCTAGGGAGTAGCCGAGGGCTATGCCGAAGACCGGGAGTAGGGCGAGGATGCGCGCGGTGGAGCGGGCGCCGGCGAGGCTGGCGAGGGTTTGGCGGTGGATGGACTCGTCGGCTCGGAGGGATTGGGCCAGGCGGTCGGTGAGGGTGGCGAAGGCGGCGCCGGATTCGTCGGCGACGCGCCAGGAGGCGGCTAGGGCGCGGAGGCCCTCGGCACCGGGCGATTCGGCGGTGAGCTCCAGGGCGCCGGGGATGTCGCCGCCGAGTTTGGCGGCAGCGTAGGCGAGCTGGAAGTCGGGGCAGATGGATGCGGCGCCTTCCAGCGCGTCGATGGGTGGGCGGCCGGCTGTCAGGTCGGCGGCTAGTACGTCGAGGGCTTCGATGATGTTGGCGCGGCGGGTGGCGGTGGTTGTGCGTTGGCGGTGTTGGGCTCGTTGGTTGTGGACGAGCCAGGCGATGGCGGCCAGGGCTGCGGTGGAGACCAGGAACTGCATGCCGAAGACGAGGCCGCTGAGTGTGGCTAGTGGGGCGAGAAGCCATAGGCGACGTTGCCACGAGCGGGCGATGCGGAGTCGGGGGAAGTGTTGTCGGCTGGGTGTTGGGGTGGCGGAGTGCCGTTGAGGCGGACGAGGGGTCAGGCGGTGCAGGGCTCGGCGAGGCGCGGGGACGAGCAGGTGGAGCGTGAGGAGGACTAGGAGGCTGGAGAGGAAGGCTGGTGTCATGCGGCGGCTGCCTGGGCGTGGTGGGCGGATGGGCGAGTTGTTCGGGTCATGCGGCGGTGGGGTGGGGGGTGGTGAAGCGGTGGGCGGGTGGGTGGAGGGTGAGGGTGTTGTTGGGGTGGAAGGTGACGGCTGGGCAAGTGGTCACTTGGCCGGTGGGGAGGCGGTCGAAGACGTGGATTTCGGTGATTCGGCGGGGGCCGTTGGCGGGGCGCGCGAGGTGGATGATGGCGTGCAGGGCGGAGGCGACTTGGCTGTGGATCGCCTCGCGGGAGAGGCCGGCCAGGGCGCCTAGGGCTTCCAGACGGGCTGGTACGTCGGTGGCCGAGTTGGCGTGGACGGTGCCGCAGCCGCCTTCGTGGCCGGTGTTCAGAGCGGTCAGGAGGTCGACTACCTCGGCTCCGCGGACCTCACCTACGACAAGGCGATCGGGGCGCATCCGGAGGGCCTGGCGGACCAGGTCGCGGAGGGAGATCTCACCGCTGCCCTCGACGTTCGGTGGCCGCGCCTCCAGGCGGACGACGTGCGGATGGTTCGGGCGCAGCTCCCCGGCGTCCTCGACGAGGACGAGCCGTTCGGAGGGATCCACCAGGGACAGCAGGGAATTCAGCAGCGTGGTCTTGCCGGTGCCCGTGCCGCCGCTGATCAGGAACGCCAGCCGCGCATCGACCAGATCACGCAGGATCGTCGCGCCGCCTGGCGGTAGCGCACCGGCGGCAACCAAGTCGTCGAGTGTGAAGACCTTCCGGGACGGGACGCGCAACGACAGACAGGTGCCGGGCGCCGCGACTGGAGCGAGTACGGCGTGGAAGCGGGTGCCGTCGGACAGACGTACGTCGACGTACGGAGTGGCGTCGTCGAGTCGGCGACCCGCGGCCGCGGCCAACCGGGTGGCGAGACGGCGGATCGCGGGCTCGTCGCCGGTGCGGACCAGCACGCGCTCGAGGCCGGAACCACGGTCGACGTAGACCTCGTCGGGACCGTTCACCAGGATGTCGGTGATGCCCGGCTCGGACAGCAGGCTGTCGAGCGGGCCTGCACCCAAGGCCTCCCGGCGGAGTGCCGCGACCACGGCGAGCACGATGGCGTCGCCGTAGACGCCGCCATCCGCCCGGAGAGCAGCAGCGACTCGAGCAGGTGTCGGCTCCGCGCCGGTGACGGCCAACGTCGCCCGGACCCGGTCGATGAGCACAGCGGAGACACTCATGCCGCGGCCGCTGCGTAGAGGCCGAACAGATCCAGGAGCTCCGAGGCGGCGCGACCGAGAGGTCCACGCGGACGCGGCTCGAACCGCCCTTGGTCCATCGCCGCCGGCAGATCCCGCTCGTAGCCGACTCTCGTTGCCAAGGGCAATGACAAGTGCGCCGCGACGTCAGCCGCAGACAGCCCGTTCACCCGGGGATCGCGCGCCACCACCCGAAGATCACCAGCGACGTCGCGCAGCGGGCCGACCAAGCGATTCGCCGCGGCGACCGACCTGACGTCGCACGGTACGACGAGCAGCGTCGCGCCGGCGCGGACGAAACCCTCCTCCACCGCCGGATCCGCCCGCCGAGGCAGGTCGACGACGACCAGATCGCTACTGCGTTGGGCAGCGCTCAGCACCGAGCCCATCGTCTCCGGCGGCAACACCGTCACGTCGGACCGGTCCCACGACAACACCGCCAGACCGCTCACCGAGGGCAACGCGGACCGCAGCGCAGCAGCACTCACCCGACCGGACGCGTTGAGCAGCTTCGGCCAGCGATCGCCGACATCCTGCTCGATCCCCAGCGCCAACTCGATCCCACCGCCGAGTGGATCACCGTCGATCAGCATCGTCCGAAACCCGCGCCGGTTCCCGAACACGGCCACCGCGGAGGCGAGCGTGGTCGCGCCCGCTCCCCCACAGCCGCCCACGAACGCAAGCGTCAACGCCGTCCGGACTTCGCCGTCCAACGCATCGGCGAGCTTGTCACCCAGGGCCGACTCGTCGGCGGGTAGCCGGAACACCGACTCCGCGCCGATGTCGAAGGCACACCGGTACATGTCGTCACCGCCCGCGAAACCGGCGACGACGACGCCGGATCGCCGTACCGGTTGGGTTCGGGCGAGAGGTTCGGCCAGGTCGGGGCCGACCACGACCAGGGCGCCGGCGTGCCAACCGCGGCGAAGGCCGAGCAGGTCGTGCTCGACCAGTGGGGTGATCGAGGCCGCCGCGGCCAGCCGGAGCAGGTCGTCGAGCAGCAGTTCGTCAGTAGTTGCCAAGAGCACCGAAGTGGAAGGTGAAGTGTCCATGCCTAGAAGATGCACTCGTCGCGGCGTCGCCGACGCACCGCGCTGAATCCCTGTGGACAAAGGCCTGTCGGGTTTCCGTCAGCAGCGGGAATCCGCCATCGCCAGCCCGCGACCAACCCGCCGGGAACGGTTACGGTTCCTTTCGAAGCGTCTTTAACTAAATTTCACCGGACCGCTTCCGTCCCAGCTCCGGAGGACCGCCCATGAGTCGACTACGCATGCTCGCCGCGACCGCAACCGTCGCCGCCACCGCCCTGATCACCGCCGCCGGCGTCTCCATCGCCAGCCCAGAGGCGGCCCAGGCCCCGGCCGCCACGAGCGGTGGTGTGAAGACGGCGTACTTCACCCAGTGGGGTATCTACGCCAACGCGTTCTACCCGAAGAACCTGATCACCACCGGCGCGGCCGGCAAGCTGGACTTCCTGAACTACGCGTTCGCCAACATCCACCCGACCGACCACACCTGCTTCATGGCGAACAAGGCCGCCTCGCAGGACGAGAACAACCCGAACGCCGGTGACGGCGCCGGCGACGCGTTCGCCGACTACGGCAAGTCGTACGGCGCGGACATCAGCGTCGACGGGGTCGGCGACGTCTGGAACCAGCCGATCCAGGGCAACTTCAACCAGCTGAAGAAGCTCAAGGCGCAGTTCCCGAACCTGAAGATCCTGATCTCGATCGGCGGCTGGACGTACTCGAAGTACTTCTCCGACGCCGCCTCCACCGACGCCAAGCGCAAGACGTTCGTCAGCTCCTGCGTGAACATGTTCCTCAAGGGCGACCTGCCGGTGATCGACGGCTTCGGCGGCCCCGGCACGGCGGCCGGCATCTTCGACGGCATCGACCTCGACTGGGAGTACCCGGGCTCGCCGAACGGCCACGTCGGCAACCACTGGAGCCCCACCGACAAGCAGAACTTCACGCTGCTGCTGGCCGAGTTCCGGTCCCAGCTGAACGCGTACGGCGGCCAGACCGGCAAGCGCTACTACCTGACCGCGGCCACCCCGGCCGGGCAGGACAAGATCGCGACGATCGAGACCGACAAGATCGGCCAGTACCTCGATTACAACAACGTGATGACGTACGACATGCACGGCGGCTGGGACGCCACCGGGCCGACGAACTTCCAGGACCCGCTCTACCAGGCCCCGGACGACCCGAGCACACCGATCCCGCCCGGCTCGGCCAAGTACTCGGTCGACGGCGCGATCAAGGCGTGGACCACCGGCGACCCGGCGTACGGCATCCCCGGCGGCTTCCCGGCGAACAAGCTGACCATCGGATATCCCTTCTACTACCGGGGCTGGAAGGGCGTTCCGAGTACGGCGAACGGCAAGTACCAACCCGCGACCGGGCCGGCCGACGGCCACGCGATGAGCGGCAACGTGCCCGGCGTCTCGTTCTACAAGGAGCTCGTCGGCTTCGTGGACGACCCGTCGGCGACGTACTTCGACGAGACCACCAAGGCGTCGTGGTTCTACCGCAACGGCACCTTCTGGACTGGTGACAACGCCCAGTCGATCAAGGCCAAGGCGGACTACCAGCACTGCAACGGCCTGGCCGGCGCGATGATGTACTCCCTCGAGGCGCTCGACCCGAACGTCACCCTCTTCAACCACGTGGTGAACGCGGTCAACGCGGAGACACCAGGCTGCAGCGGCCCCAACCCGACGCCGACACCCACGCCGACGCCGACGCCGACACCCACTCCCACGCCGACACCTACTCCCACCGCGACGCCGACCCCGACGCCTCCGACGGCCACCCCGTGGGCGCCGAACACGACGTACGCGACCGGTGCACTGGTGAGCTACAACGGCCTCACCTACAAGTGCATCCAGGGACACACCTCCCTGACCGGCTGGGAGCCGCCGAACGTCCCCGCACTCTGGGGCCGGGTCTGATCACGTACCGCCCACTGATCGGAGCATCATGAAACGCATCTCGATGGCCCTTGCAGCCATCACTGCAGTAGTACTCGCACTCCTCACCGCACCGGCCGCCAACGCGGCAGGTGTTACCGCGGCCTTCACCAAGGTGTCCGACTGGGGCAGCGGCTTCGAGGGCAAGGTGACCGTCACCAACGGCACCACGAGCTCACTGAGCACCTGGTCGGTCGCACTCGACTTCCCGTCCGGCTACACCATCAGCAGCTCGTGGGACGCGACCAGGAGCAGCAGCGGCCAGACGCACACGTTCACCCCGCCGAGCTGGGCCGGACCACTCGCGCCCGGCGCCAGCGTCACCTTCGGCTTCAACGGCAGCCCTGGCAACTTCCCAGGGCTCGCGGCCTGCCGACTGAACGGCGGCTCCTGCACGGGCGGCGGTGGCGGCACCCCACCCGGTGCGCCGACAGGTCTGTCCGGTACGGCGACCTCGTCGTCGGTCAGCCTCAGCTGGTCCGCAGCAAGTGGTGCTACGAGCTACAGCGTGTACCGCAACGGCACGAAGGTCGGCTCCCCGACCGGTACGTCGTACACGGACTCCGGGCTCACCGCGAACACGACGTACAGCTACCAGGTCAGTGCGTCGAACAGTGCGGGTGAAGGACCGAAGAGCAGCAGCATCTCGGTGACGACGACCACTGGTGGCGGCAACCCCGGCACCCGGCGGGCAGCGCCGTACCTCTACATGGGCTGGGGTGACCCGCCGAACCCGGCGACCGTCATGAACGCCACCGGCATCAGGTGGTTCACCATGGCGTTCATCCTGTCGTCCGGTGGCTGCAACCCGGCGTGGGACGGCAGCAGGCCGCTGCAGGGCAGCGCGGACGCCACCGCGATCGCGCAGATCCGGGCGGCCGGGGGCGACATCGTGCCGTCGATCGGCGGCTGGAGCGGCAACAAGCTCGGCCCGAACTGCAGCACCCCGGAGGCGCTGGCCGGCGCGTACCAGCAGGTGATCAACGCCTACAACCTAAAGGCGATCGACGTCGACATCGAGAACAGCGACGAGTTCGAGAGCGAGGTGGTCCAGGACCGCATCCTGAACGCGCTCAAGATCGTCAAGCAGAACAACCCGGGGATCCAGACGATCCTCACCTTCGGTACGACGACCAGCGGCCCGAACTACTGGGGCAACCGGCTGATCGAGCGGTCCGCGGCGCTCGGCGCGAACATCGACATCTTCACGCTGATGCCGTTCGACTTCGGCAGCTCGAACATCCAGCAGGACACGATCAACGCGTCCGTCGGCCTGAACAACAAGCTGAAGGCGACGTTCGGCTGGACGACCGCGCAGGCCTACGCGCATCAGGGCATCTCCGGCATGAACGGTCTGTCCGACCAGCAGGAGATGACCACCACGGCGACCTGGCAGAACATCACCAACTGGGCCAAGTCGAACGGGCTCGGCCGGCTGGCGTTCTGGTCGGTCAACCGTGACCGCCCCTGCCCCGGCGGCGGCGTGGTCTCGAACTGCTCCGGCATCTCGCAGCCGGAGTGGGAGTTCACCCGGATCACGGCCGGGTTCTGACAGCGGTACGGCGACGTGCGGGAAGCAACCGCGCGTCGCCGTACTCAGCCGGACTTCAGAGCCTCGACGATGAGGGCGTTGCGGGCGTTCTGGCCCAGCGGGATGGACGGGTGCAGGCCGTCGCGGAGGTACTTGGCGAGGCGGTTGGGCTTGGCGGCCAGGTGCTCGGCCCAGCGGATCACCCGCAGGTTCTCGTGGCGACGCTGCGCCTCGGCCAGCTGGAGGTTGATCCAGGCGCTGTTCCGCTGGTCGGAGACCTGGACGCCGGGACCGTGTCCGGTCCGGGCGGCCTGGATGTTCACCCAGAAGACGATCCGCTCGGTGCCGACGATCTGCATCGTCCGCTCGACCTGCGCGGCCACCGCGGGCGGGGTGAAGATGTCGTTGGAGCCGACCGACATCAGGATGCGGTGCGGCAGGCCGTAGTCCTGGGCCCAGGTGTCGAGCGCGTCGACGGCCGGCGTGACCGGGCGGCCGGCCCAGTTGTGCACGGCCATGTGGATGCCGTGCCCGGCCAGCTGCTTGGCCAGCGACGGGCCGTCCTGCACGCCGATGCTGTCGCCGAACATGAAGACGCCGTCGGTCTCCCGCGTCTTGCGGATCTGCGACTCGCTGGAGATCGCGCGCGCCTGCCGCTCCCACGCGCCGAGGACGCCCGACCCGTACGCGCCGGTGGAGGCCAGCTCGCCGGCCGACGCCGTTGCAGCCGACGCAACCGTCGACGCCGCGGCAGCCGTGCCGGCTGCGAACAGCAGGCGCCGGCTCGGGCGGATCGAACTGAGACGCTTCCTCACGGAGGAAACTGTGCGGTGGAAAGCCCTCTCACTGCAAGTCGACACCGGGAAAATTGGACCAACGCTACGAAAGTCACGCGACTCAAGCCGACCGCACCGGCTGAGACCGGACGAAGTCGCGGAACCGCTCGGCAGCCGGCGTGAGCTGCGCCCGCAACCGCCACGCCATCCCGATCTCCCGTCGCGCCCGCACCCCGGCGAGCGGGATCGACACCGCCCCGCTCTCGTTCCCACGCACCGCACCGGACGGCAGCACCGCCACCCCGAGCCCGGCGCCGACCAGACTGTCGATCGTCGCGAGGTCGGTCGCCTCGAACGCCAGCCGCGGCGTGAACCCAGCCGCCCGGCACAGCTCCTCACTGATCCGCCGGAACCCGAACCCAGGCCGCAGCCCGACGAACTGCTCCTCGGCGGCCGCCGCCAGCTCCACCCGCCGCCGCGACGCCAGCGGATGCCCGGGCGGCACGTGCAGACACAGCCGCTGCTGCTCGAGCAGGTGCCACCCGAACAGCTCCGGATCCGGCCGCGGCGCGATGATGCCGATCTCCGCCTCCCCGCTCTCCAGGTCCTGGACGATGTCATGCGCCGGCTCCTGCCGCAGCGCGAACCGGACACTCGGCGCCTGCGAACGGAACGCCTTCAGCAGGTCCGGCACCAGGCTGGTAGCGACCGAGTGCAGGAAGCCGAGCCGCACGGTCCCCGACTCCGGGTCGAGCAGCGCGTCGATGCGCTGGCGTGCGCTGTCGACGGCCGCCGTACCAGCACGGGCGGCCTCCAGCACGACGCGTCCGTACGGATTCAGCCGCACGCCGCGGTGCTCGCGCTCGAAGAGCTGTACGCCGAACGCGCTCTCGACCCGCCGCAGCGAGCGCGACAGGTTGGGTTGGCTGGTCCCCAGCACAGCGGCCGCTTCGGTCAGGTGCTCGGTCTCGGCGAGGACGATGAACCAGCGCAGATCGGCGACATGCATACCAGAAGCGTATCGATTTCTGCCGAGATGGACATTTTACGTATCGCACAATGCGTGGCACGGTCGAAGACATGCACACTTCCGTCGCCGCGCAGCCCGGCTATCGACCAGGCGAGGCCGGCTACCGCCGGCTGTCCATCGCCCTGTTCGCGGCCGGCTTGGCGACGTTCGCACTGCTCTACAGCACCCAGCCGCTGCTGCCCGAGCTCGTCGAGGCATTCAAGGTCTCGCCCAGCCAGAGCGCGTTCACGGTGTCGCTGGCCACGCTCGGCCTGGGCATCGCGTTGCTGATCGCAGGTCCGGCCTCCGAGGTGATCGGACGCACCAATCTGATGCGCTGGTCGGTCGCAGCTACCTCCGTCATCGCCCTGCTGTGTGCAGTAGCGCCGACCTGGCACACGCTGCTCGCCCTCCGCGGTCTCCAAGGCATCGCCATGGCCGGGCTGCCCGCTGTAGCCATGGCCTACCTACGTGAGGAGGTGCACCAGGACAGTCACGCCCGCGCCAGCGGCCTCTACATCGCAGGTACTGCGGTTGGCGGCATGGCCGGCCGCCTCATCGCCGGCGGGCTCGCCGACGTCGGTGGCTGGCGATTCGCAGCCGGCGGCATCGCAGTTGTCGGCGTCTTGTGCGCCGCCGTGGTTTGGCTGCTGCTGCCCGCCTCCCAAAACTTCCAGCCGGCCCTGGCCAGCCCGCGACAACTGCTGGCCCAGACCGGCCGCGTACTGCGGGACCCGGCCTTGCTCGCGCTCTACGGCATCGCCGCCACCGCGGTCGGCGCGTTCGTCGCCGTCTACAACGGGGCGGTGTTCCGGCTGTCCGGAGCGCCGTACGACTTGAGCGCGGGAGCGGCCGGGCTCGTGTTCACCGTCTATCTGCTCGGGTCGGCGGGCTCGGCAACCGCGGGCTGGCTTGCTGACCGATATGGACGCCGAGCGGTCGTGCCGGCGGGCTGCCTGGTCACACTTGCCGGAGTGGCCGTCACTCTCGCCGCGCCGCTGCCGCTGATCGTGATCGGGCTCGCGCTGATGACGGCCGGCTTCTTCGCCGTACACGGTGTGGCGAGCGGCTGGGTGGCCGTCCGGGCGCACGCTGGTGGCGGCGGCACCGGGCAGGCGGCCAGCCTCTACCTCTTCTCCTTCTACCTCGGTTCGTCGGTGTTCGGCGGGCTGGCTGGGGCGGCGTGGACTCACGGGGGCTGGAGTGGGGTGGCGCTGGAGGCGGGCGTGCTGTTCCTCATCACTCTCCTGTTGGCGGTACTCCTCAAGACCGTTCCCAGCAAGGTGCGAAACTAGCCAGGTGACCAGAGCGATCGAGGCAGCAGACCAGTTGGGCCTGAGCTACGAGGTGACCAGGCACGGGCGGGTCAACTCGCTCGAGGAGGCCGCGGCGGCGCGGGGCATCGAGCCGGCCAGCCTGATCAAGACGATCGTGGTTCGGCTGTCCGACGACGACTACCGCTTCGTACTGGTCCCCGGCGACCGGGAGATCGCGTGGCCCAAGCTGCGCACGCTGCTCGGTGTCAACCGGATCTCGATGCCGGACAAGGACACCGCGTTCGACGTGACCGGGTACGTCCGCGGCACCATCACCCCGCTCGGCAGCACGCACGCCTGGCCGGTGATCGCCGACGAGCGCATCACGGGCACGATCTCCATCGGCGGCGGCGACCACGGCGTCGGCATCACCGTCAATGCCGACGACCTGGTCAAAGCACTCAACGCAGTAGTAGCAGACGTCACCGACTAGGTCGTGTCTGGCAATTCCGCGCCGTGCCGAGTGCCGCGCAGTAGG
>NZ_JBSFBL010000115.1:0-10625 GCF_053592935.1 Kribbella sp. NPDC002412
GCCCCACGGCCCGCTGCCGCGGGTGCGGGACTGGATGGTGACGCCGTTGACGTTGCCGGAGACAACGTTGTTCCGCACCGTCACGTCGGTCGAGGTGTTGACGTTGACGCCGCCGCCGTCCCATAGCGACGTGCCGGACCCGCGCCCGGTGCCGAAGCCGTTGCCGCTGATCGTGTTGTTCTCGATCGTGCCGTTGCGGCTGATCTCGTAGCGGATCCCGTCGGCGGCGTTCCCGACGATCTGGTTGCCGCTGATCACCCGGCCGTCGTCGGCCACGTCGGCCCACATCCCGACACCCTTGTTCTGCTTGATCAGGTTGCCGCTGACCGTCCCGGACGACTTGGTCGACTTGATCCCGCCGGACTCCCAGTCGGCGATCCAGAACCCGTCGGTATTGTTGCCGGTGATCACGTTGCGGGTCACGGTCGCCGCGGCCGAGGCGTACTGCCCGAGGCCGAGCTGGCCGTTGTTGCGGATCAGGTTCTTCTCGACCCGGGTGTTGTTCGCCTGCACCAGCATCACGCCGACGGCGTGGTTCCAGCGGACGTCGTTGGCGGTCACCGTCCAGCCCGGGCCGGAGACCAGCGCGCCGGCCTGCGGGGCGCTGGCGAAGTGCTCGATGGTCAGGCCGCGCACGACCACGCCGGTTGCACCGGACTCGATCGCGGTCTTCGTCTTCGACATCTCGACCTCGTGCCCGGCCGGGTTGCTGCCGAGGTAGATTGCGTTCGCGGCGTAGCCGGCGTAGAACGTGCCGGCCTTGACCGCGGCCAGGCTCGCCACCCGGGTCAGGTGCGTCCCGTCGACGAAGACCTGCTCACGCAGGTGGCAGATGTTCGCCTTGTTGTCCTCACACTGCCCGCTCATCCCGTACGCCGCCGGCAGTGCGCCACGCACCACCCAGGCAGCCCCGGACTTCGTCCAGCCGGTCAGCGGCACCGACCCGGTCAGTACGGCGCGGGCCGCACTCGCCAGCGTGGTGTCCGCCTTCGGCCGGATCGTCTCGGTGATCCGGTGCAGGCCGGCCGCGAAGCAGAACGTCGTACCAGCGGGCTTGGAGTTCACGATCGACTGGGCGTTCTGGCCGGGCTTGATCACCACACCGCTGCACGGTCCCGCGACAGCCGGGCCGACGTCGCCGACGTCCGCGGCCGGGGCAGCCGGAGCCTTCGTCGTGGTCGTGGGCGTGCTGGTCGGCTTCGGCTTGGTGGACGCGGGCGGCGTCGCGGCCGGCTTCTTGGCGGGCGCCGCGGTCGCGGCCGCCTTCGGTGGGACCGTCGCAGCGGGGGTCTTCGAGGTGCGGTGCGAGGGGAGGACGCCGGAGCTCACCGGATCACTGGCGGCGCGTGACTTCACGGCCTCTGTCGCGTTCTTCTGGTTGGCGATGACCGGGAGCGCGACTGTAACGACGGTGAGCGCAGCCGCGATAAGCGCTGCGAACCACAGCTTCCTCAAATTGCACCCTCCGGGTGAGGCGGCCCTGGTCGATGTCAGTCCGGAACCAACCAGGTGTAGCCACCGCGAGACTTAAGGTAGTGCCATGCGGGTCGCCATGTTGCACAACCGTTACCGGACGGGTCAACCCAGTGGCGAGAACACCGTTGTCGCGCAAACGGTCGATTTGCTCGGTAACTCAGGACATGACGTCGACCTGTACGTGCGAAACAGCGACGATATCGCTCAACTCGGCCGAAAAGATCGCGCGCTGTTACCGGTCCGCTCCGTTTGGTCATATTCGGCGGAACGCGATTTAACACAGCTATTGCAGGCGCAGCGGCCCGACGTCGTGCACGTGCACAACACCTTCCCGCTGTTCAGCGCCTCGGTGCTGCGGGCGGCGCACCGGCTGGACCTGCCGGTGGTGGCGACGCTGCACAACTTCCGCCTGATGTGCGCCAACGCGGTCCTGCAGCGCGACGGGCGGCCGTGCGAATCCTGCGTCGGCAGGATTCCGTGGGCCGGCGTCCGGCACGGCTGCTACCGCGAGTCCCGGGTGCAGACGTTGCCGCTGGCCACCAGCATCGGCGTGCACCACAAGCTCCGCACCTGGCAGCGATACGTCACCACCCTGATCGCGCCGTCGGAGTTCGTCCGCGGCCGGTACGTCGCCGGCGGCTACGACCCGGATCAGATCGTGGTGAAACCGCACGCGGTGCCGCACTCCGGCCTGGTGCGCGAGGGTCCGGGGGAGGCCGTGGTGTTCCTCGGCCGCCTGGTGGAGGACAAGGGGTTCGCGGATCTGCTGCAGGCGTGGGACTCCTCGCTCGGCAGGTTGGTCGTGATCGGCGACGGTCCGCTGCGTGCCGAGGCGGAGGCGCGGGCGGCGCGGGACTCGTCGATTCAGGTGAAGGGTCAACTACCGTGGGCCGAGGGAATGGAACTCCTGCGGTCCGCGCGCGTCGCCGTCGTACCGGCCCGTTCGTATGAGACGTTCGGTCTCGTGGTGGTGGAGGCTTTCGCGCACGGCGTACCGGTGGTGGCGTCCCGGCTGGGGGCGCTGGCTGAGCTGGTCGACGACGGCGAGACCGGGGCCCTGACCGAGCCGGGCGACCCGGAAGGGCTGCGGAAGGCGATCGGGTTGGTGGGCGATCCCGTGACTTCGGTAGCCTTCGGCGAACGAGCCCGACAGGTTTACCTGGACCGCTTCACCCCGGAGCGGGATCTCGTGGCCACGGAGAGGATCTACTCGGATGCGATCGCCCGGCACGCGGACAGCGGCCGGAGTCGTCGCGGGGCAAGTGGGGGACGGTAGTTTGCTGGGGGAGAATTTGCCGAGGATCGGATTTCTGGCCGGGGTCTTCGACCTGTTCCACGTCGGGCACCTCGACGTGCTCGGACGCGCGCGGCAGGCATGCGACCGGCTGGTGGTCGGCGTGCTGACCGACGACTGGGCGGTGGACGCCTGGGGTGCGCGGCCGTTCGTGCCGCTGGTCGAGCGAGCACAGATCCTCGAACACCTGCGCTGTGTCGACGAGGTCGTCGTGGTGGACGCCGCACGGTCGGACTGGCTGACCGGCGTCCTGGGGGCGCAGACCGTTTTCGCTGCGGGCGGCACTGACGGGGTGCTCGGTCCCGAAGAGTTCGACGGGATTCCGGCGGAGCTGGTCAGCGTGCTGCCGGCCGGCCGTGGTTCCCGCAGCCAGATCCTGCGCGCCGCAATCGACCAGCGGCAGTCACGCAGCTCGGTCGCATGACAGCTACCTCGCTGCGGGACGTCGTCGGACAGCTGTCCCGCGCGCAGAAGCCGTCCGCCGGCACTCCGGCGTACTCGCGGTTCGTGAACCGGCGGATCGGGCGGGTCTTCGCGGCCGCCGCCTTCCTGGGCGGCCGGACGCCGAACCAGGTCAGCCTCGCGTCCGGGTTCTGCTCGCTGGTGGGCATCGTGCTGGTCGCGACCGTCCGCCCGTCGGCGCCGCTCGCGCTCGCGGTGACCGCGCTGCTGGTGCTCGGGTACGGACTCGACTCCGCGGACGGCCAGCTGGCCCGGCTGCGCGGCGGCGGTTCGCCGCTGGGGGAGTGGCTCGACCACATGATCGACGCGGTCAAGATCGTCCTGCTGCACAGCGCCGTACTGATCTCGTTCTTCCGCTTCGATGCCTTCAGCAACGAGCTGGTGCTGCTGGTGCCACTCGGCTACGTCTGCATGTCCTCGGTGCTGTTCTTCGGGCTGATCCTGATCGACCAGCTGCGCCGGCGGCACGGCGGCGCCCAGCAGCCCAACCAGCGTGGCGACTCGGTGGCCAAGTCGTTGCTCATCGCACCGACCGACTACGGCGTGCTGTGCCTGGTCTTCCTGACCTTCGCCTGGCCGGCGCTGTTCGCCGTCCTGTACGGCGCGCTGCTCGCGGCGAACCTGCTGTTCCTGGCCGCGGCGATCGCCAAGTGGTACCGGGAGATGGCCGTCCTCGGGGTGGCCCGCTGATGGGCGTCGTCGGGTACGCGCCCGGTGTGTACGACATGTTCCACATCGGTCACCTGAACATCCTGCGCCAGGCCCGCGAGCACTGCGACCACCTGATCGCCGGCGTGGTCGAGGACGACGTGGTGGCCCGGATCAAGGGCCGGCCGCCGGTGGTCCCGCACGACGAGCGGATGGAGGTCGTCCGGGCCCTCGGCCTGGTCGACGAGGTGGTCAGCGACTGGTCCAGCGACAAGTTCGAGATGTGGAAGCAGCTGCGGTACGACGTCTTGTTCAAAGGTGACGATTGGAAGGGCACCGAGAAGGGGACAAGACTGGAAAGGCTGCTCGGGGAGGTCGGCGCCAGCGTGCACTACTTCCCGTACACGGCATCGACCTCGAGCACGGATCTGCGCAGGCTCCTGGAGGGGATGGGCTGATGTCGACCCGGCCGAAGGTCCTGCTCAGCGCGTACGCGTGCCGGCCGAAGGGCGGGTCGGAGCCGGGTGCGGGCTGGGCCTGGGCGAAGGCTGCCGCCCGCGACCACGACGTCTGGCTGCTCACCCGCGGGAAGTTCGCGCACGAGATCGCCGAGGAGCTCGCGATCCGGCCGGTTCCGTCGCTGACCGTCGTACCGCTGGAGATGCCGGCGTGGGTGCTCAAGCTGCGCCGCCGGCCGGCCGACGTGTACTGGTACTACCCGCTGTGGCAGCGGCTGGCTCGGCAGACCGCGCGGCGGCTGCATGCCGAGCATTCGTTTGATGTCATCCACCACCTGACCTTCGCGGTCGACTGGATGGCGGCCGGCGTGGTCGAGCCGTCGTCGGCCAAGGTGATCTGGGGCCCGGTGGGCGGATCGACCACGGCCCCGCTGTCGATGGCGCACTGGCTCGGGCCCCGGGGTTTGGTGGCCGAGCTGGTACGGCGGACCTACACCGGCATCCGGCGTCGCCTGACCGGGCGCAAGCACGCCCAGCACGCCGACCTGATGGTTGCCCAGAACAACGATGTGGCCGCGGCGTTCGGCAAGTACGCGCGCGAGGTCGTGGTCCAGCCGAACGTCGCGATCAGCCGGTTCACCGCGTCCGGTCCGTACGAGCCGTTCGGTGGCCCGGGCGTCAAGACGGCGCTGTTCGTCGGGCGGCTGATCCCGTGGAAGGGCGTGCTGCTCGCGATCAGCGCGCTGGCGCGACCGGAGGCGACCAACTGGGAGCTGCGGATCATCGGCGACGGCCCGGACTGGGGGCGTGCCGAGCGGCTCGCTCTGGAGCTCGGGGTTCGCGACCGGGTGGAGTTCATGGGGCAGTTGCCGCGCGAGGACGTGCTGGCTGCGATGTTCCGCGCCGACGCTCTGCTCGCGCCTGCGCTGCGTGAGGCCGCCGGCTGGGCGGTCACCGAGGCGCTGGCGTCCGGCTGCCCGGTGGTGTGCGTCGAACGCGGTGGTCCGGCGGTCATCGTCGGTCCGGGTGAGGGTGTTGCTGTCTCCTGGCGCGGCGACGTGGTGGGTGAGCTCGCTCGTGGACTCGCCTCACTGCAAGGGCGGATCACGCCAGTCGACCGGTGGGGTCCCGATCGACTGCCGGACATCCTCGCGGCCTGGTATGCCCCAGCCCGCGTCTCGCACTAGTCCCGGGTCTTGCCCGGCAGGGCGAGCATCCGGTCGAGGGCGAGCTTCGCGTACTTCTCGGTGTCGGCGTCGACCTTGATCGGGTTGACCACGTGGCCGGCGAGCAGGTTCTCCAGCGCCCAGACGAAGTGCGGCAGGTCGATCCGGTTCATGGTCGCGCAGTAGCAGACCGCCTTGTCCAGGAACACGATGCTCTTGTCGGTATGCTGCTTCGCCAGCCGCTGCACCAGGTTGAGCTCGGTCCCGACCGCCCACGACGTGCCGGGCTCGGCCTTCTCGAGGGTGTTGATGATGTACTCGGTCGAGCCGACCAGGTCGGCCTTCGTGACGACCTCGTGCCGGCACTCCGGGTGCACGATCACGTTGACGTCGGGGATGCGCGCGCGGACGTCGTCGACCGACGCGGCGGTGAACCGGCCGTGCACCGAGCAGTGCCCGCGCCACAGGATCATCTTCGCGGCTTTGAGCTGCTCGACGGTGAGGCCGCCGCCCGGCTTGTGCGGGTCGTACACCACGCAGTCGTCGAGGCTCATGCCCATCTTCAGTACGGCGGTGTTGCGGCCGAGGTGCTGGTCGGGCAGGAAGAGCACCTTCTCGCCCTGCTCGAACGCCCACTCCAGCGCGGTGTCGGCGTTGCTCGACGTACACACCGCGCCGCCGTTGCGGCCGCAGAACGCCTTGATGTCGGCGCTGGAGTTCATGTAGGTGACCGGCACGGTCACGTCCGCGACACCGGCGTCGGCGAGCGCGTCCCAGGCCGCCTCGACCTGCTGGATCCGGGCCATGTCCGCCATCGAGCAGCCGGCCGCGAGGTCCGGCAGGATCACGGTCTGCTGGTCGTTGGTCAGGATGTCGGCCGACTCGGCCATGAAGTGCACACCGCAGAAGACGATGTACGGCGCGTCCGGCCGGGCGGCCGCGTCCCGGGCGAGCTTGAACGAGTCTCCGGTGACGTCGGCGAACTGGATCACCTCGTCGCGCTGGTAGTGGTGACCGAGCACGAACACCTGGTCACCGAGCGCCGCCTTCGCCTTCAGCGCCCGCTCGACCAGGTCCGGGTCGGAGGCCGGCGGCAGCGCGCCCGGGCACTCGACACCCCGCTCCGAGTGCGGGTCGGTGTTCTGTCCCAGGAACAGCAGAGGAAGAGCCTTGGGGCCGTCCGCAGTAGTCGTCACGTCAAACATCGTGCCATGCCGGACCGCCGGGACTGCGTGGCAGACGTCACTGCTCAGAGTGTGAAATCGCTACCCTCCTAGCGTGAAGACCGCAGGCCTCCTGCTAGCCGCCGGCGCCGGCCGCCGCCTGGGCACTCCCAAGGCGCTCATCCGAGACCCTGCGGGCATGGCCTGGGTTGTCCGCGCCTCCCGCTTGCTCACGTCGGCCGGCTGCTCCCCGGTAGTAGTCGTAGTCGGAGCCTCCGCCGAGCAAGTAACCGCTGAGCTGGACGACTCCGTGCAGGTGGTGGAAGCAACCAACTGGCAGGAAGGCATGGGTGCCTCCCTCCGAGCCGGCCTGAAGAGCCTTCCTGATGCTGACGCGGTGCTGGTTGTGCCTGTGGATGTTCCGGGGCTGACGGAGGAGGTGTTGCGGCGGGTGTTGGGTCATGCCGACTCGGGGGCGCTGGTGCGTGCTGTTTACAACGGCTCGCCGGGGCATCCCGTCGTACTGGGGAGGGAGCATTGGGGCGGGGTGATCGCGAGTGCGGTGGGGGATCAGGGGGCGCGGGCCTACTTGCGGAAGCATCCGCCGGTTGGGGTGGAGTGCGGGGATCTGGCGGACGGGGTGGATGTGGACACGGTGGACGAGTTGCCGGAGGGGCATCGGATCGGCTGAGCCTTGGCAAGGCGGGCGGGCCGGGTGACGATGAGGAGATGAATGCAGTCGGCTCCGCGGCAGAGCTCGCCGAGCGCCTGCGCGGGACCGGGTACCTCGCCGACGACGGCCTGGCCACGGTCGGCTACCTCGCCCTCGCACTGCACCGCCCACTGCTCCTCGAAGGCGAACCAGGCACCGGCAAGACCTCGCTCGCCGCCGCGATCGCCGAGGCGCTCGGCCTCCAGCTGATCCGGCTGCAGTGCTACGAGGGCATCGACGCGACGCAGGCGCTCTACGACTGGGACTTCCCCCGCCAGATCCTGCACCTGCGCACGGTCGAGGCAACGAGTGCGGACTCCAGCGCAGAGGAAGTCGAGAAGAGCTTGTTCGACGAGCGCTTCCTGCTCGCCCGCCCCGTGCTGCGCGCCCTGCGGGAGAGCCCCGCCGTCCTGCTGGTCGACGAGATCGACCGCGCCGACGACGAGTTCGAGGCGTTCCTGCTCGAGGTGCTGTCGACGCACGAGGTGACGATTCCCGAGCTCGGCACGGTCACCGCCGAGGTGCCGCCGATCGTCGTGCTGACCTCGAACCGGACCCGCGAGATCCACGACGCGCTGAAGCGGCGCTGCCTGTACCACTGGATCGACCACCCCGGCCTGGCCCGCGAGGTCGAGATCGTCCGGACCCGCTTGCCGGAGGTGTCCGAGCGCCTCGCCGAGCAGGTCGCGCGCTCGGTGCAGCGGATGCGCGACCTCGACCTGCTGAAACCGCCGGGCGTCGCCGAGACCCTCGACTGGGCGCGTGCGCTAGACGCACTCGGCACGGACACCCTCGACGTCGAGGCGGCCGCCGCAACGCTGGGCGCCGTACTCAAGTACCGAGAGGACACCGACCGAGTCCGCGAGTCCTTGGACCGGTTGCTGGCGTCATGATCGCATCGGACCTCGCGCTGACCGGCTTCGCTTCGGCGCTTCGGCACGCGGGGTTGGCTGTTACGGCTGACCGGGTGCAGCTGTTCCTGCGAGCGGTGGCCGCGCTGGATGCGGGTGCTACTGCCGACGTGTACTGGGCCGGCCGCGCGGCGCTGTGCAGTGGTCCGGACGACACTGCGCGGTACGACGAGGTGTTCGCCGCCTGGTTCTCCGGAGAGCGAGTCGGCAGGGCAGTTCGCCGTACGGCGACCACGACGATGCAGGCTGCGCTCGACGTGGACGAGTCGGCCGAGGGGGAGGACAGTGGCCAGTCGCTGACCGTCTCCGCCAGTACGACGGAAGTCCTGCGCCACCGTGACGTCGCCGAGTTGTCCGCGGCCGACCGGGCCGAGTTGGCGCGACTGTTCAGCACCCTGCGACCGCGTGTCCCGGTCCGGCGAGCAGCCCGCCGGCGTCCGTCGCACCGTGGCGAAATCGACCCGCGGCGGACCCTGCGAGCCCAGTTGCGTCAGGTCGGCGAGCCCGCGCGAGTCCTCTACCGCCGCCGCGGCACTCGCCCGCGTCGCGTCGTCGTACTCGTCGACGTGTCCGGCTCGATGCGCCCGTACGCCGACAGCCTGCTGCGACTCGCGCACACGCTGGTCCAGGTCGCGCCGCGTTCGGTGGAGGTCTTCACCATCGGCACGCGGCTGACCCGGGTGACGCCGGCGCTGCGGCACCGCGATCCCGAGTTCGCGCTGCGGCTCGCGGGTGACGTCGTACCGGACTGGTCGGGTGGCACCCGGCTGGGCGAGGTGCTGAAGGTGTTCCTGGATCGCTGGGGTCAGCGCGGTACGGCGCGGCGGGCGGTCGTGGTGGTGTGCAGCGACGGCTGGGAGCGCGGCGACGCGTCGCAGCTCGGTGACCAGGTGGCGCGGCTGGCCAGTCTGGCGCATCGGGTGGTCTGGCTGAATCCGCACCGTGGCAAGGCCGGGTATGCGCCGGTGCAGGCCGGGATCGTCGCCGTACTGCCGCATCTGAACGACCTCGTCGCGGGGCACAGCCTGGCCAGCTTTGCGGATCTTCTGGAGGTGGTGGCCGATGCGTGACGTGCTCGAACGGCTGGTGGAGTGGTGGAACACGGGCGAGCCGGTTGCCGTAGGCACCGTTGTGGCCACGTTCGAGTCGGCGCCACGGCAGCCCGGCGCGGCGATGCTGGTCGGGCCTGGCGGCGAGGCGGTCGGCAGCGTGTCGGGCGGTTGCGTCGAGGGCGCGGTCTACCAGCTCGGCGAGGAGATCCTGGAGTCCGGCGAGCCGGTGCTGCAGCGGTACGGCGTGAGCGACGAGTCGGCGTTCGCGGTCGGACTGACGTGTGGCGGCATCATCGACATCTTCGTTGAGCGGGTGGACCGGACGTCGTACCCGTGGCTGGGCGAGGTGGCCGACGACATCGCCGCCGGTCGACCGGTGGCGGTGGCAACCGTCGTCGCGCATCCGGATCCCGCTCGCCTCGGCCGGCGCCTGGTGATCCGGCCCGATGCGCCGACGCAGGGGAGCCTTGGGTCGGAGCGAGCCGACGATGCGGTGACGGACGATGCGCGTGGACTCCTGGAGTCCGGGCGGACGGAGACGTTGGAGTACGGGCCGGACGGACAGCGGCGCGGTGAGGGGATGCGGGTGTTCGTGTCGTCGTACGCGCCGGTGCCGCGGCTGCTGGTCTTCGGTGCGATCGACTTCGCGGCGGCGGTGGCGAAGGTGGGCGCATTCCTCGGCTACCGGGTGACGGTGTGCGATGCGCGTGGCGTGTTCGCGACGGCCACGCGGTTCCCGTCGGCGAACGAGGTCGTGGTCGACTGGCCGCATCGGTATCTTGCGGCGGAAGCGGCGGCCGGGCGGATCGACGGCCGGACGGTGATCTGTGTGCTCACGCATGACCCGAAGTTCGACGTACCGCTGCTCGAGGTCGCACTCCGGCTGCCGGAGCTCGGCTACATCGGCGCGATGGGTTCCCGCCGTACGCACGACGACCGGGTCAAGCGCCTGCGCGAGGCCGGCCTCACCGACGACGAGATCGCCCGGCTGGCCAGCCCGATCGGTCTCGACCTGGGCGCCCGCACGCCCGAGGAGACCGCGATCAGCATCGCCGCCGAGTTCATCGCCCACCACTGGAGCGGCACCGGTACCCGCCTGTCGGAGCAGGCCGGCCCCATTCACCACTGATCGGATCTTGTGGTCAAGATCACACAAGAGCAGGATCGGAAGCAGGTGGGTGCTTACCTCTGGGAAGGCGGGGCGATGACCCGGATCACGGTGCAAGTCGACGGAAGCAGCTTCACGGACGACGTGGAGCCGCGCACGCTGCTGGTGCATTACC
>NZ_JBSFBL010000116.1:0-10380 GCF_053592935.1 Kribbella sp. NPDC002412
CCGAGGCCGATGTGGTGGAGCCGGCCGTTGACTCTGAGGGTGACGACGCCGGTGTGGTCGACTCTGTCGGTGCGGACCCGGTGGTGGATCTCGCCGGTCCGGTCGGTGCTCGGGCTGGCCTTGGGGCGGGCGGTGTAGGCAGCAGCTGGGGTGGCTCGGTGAGGCAGCGAGCGGTGCGGGCGCCGGTGGTTGTATTCGTCGCAGAATCGGTCGAGCAGCACCTGGAGCTCGGTGATCGTGGTGGGTTGGACGGGTTGGGCGCGCAGCCACTTCTTGAGGGTCTGCTGGAACCGCTCTACCTCCTTCCCGCAGGTCGTGGGGTGGTTGGGTCGGGAGTTCTTCTGGACGATGTTCAGACGCCGCAGTTCGGTCTCGAGGCCGTTGCGGCCGCCTTTTCCGCCGGACAACCGGGTGGTGTAGACCATCCCGTTGTCAGTGAGTGTCGAGGCCGGGATCCCGTACTGCGCAACGGTTTCACGGAACGTGATGACCACGATCGCCCCGGTGATCCGGGCATGCGCGGTGACGCTGAGGGCGTAGCGGGAGTGGTCGTCCAGCCAGGAGATGATCTCCACATCGACACCGGGCCGGCCGTCAGGGCGGGTGAGGCGGTAGTGGGTGAAGTCGGACTGCCAGCACTCGTTCGGCAGTTCGGCGGCGAACCGCAGGTACGACGACCTCGGCCGCTTACCCGGGTCCGGCGTCACTGTGCCGGCGCGGGTCAGGATGCGGTGGATCGTCGCCCGCGACAGCCGCACCTGGTGATGGTGTTGCAGGTGCCAGCCGATGGTGTCCGCACCGGCATCCAGGCCCTGCTCAGTCAGCTGTTTGCGCAGCCTCAGGACCAGCTCCACCGTCGGCGCAGGTGTCGCACGCGGTGAGGTCCTCGGCCGGCGTGACCGGGGCTCGAACGCCGCCTCACCCTCGACCCGGTAGCGCGCCAGCAACTCGTACAGCCACGACCGCGCGACACCGTACTCGGCGACTACCTCGGCAACCGTCCGCTTCTCCACCGTGATCGCGGTGATCACCAACCGGGCCTTCGACATCCCCGAGCATCAACACCCTGTCTCCTATGTCTTGAGACATCAGTCCGGCATGTCGTGAGACACCCGTCCGGGATGTGTTGAACCACAACACTGCCGGGCGCGCCACCCAAACCCGCAGCTCAGCCGCATCCCGCTCCCGGCGCCGGACGATCGGAGCCGCTCGCGCGGGTAGCTAGCCGTCACGCGAGCACGTCGGCGTCAGGTGGGTGGTGGGTTGGGTGTGAGGCCGAGGCGGATGGCTTCGGCGGCGGCTTGGACGCGGGTTCGTACGCCGAGCTTGTCGAGGATGTGCGTGACGTGCACGCTCGCGGTCTTGGGGCTCATGTAGAGGGCCGCGCCGATCTCGCGGTTCGTGCGGCCTGCCGCGACCAGGGCGAGGACCTGGAGCTCGCGCTCGGTCAGTGGTGGGTGTGGGTCTGTGGTGGCCGCGGGTTGCTCGTGGTGCTCGGTCACGGAGTCGTCGAGGTGGATCCGGGCGATCTTCGCCAGCTCCTGAATCCGGCCGAGCAGTGGTGCCGCGCCGAGCTGCTCGGCGATGTCTCGCGCGGCTTCCAGTTCGCTGCTCGCCTGGCCTCGGGCGCCGGCCTGCCCGCGACGAGCCAGCAGCGCCTCGGCTGCCCGCAGTCGGGCTTGCGCCTCCCAGTACGGCCAGCCGAGCGTGACCCATTCCTGTGCGGCGGTGAGCCACGGGGCCGGGTCGGGCGTGCCGCGGATCCGGGATCGTTCGCCTTCGACAATCGCAGCCAGCGCTCGGCCCTCGACACCAGAGATGCCGCGCCGAAGGAGCATCACGAGTCGATCGAAGCCCTCTGGTGACTGCGCCGCGACCGCTGCTTCGAGACCGATGCGCAGCAGCTCGCCGGCCACCAGCTCGTCTTCGGTGTCGTGGCTGATTTCGGCGGCGTCGAGCACAAGAGCGAGGGCCTCGTGCGGACGTTGCTGTTGGAGGCGAAGATGGGCCATGACGTCTGCGTAGTCGCGCTTCATCATGGGCTTGTCGTCGACCGCGAGCAACTCTTGGCCGCGCATCAGTTCGACGGCCTTCTCCAGGTTCCCGCGCGCGATCTGGATCATCGCGAGCTCGGCGTCCTTGAACGCCGGTCCGGACGGTGGTCGGCCTCTGTTGTCATCGCGGCTCAGCGCCTCATCCCAACGACCGACCGCGTAGAGGTTGTACACGGCGTTGGCCTCGAGAATGCCCTCGAGCCAGTGCTCGTCGACCATCAGGCGCCGGAGCTCGGGCTGGATGGTGTCCGCGACGGCCACGACGTTGTCGGTGTCGCCGCGCAGCCCGTGCACATAGCTCAGCGTGATCGCCGCCGTGGCCAGGTCCTCGGGTTCGCCCAGGTCGCGAGCGATCTCGAGCGCTGCCAGCGTCTCTTCGAGCGCCTCGTCGAGCCGGCCCTCGTTGGCAGCGACCGCTCCCAGCGTCTCCCAAGCCTGACCGATCGTCCGGGTGTCGCAGGCCCGGGTCGCGTGCTGCAACGCAGCCTGGGCTGCCTCGGCGACCTCCGCCGAGCGGGCGTAAAGGCTCAGCATCGAGGCGTGCGCGATGCAGACCTGGCCGAGCGCCCGGTCGTCGGTGGTCGGCACCAGACGCCGTGCGCGCTCAAGGTCCGCCAGCGCCCCGGCGAGGTCATCGTCCAGCGAGCGCAGCCTGCCCCGCATCAGCAATGCCTCGACCGTGCCCACCTCGGCGTCGGACTCACCCACCGCCGCCTCGAGTACGGCGAGAGCCTCGGCACGCCGGCCGACTCCGCCCAGCAACGAGGCCGCCCGCTCGGCGAGCACCAGGCGCGGCGGCACCCCGTCATCGGCCAGGTCCGACGGCTGCCAGAGCGACGAAGCAACGGCGAACCAATGCCCGGCCTCCGCGAACGCGCACTCCTTCTCGGCGGCACGCCCCGCCATCAGCGCCCAGCTGAACGCCGCATCTCGCTCGCTCGCGCGGTGATACTGCTCCGCGACCTCGGCGAGCTCCGATGCGGTGGCCTCGCTGCGACTGCGGCCCGCCAAATGCGTCGCGAGTCGCGCATGCAGGTCGCGGCGTTCCGAAGACAGCAACTGGTCGTAAGCGACCTCGGCGATCACCGGGTGCCGCGCGGAGCAGCCGACCGCCGGGTCCCGGATCACCAGACCGGAGTCACAGGCCTCTCGTACGGCGTCGGCGGCACCGTCTGCCGCCGCCAGCAGGTCATCGTCATCGAGTGCCCGAGCCAGCGTGCCGGTCGCCGCGACGACTGCGCGAGCGGCCGGCGAGAGTGCCTGCAGGCGCGCGAGCAGGAGTTGGCGCAACGAAGCCGGCACGGTCAGGTCGCCGCGGACCAGTTCGACGTTCAGGTACGGGTTGCCTGCGCTGCGCCGATAGACGGTAGCGGCCGTCTCCGCCGTACAGCCCGGTTGGAGATCGAGCAGTTGCTGCGATGTCTCTTGCTCGGTCAGCCGGCGTAGTGGCAGATCGACGACGGCCGGGGTTCGAAGCATTTCCCCGAGCCAGGTCAGGCGGTCGGGTTCGGCAGTCTCGTCCCGCCAGGTCAGCAGGACCAGCAACCGTCGCTCGGGCAGGTTGCGCGTCGAATGGGCAAGGAAGTCGAGTGTGGACCAATCCGCCCAGTGGACGTCCTCGACCAGCAGGACCGTGCCCTGCGCCGCGTCGCTGTCGAGCACGTCACTGAGGGTCTGCATCGACCATGCTCGGGCCGCCGCGGCAGACGGGAACGTGCCGGAAGCTGTGGACTGACTCAGCGCAGCCGTCACCGTGGCGCCGAGGCCGCTGTAGGCCGTCGCACCCGACATCGGCGCGCACGCGCCGCGAAGGATCCGGACACCGTTGCCGGACTGCTCGGCGAGGACTGACTGAACGAGCACCGTCTTGCCGATGCCCGCCTCACCCCGAACCACCACGGCTGCTGAGCGCTTCGGCAGTTGCGCGATCAATCCCCGCAGTACCGCAGCCTCTCCCCCGCGTCCGACCATCAAGCCGGCCATACCCCATCATGCGCCCCGATCGCAGACCGGCCATACCGTGCGCAGGCTGGGAGATATTTACTCGTCGGGGAAGCCGTTGCGGAGGTTCGTGACAACGGGGCGCGCCGCCGTGTCGACGGCTAGGCGGAAGACGTCGGGGCGGTGGTAGTGGCCGACGGGGTCGAACATTCGGCGGGCGGAGCGGACCTTGGTGAGGTCCAGTTCGGCGAACAGGATGGTCTCCTCGTGGCGGGCGGGTCCGGCGAGGATCTCTCCGTTGGGGCCGACGATCACTGTGTTGCCGGGCTCGACCCAGTCAGGGTCGTCGGGGTCGGTGCGCCAGACTCGGTCCCGGTCAGGGAAGTCTGCCGGGATCTGGTCGACGTGCAGGCACGGGTTCGCGCCGATCACGTAGCAGCGGCCTTCCCGGGCGATGTGCCGCATGGTGGCGACCCAGCCGTCACCTCTGGCCAGCGTCGGCGCCACCCATACCTCGACACCCTGCGAGTAGAGGTAGAACCGGGCCAGCGGCATGTAATTCTCCCAGCAGATCAGCCCACCGATGCGCCCGAACGGCGTCGGGTAGGTCTCGAGCGTCGACCCGTCGCCCATTCCCCACACGGTGCGCTCCGAGCCGGTCGGCATCAGCTTGCGATGCTTGCCGAGGAGATTGCCGTCGGCATCGAAGTACAGCAACGTGTTGTAGATCGTGCTCCCAGTCGCCTCGCGTTCGTTCACCCCCATCACCAGGTAGACCCCGGCTTGCCGAGCCGCCGCGCTGAGCCGGTCGGTGGTCTCGCTCGGTACGACGACAGCCTGGTCGGCCAGCATCGCGAACCACTGCTCGTCACCGTCCCAGATCGGCGGCCCGTCGATCCAGATCGGGGTGCCGGGCACGAACGCCTCGGGAAACACCACCAGGTCGGCCGCCTGTACCGCGGGATCGGCCAGCAACTTCTCCGCCTTCGCGAGCGTCGCCTCGCGATCCATCAGCACGTACGCCGCTTGCACAGCTGCAACTGTCAGTGTCGTCATCTCGCCCCCTTCCTCGACGATACGCCGAGGCGCCGCTCCGTGGGACGGAGCGGCGCCGGGCGAGGCTGGAGTCAGTGTTCGGTGCCGGGGCGAGCGGTCTTGGGGAGCAGGAAGCCGATCGCGAAGGCGAGCAGGATGCCGCCGACGGTCGCCAGCAGCGCGGTCTGGGCGCCGTCGAGTGCGGCCAGAGTGCGGGTTGCGGGCGTGGCGTGCGCGACCTTGCCCATGAAGATGGTCCCGATCACCGCGATGCCGAGCGCGATGCCGACCTGCTCGAGCGAGCCCAGCAGGCCCGTGGCCGAGCCGACCTCCTTGTCACGGACACCGCTCAGGATGATGTCGAACAGCGGGACGAAGACCATGCCCATCCCGGCCCCGCCGATCAGGTTGGGTACGACGAGATCCCAGTGCCCGACGTTCAGGCCGGCCAGCGTCAGTACGCCGTACAGCCCGACCAGGCCGACCGCCATCAGCGCGAGACCGACGTGGAGCAGTTTGCGACCGTACTTCTGCATCGTGATCCCGGAGACCGCCGAGCCGATCAGCGCCCCGAATGCCCAGGGCGCCATCGCCAGGCTCGCGTGAATCGGGGTGTAGCCCAGGCCGACCTGCAGGGACATGCCCAGGACGAACGTGCCGGCCAGCGCACCGAAGAAGACCACCGCGAACAGGACGCCGGACAGGTACGAGCGGCTCCGCAGCAGGCCCGGCTCGATCAGCGGGGTGGCGCCGCTGCGCTGCCGGCGGGACTGGTAGACGCCGAACCCGGCCAGCATCGGCACCGACGCGACCAGCAGCGCCTTCGACCACAGCGGCCAGCCGATCTCGTGTCCCTGCACCAGCGGGTAGACCAGGGCGACCAGACCGGCGCCGGCGATCAACAGCCCGGGAATGTCCAGCGAGACCCGGCCGCCGGCGGGCTGGGTGTTCGGCAGGTACTTCGCCGCGACGACGAACGTGAAGACGCCGACCGGGATGTTCACCAGGAAGATCGCCCGCCAGCCGGTGCCCAGCACGTCCGCGTCGAGCAGCGTGCCGCCGACGATCGGGCCGATCACCGCGGACAGACCCATCACCGGACCGAAGAACCCGAACGCCTTGGCCCGCTCGCCCGGCTCGAACAGGTCCCGGGCCAGTCCGAAGCCCTGCGGCAGCATGATCGCGGCGAACGCGCCCTGAGCGACCCGCGCGGCGATCAGCATCTCCGGCGACACCGCGAGGCCGCAGAGGAACGACGTCACGGTGAACCCGGCGACGCCGATCAGCAGCGCCCGCTTCCGGCCGACCAGGTCACCCAGCCGGCCGCCGACCAGGAGCAGGACGGCCAGGGCCATCGTGTACCCGGCCGCCATCCACTGCAGGCTCGCGTAGGAGCCGCCGAGGTCGTCGCGGATGGCCGGGGCGGCGACGTTCATCACGGTCGAGTCGAGCAGGTCCATCACCGACGCGGTGATGACCGCTGAGAAGGCGAGCCAGCGCCTGCGGAGGGGCTGCGGGGCGACTACTGCGCTTGCGGGGAGTTCTGCGACTGCGGTCATCATCGGCTCCTGACCCAAACGGAACGAAATGTTCTGTTCCAACTCTAGCGGAACGGAGCATTCCGTTCAAGTGGTAGTCTGGTGATATGACGAAAGCGCTCAGTGGCCGGCAGGCGCAGGCGGCCCGCAACGACGAAGTGATCCTGGCCGCGGCCCGGGCGGTGTTCATCGCCGATCCCGGCGCCCCGATCGCCGCGGTGGCCGAGCGCGCCGGGGTCGGGATCAGCGCCCTCTACCGGCGGTACGCGAGCAAGGAGGAGCTGCTCCGCAAGCTCTGCAGCGACGGGCTGGCCCGCTACATCGAGGAGTCGGAGAAGGCGCTCGCCGACGACCGCGAGCCGTGGGTCGCGTTCGGAGCGTTCCTGCACGCGCTCGTCGACGCCGACACGAACTCACTGACCCAGCGGCTGGCGGGAACGTTCACCCCGACGCCCGACCTGTGGCAGGACGCCGCCCGGGCGGGTGAGCTGAACCAGGCCATCTACGAGCGGACGAAGGACCACCTGCGACCGGGGATCGTGGTCGAGGACTTCGGGGTGATCCTGGAGCAGATCACGTCGATCAAGCTCGGCGACGAGGCGCGGACCAACCAGCTCCGGCACCGGTACCTCACCCTGATGCTGGAGGCGATGCATCGGCCGGGGGAACGGACAGGCGGCGATCCGGAGCTCCCGGGACCGCCGCCTAGCAGTGCCGAGCTGACCGACCGCTGGCGGGCCTGACTGCACCCGGCCGAAAAGAGCGCTGCCCCCTCGACAGTTCGAGGGGGCAGCACCTTGGTTTGGAGCGACTAGTGGCGGGTCACCGCGGCGTAGGCATCGACGATGCCGTGGCCGTAGAAGCCGTTGAAGTCCCGCGTGCCCTCACAGAGCGCGTTGAACTCTTCCGATCGCCCTTCGTTGGTGTAGGTCTGCAGCGGCGGGTTCGGGCAGGCCCGGGCCTGCGCCGTGTCCATCAGGATCCGGCCGACCTTGTCCGGGTTCATCCCGAAGTTGCCGCGACTCTTCTTGCCGTACTCGCTGACGATCAGCGCGGCCACGCCGCTGGCGTGCGGCGACGCCATCGACGTGCCTTGCAGCACGTAGTAGTACCCACACTTGGTGTAGTCGGTGACGCCGGCCGGGCACTGCTTCTGCGCCCCGAGCGCCACCCCGTCCGGCGTGATGTTGCCGGCCGCGTCGACCAGCCCTTCGGCCTGCAGCGAGTTCACCGGGTACGTCGACAGGATCAGGTTCTCGTTGGTCCGGAACCGCGGCGTCCCGAAGAAGTCGCGGAACCAGCCACCCGGCGCCGAGACCTCGATCTGCTCCAGACCGTAGTTGGAGTAGTCGGCCTTCTTCGTCGACGGACCGAGCGCCGACACACCGATCACGTGCGGGCCCTCGACCGGCAGGTCGAAGCAGGTCGCGTTGTCGATCGGCCGCGGGTACGCCGTGCCCGGCGGGAAGTCGGGGCTGGAGATGTCGGTCCGCGGCTTGCCGAGGTCCTCGTGGTTGTTGCCGAGCGAGCCGACGAGCGTGACACCACGCTTGTGCGCGTAGTTCAGGGCCCGGTTCATCGCCCGGATGATGGTGCGCTGCTCGGCCTGGGCCTCCGGGCTGTCGGCCGGGTTGGCGATGCAGTTGTACAGCCACGGGTCGACGTAGAAGGACATGTTGACCACGTCGAGCCCGACGTCGCCGGCGTACGTCAGCGCGTCCGTGACCGGGCCGAGGAACAGGAAGCCGCTGTCCTGGCCGCCACGGATCTCCACCAGCGTCACGTTCGGGGCGACACCGGAGAGCCCGAAGCCGTTGGCCGCGGCGCCGATCGTGCCGGCCACGTGGGTGCCGTGACCGCTGTCGTCCCAGCCGACCGGGTCGACACAGCCGCGGAACTCGCACTCGCCGTCGATCTCCGGGATGTCCGGTGCGAAGTTGCGGGACAGCTTCCAGTCGAAGTTCGGCGCGATGTCCGGGTTGCGGGCGTCGATACCCGAGTCGAGCACGCCGACCTTGACCGCCTTCTTGCCCGGCTGGACCGTCCGCGCCAGGTCGGAGCGAACCATCCGCAGACCCCACAGCTGCGCGTCGAGCGGGTCCATCCCGACGATCTTCTTCTTGCTCGCGGTGCCGGCCTTGCCGGACAAGCCGTTCTCGCGCTCGACGGTGCTGCGCTTCTTCTGCTGCGGCACCGTGCCGATCGGCCGGCTGCGGGCCGCGCCCTCGATCGCGCTCGACGCGGACACGCTGGAAACGAATCCCGACGCGGCCGCGCGCACGGTCAGCGTGCCCAGGTGCGCGTTCTCCTTGACCACTTCACCACCGGCGGCCTTGACCGCCGCGATGGCCTGGTTGCGGTCCGCGCCCTCCTCGAGCAGGACCAGGTACTCGGTGTTTCCCCCAGTCGCTCCCGTAGCTCCGGCACCGGCGGTGACCGGTACGGCGAGCGTGGCGGCGACCAGGGCGATGGCCCCTGTCACCGCGAACATACTTCTCCGGACGTCTCTCACGAGCGGATCCCCTCCCTGGAGAGTGAGTGTGACGGCCTCACGGTAGGTCGGGGCACAGCAACCGAGAAGGGTGACCACGTTGTCAGCTTTCCGAACCCACCGCGAACGTAGGGATTTCCCTGCGGTTCTACTCTCAGGGTTTTCCCAGTGAGTTCTTAGCGTGCTCTATGGGCCGGTGGGGAAGCTCTCCCGTCTAAGTGGGTGTTGGACTCCACTACGGAACGAGAGGACGAGTGCTGTGGCAGGTTTGGGGATCGCCGAGGCGCCGGGGACCCTCCTGGCGCAGGACAAAGACGAGTTGCGGTACCCGGCGGGCTCGGTGGTGGTGCTGGCCGGGATCCCGGGAGCGGGGAAGACGACGCTGCTTCGGCGGCTGTACCCGGTGGGTGGTGACCACCAGGGAGTGCGGGTGTTCGACTCCGAGCGGCTGCGCGATCGCTGGATGCCGACGCTCGGCACGATCCCGTACGCGTGGTGGCGGCCGCTGCTGCACCTCGCCTACTACGTGCAGGCCCTCAGTGCGATGCGCAGCGGCCCGATGATCCTCCACGACTGCGCCACTCGTCCGTGGGTACGGCGCTTGATCGGTTGGCGAGCGCGTCGCTCCGGACTGCAGGTGCATCTCGTGTTGCTCGACGTACCCGGGGACGTCGCTCGCTCTGGTCAGTGGGCTCGTGGCCGGGTCGTGCGCTCCGGGAGCATGGAGACGCACTGCCGTCGCTGGCCCGACTTGCTGGCGCAGGCTGTTGCCGACCCGAGTCAGGTAGTGCCCGGCGCTGAGTCCGCAGTGGTGCTCAGCCGGCGCCAGGCCAGCAGGCTCGAGCGGATCACGTTCGACTAGCCCCAGCGGTTGCCCGTACCGCGAACAAGGCAAATACTCCTGAGTGTCAGCCGGTGGTGGCACGGCTACGCGCTGCTGCCGGCGGACGTTCGAGGGACCCCGCCCAGTCGGTCCCGTGCACGCCTCAGGAGGACCCCCGTGAGGATCGAACGCACATCACGCCGCCGGCTCGCCCAGTTGGCAGCCACCGTCAGCGCGGTCGCGGCATGCCTGTACGCCGTACCGCCCGCAGCCGCCGAGCCGTCACCGGCCGCCAAACTGGCCGCGGCCAGTGCAAAGGTCGACCGATCCGGTGTGAAGGGCATCGCCTGGTACACCGACGCGGCTTCAGGCAAGGTCGTCGTCACCGCTGACGCCACTGTCTCGGCCGCCGAGGTCGCCGCGCTGAAGCACGACGGCGTCCATCACCACCAACCACGGCACCAAGCAACAACACACTCACCTGGTCGCACCAAGCCC
>NZ_JBSFBL010000117.1:0-10110 GCF_053592935.1 Kribbella sp. NPDC002412
GATCGGGCGACCACTCTTGCGGAACAGGTCACGCAGGGCGGCCGGGAGCGTCGGACTGGCTGCGCCTGCGTCCCAGCTGAAGCCGTCTGCCTCGATGCGGCCCAGCACTCCGCCGAGACGCTCGTCACGCTCGCAGATGGTGACCTGGTGTCCCAGCTTGGCCAGGCGGACTGCACTGGCGAGACCGGCGAGGCCGGCCCCGATGACTATCACTCTTGCCATCAGACAGCACTGCTCCCAGTCGCCGGGGCGCCGCGTTTCTCTTGCCAGGCCTTGAACCTGGCCCAACCACGTTTGATGAAGCGGAAGGCGACGTACACGCCGATCAGGCCGAGCAGCAGCAGGATGCCGGCGATGATCAGCGCGGCCTCCGGATGGAACGCGGCCAGCGTCACCACACCGGCGACCGCGACGTCCTCGCCGGACGACGCGGCGATGTTGGTGACCGGCTCGGGGGAGGTGTTGATCGCGAGCCGCAGGCTCGACTTCACCGCGTGCGAGAGCAGCGCGACCAGGCCGCCGGCGGTGGCGATCGCGGCCTGCTCCAGCGTGCTCGCCTCGCCGGACAGCAGCGCGGCGATGATCGCGCCGACGGTCGGCCGGATCACCGTCGAGATCGCGTCCCAGGCCGAGTCGACGTACGGGATCTTGTCGGCGACGAACTCGAAGGCGAACAGCACCCCGGCCGCGATCAGCACGCCGTTGCTGGTCAGTGCCTCCGGCACGTCGTCGGCGCCGGCGAAACGGCCGAGCAGGCCGAGGATCAGCACGCAGGCGTAGGCGTTGATCCCACTCGCCCAGCCGGTCGTGAACGCCAACGGCAACGCTTCCATCGTCCTGCTCCCGTAACCCTCTGTCGCCACCGCTGCTGTCAGTATTGAACCTTTTGTGGCGAGTTTTGGTTAACCGTTGACTTCCGGGTCGCCTCGACTCACAGTGATCAGGCTGCCAGTCTGTGTGACCGGCATCCCCGCCGTCGGTTCAGGAGAACAACATGCGTCGTCGTCCGAAGATTCTCGCCGCATTGGCTGCGGTAGCGCTGGCCATCACCGTGACCGGCGTGTCGTCAGGCGGTCCACCCGCATCCGCGTCGACACCGGATCCCGCTGCCTCTCCCTACAGCGCGGCTGCCGCGAAGTACGGCGTACCAGAGTCTGTGCTGCTGGCCGTGTCGTACGCGGAGACCCGCTGGGACGACCACCAGGGCGCGTCGAGCACCGACGGCGGCTACGGGCCGATGCACCTGACCGCCGTCGACCCCACCGCGGTCGTGGACCTCTCCGGCAAGCGCAAGGTCGCGAAGGCCGAGTCGCTGCGGACTCTCTACAAGGCGTCCGAGCTGACCGGGCTGGACCCGGTTGCCCTGCGCAATGAGACCGCCGCGAACATCGAGGGTGGCGCCGCGCTGCTGGCGTCGTACCAACGGAACCTCGGCCTCCCAGTCGGCTCCGACACTTCGGCTGCCCAGTGGTACGGCGCAGTGGCGTCGTACGCGGAGGCTTCGGACCGCGCGGCCGCGGCGGCCTTCGCTGACGACGTCTACGCGATCATGGCGCGCGGTGCCGCCCGTACGACGAACACCGGGCAGCAGGTCGTGATGCCTGCCCTGGCTGTCACGCCGGACAAGACCCAGGTGAACAAGCTGTCGCTGCCGGCCGGGGTGCAGGGTTCGAGCGCCGGTACGGAGTGTCCGGCGGAGTTGGGCTGCGAGTGGCTGCCGGCGCCGTACCAGGACCTGGGTGGTGGCGACTACGGCAACCACGACCTGGCGAACCGGCCGAAGACCGGCAAGATCGACTACATCATCGTTCACGACACCGAGGGCGGCTGGCAGGGCACGCTCAACCTGGTGCAGGACCCGACGTACGTGAGCTGGCAGTACACGATGCGCTCGTCCGACGGCCACACCTGGCAGCACGTCAAGGCCGACGACGTCGCCTGGCACGCCGGCAACTGGTACGTGAACATGCACAGCATCGGCATCGAGCACGAGGGCTTCGCGGCCCAGGGCGCGACCTGGTACACCGAGTCGCTCTACCGCAACTCGGCCAAGCTGGTGCGCTACCTGGCCGCCAAGCACAACATCCCGCTCGATCGCGCGCACATCATCGGCCATGACCAGATCCCGGGGACGATCCCGAGCACGGTCCGCGGCATGCACTGGGACCCGGGACCGTACTGGGACTGGGAGCACTACTTCGACCTGCTCGGCGCGCCGATCTGGGGCAAGTCCGTGTTCCCGGTGAAGGCGGGCTCGATCGTCACCATCAAGCCCGGGTTCGACGACAACGTGCAGGTGCTGACCAACTGCACCGGCGCGGGCACCACGTGCACGCCGCAGGGCACCAACTTCGTCTACCTGCGGCAGGCGCCGGACGACGCGGCACCGCTGGTCAAGGACATCGGTCTGCGCCCGGACGGCTCGGCCAGCACAACTGTGGTGTCCGACATCGGTGCACGGGCGGCCGCTGGTTCGCAGTACGTCGTGGCGCAGCGGCAAGGGGACTGGGTGGCGGTCTGGTACCTCGGGGCGCTCGCCTGGTTCAAGAGCCCGGCGTCGGCGCCGGACGCGTTCGCCAAGCCGGGTCTCGTGGTGAAGCCGAAGGCGGGCAAGGCGTCGGTGCCGGTGTACGGACGGGCCTACCCCGAGCAGTCGGCGTACCCGGAGGGCATCCCGTACCAGGTGGTCACGCCGCTGCAGTACTCGATCGGCGCCGGTCAGGCCTACCCGGTGGGCGACCCGTCCATCGAGACCGACTACTACCGCGCTGTCACCTTCGCCGGTGAGCCGCCGACCGACCACGTCCAGGTGATCGGCAACGACCGGTACTACCAGATCTGGTTCGGCCACCGGATGGCCTACGTCCGTGCTGCCGACGTGGACCTGAGGCCGGCTGTCTAAGCTGCTTGCTGTGATCGACGAAGCCGTCCAGTCCTTGCTGGACGGCTTCGTCACGTCGGTCCGCCGGATCGCCGACGTCGAGGCGATCTGGTTGCACGGGTCGCTGGCACTGGGCGACTTCCAGCCAGGACGGAGCGACCTCGACGTGGTGGCCGTGGTCTCGTCTCCACCACCGCCGGCTGTCGCCGACCTTCACCGGCGGCTCATGGCGGCCTCGCCGTTGGCGTCGAAGCTGCATTGCTCGTACATGCTCGCGTCCGAGCTGGCGGATCCGTCGGTTCGGCATCCGACGTTTGCCCAGGAGCGGTACTTCGACCGGCGGGTGACACCGGTGACGCGGCGAGAGCTGCTCCTGGGTGACAGGTCGCTGTACGGCCCACCGCCCACCTCGTTGCTACCAGCAACCAGCGACGCCGAGCTGTTCGCCTTCATCCGTGAAGATCTGCGGTCGTTCTGGTTACCCGTGACAGCACGCCGGAAGCCCTGGTACGCCGATATCTGGGTCGACCTGGGGATGGTGACGGTTGCGCGGGCCCACGTCACGTTGACTTCCGGTGAACTGATCACGAAGCGGGCGGCGCTGGGTGTGCTTCCGGCACTGGGTGCGCCGGAGAGCGTCGTACGGGATGTCGCCCGCCGGCGGTACGGTCCGGCGGGCCCGGTGAACCCGTTCTGGCGTCAGCGGCGGGCGGTGCTGACGCAGGTGTTTCTGCAGGCGGCGATTCCCGCGGTGATCAGTTCACCGTGATCGGGGTGCCCGCGGTCACCTCGAGGAGCTCGGCGTACGTGGTGGGGTAGACCGAGTGGGGGATCCCGGCGGCTGCCCAGATGACGTCGTACTGCTCGAGGGTGGTGTCGACGTAGGTGCGGACCGGGTGCGGGTGGCCGACCGGGGCGACGCCGCCGATCGACTGGCCGGTGTGCTCCTTGACGAACTCGGGCGTGGCGCGGCGCAGCTTGGTGATGCCCAGCTCGGCGGCGACCTTCGCGGTGTCGACCCGGTGCGCGCCGGACGTCAGGATCAGCACCGGGGCGCCGTCGCCGTCGAAGATCAGGCTGTTCGCGATCGCGCCGACCTCGCAGCCGAGCTCGGCCGCCGCGGCCGCCGCGGTCGGCACCGCCTCGTCGAGGATCACGATCTCGCCGGTGGCCCCGGCCGCCCGGAGCGCGTCGGCCACGCGTTGCACGTTGGGATGGTTGCTCACCTTCGTGAGCTTAGGCGGCCTGTCACACCGTTTTGAGCTCGGCTGCCCCGAACGAGACGTTGAAGCGGTCGCACCAGATCGCGACGCTGCGGAAGTCGCCGAGAACCACGTCCTTGGGGATGACGTAGTTCTGGTTGCCGTGGTTGCCCTTGAGACTGCCCAGGCTGACGTAGTTGTCGTCGTCGAAGACGTGCCAGCCGTTGCGGCCGGGGATGGTGGGGGCGTCGCTGAGCCAGACCTTCAGGTCGGGGCCGTCGGACGTGCTCAGGTTCTCCAGGCGGAGGACCCGGGAGCCGTCGGGGAGTCTGAGGACGGCGACGGTGCCTTCGGTCTCGTGCTCGTGGGTGATCAGCTTCCCGGTCAGCAGAACGGTCGGCGTGGTTGGCTGCCGCGTCTGCTGCTGCGCGGAAACTGTCGGTGGCGTCGTCGACGATGAAGTTGTGGAGATCGGAGCAGCGCCGGGCAGCGCTTCGTCGACGACTTTGTCGGTGAAGAGCCGCCACGGCTGGAAGAGCGGCAGCGCGACCGCGATGACCACGACGGCCACCGCCGCCGCGGCGATCACCGCTGCCCGCCAGCGCTTCGTCAGTCTCGGCATCGGCGTTCCTTCCGGCTCCTTGGGGCACTTCTCCGGTGAGTTCCGGCGGCTGCCGGGTGTCTCCGGCGTCTCCAGTGCTGCGTGTTCTCCAGTGTGGACGGCGGATCGGTCGCGTGGCGGCGCGCCGGGCTTACGGCCCGTTGACGTTTGTCGGCGGCCGACGATACGCTGTTCGTGTTCGAACAGATGTTCGATTACCTCCGCCCCGGTTTCGTCGGGAGGCCGGCCGGGGGTGATCCGGACAGCTGGACGGCTCCGGTGCGGAGTTGCGGCCGCATCGGAAACCGGTGGTCCCGGCGGGCCGGGCGCCGAGGTGGTCCTCGACCCCCACCTCGAGCCCGTCCGCCGGGCCCCGGAACCAGCCGTCGGTCAGGCGCTAGCTCTCGATCGAGAACGGGAGCAACCGTTCGTACACAGGAGGCGATGGAGCATGTGGGAGTTCGACGAGGCCGTGGAAGTGCGTTCGGACGTCGTGGACGGCGTCGAGACCCCGGCGCAGTTCCTCTGGCGCGGCCGGCTCTGGCGCGTGTGCTCCGTCCAGGCCCGCTGGACCGAGACCGCCGCCTGGTGGGAGCGCGGCATCATCGGCGCCGGCCTCGGCCCGTCGTACGACGCCCGCCCCGGATCGACCCGGGTAGCCGCCGCGGCTACTCACCTGGACGGCGCGGTGGCGTCGGCGAGCCCCCGATCTCGCACCGACTGCCTGACCGCGCCCGCTCCCGGCGGGAGCACCACCGCCCTCGCTCCCGCCGGGAGCGCCACCACCGGGCTCACCGAGAGCCCGGCGGCGGTCGGCGTGCTGGATGCGGACTGGGGCCCGCGGCGTGCGGTGTTCCGAGTAGAGGCGGGGTGCGGCCGGCACGGTCGGCGTGAGCTGTTCGATCTCGCGCACGACCCGGACTCCGGCCGCTGGCAACTGGAAAGGGTGACGGACCGATGACTGTCTCACCGGTATCCCCGGCGGCCGCCGGCGCGGCCAGCCGCGAACTGTCCCGCGCACGAGCCGCGCTGGCCGAGGCCGTGGAGACGAGCGACCACCTGATCCGCTACTCGAGCGCCCACGTCGCGGCGCTCCGAGTCGCGGCCGCGGTCCTCGCCGTCCGCGCCCGCCCGGTCCGCTCCGGCGCCCGCCGGCGGGTCCAGCGCAACGCCTGGGTGCTGCTCGCCGAGGTAGCGCCCGAGTTCGGCGAGTGGGCCACCTTCTTCGCCGCCGGCGCATCCCAGCGCGCGGCCGCCGAAGCCGGGCTGGAGCGCGCGGTCACCACCCGCGAGGCCGACGACCTCGTCCGCGCCGTGGAAACCTTCTACGACCTGGTCGAGACCAGCCTCCGCCTGTCCGACAACTCGGCCCTCACCGCCACCACGGACCCCCAGTCCGTCCTGACCCAGCCCTGGATGCAAGCCAGCTGACCGCTTGGCGCTGTTGACCGGCTGACGGCCTGACCTTGTTGATTGCGGACTCGGGAGAACCAACCTGTGAGTGAGCTACGCCGGGGCATCGGCAAAGACGTCTGCGGTCGCGTCCACGCCGTCACCGGCGTCGAGTGCTACCTCCCCGACACCCACTACCCCAACCCGCACCACTCCATCGAAGGCGACTCCTGGCACGACGGCCTCTGCAGCAAATGCGCCGGCGCCGGCACCCACGCCGACACCACCTGCCCCCGCTGCAACGGCACCGCCTTCGAACCCGTAGCCCTCATAGACCCCGAGACCTACCAGCCCGGCTAGGCCGTGGCTGGCAATTCCCCATCTACTGCGCGCCCTCGGCACGGCACCTCGCCGCACCGACCACCTGCTTGCTACGGCGAGGAATTGCCAAACGCGACCTGACCGCCCTGTTGGGTTTCGGGGATTTGCCTGGACTGTTCTGGGGGGCTGGGAACTAGGGTCGGCAGGGTGAGTGAACTTCCTGTGCTCGATGGTGAGGATCAGCGGGTCCTCGGAAGCCTGATGGAGAAGCAGTCGACGGTGCCGGCGTCGTACCCGCTCACCGCCAACGCGTTGCGCACCGCCTGCAACCAGACCAGCAACCGCGATCCCGTCGTCGACTACGACCAATCGACCGTCGAGCAGACCGCGCGTTCGCTCAGGGACCGAGGACTCCTGCGGATCGTCTGGGCCGACACCGGCCGCCGCACCCTGAAGTACCACCAGACCCTCGACGAGCGCCTAGGCCTCGAACCGGACGAACGCGCACTGCTCACGGTCCTGCTCCTTCGAGGCGCCCAAGCACCCGGCGAGCTGCGCACCCGCACCGAACGCCTGCACCCGTTCCCGGACCGATCCGACGTCGAAGCCTGCCTCCGCCGGATGGCCGCCCGCCCCGAACCGCTGGTCCGCGAACTCGAACGCCGCGCCGGCCAGCACGACCGCCGCTGGATCCACCTCCTGGGCCCAGTGCCGGACGAAGCCGCCCAGCCCGCCGCCCCAGCCGTCGACCGCGACGTGGTGATCGCCGAGGGCACGGACACACGGGATGCTCGAGTGCGTTCGTCGTACGACGCTGTCGCCACCGCCTACGCCGACCAGCTGATCGACGAGTTGGACGTCCTGCCGTTCGAAACCTGGCTCCTGGACCGCGTCCTCGCCCACGCCGCCGGACGGCCGATCGTGGAAGTCGGCTCCGGCCCCGGCCACATCACCGCCTACCTCGCCGACCATGACGCCGACGCCACCGGCATCGACGTCTCACCCGCCATGGTCGAGGAAGCCCGCCGCCGGTTCCCCGACCACACCTTCGAGGTCGGCGACCTCCGCCGCCTGGGCCGGCCTCCCACAACCTCCGGCTGGTCCGCAGTCCTGGCCTGGTACTCCCTGATCCACCTGGCCCCTGCCGAACTCCCGGCCGCCATCGCTGCCCTGACCCGCCCCCTGGACCCAGGCGGCTGGCTGGTCCTGGCCCTCCACGCCGGCACCGAGGTCCGCCACGTGACCAACCTCTTCGGCCATGAAGTCAACCTCGACTTCGTCCTCCACGACCCGGCGAACATCATCACCTTGATCGAATCCGCCGGCCTGGTCGACATCGAGTGGTACCTGAGAGGCCCCCTGCCCACCCACCAAGAAACAACCCAACGCCTCTACGTCATAGCCCGAACCCCCGCCTGACCCCGCTGCTCGCACGCCGGCGTGGCAGTACTTCGGCCTCGGGCTTGAGGCACGTCGCGTTCGCCTGGAACTTGGTAGGTCAGCTCTTGGCGTAGGTTTCGGCAGCCTGGGATTCGAACTCGAAGGCGATGGCGGGCTCGTCGCCGACGACCCAGGCGTCGTGGCCGGGTTCGATGATGTAGGCGCGACCCGGGAGCACGCGTGCCTTGGTGCCGTCGTCGTGGACGACCTCCATCTCGCCGGAGATCAAGGTGCCGACGTGCCGCACCTGGCAGGCGTCGCCGCCGACGACGGGACGGATGCACTCGGACCACCGCCAGCCCGGCTGGAAAGTGATGCGCGCGACGCTGGCTCCCGGCAGTTTGACCACGTCGACGGTGGTCTTGTCCGGCGTACGGCGCTCGTCGGGCTCGTCGAAGGACTTGCTGTGAATGGTCATGGGTTCCCTCCCTAACCGGTGCTACTTCCCCTTCTCTCCGACGATGGCGCTCCCCGCCGCCCTGCGACAGACGCCACCTCTTAACGTCCGCTTACAACGCCCGGCACCAGTCGCCCCGGGTGGTGCGGCCCTGGCCGGGGGTGGCGGGGAAGTAGGGTGTGGCGGGGCGGGGGACTGGGTTGAGGAGGGTTATGACGATGGTCGATCGGCGGCGGCGGTCTGTGCGGACGGCGCTGGTGGCCGAGGCTTTGCGGGTGGCGCTGGCGGGGCGGGCGCGGGTTGATCCTGAGGCCGGGTTGGACATCGTCGACCTGGGTGGTGGGACCGGTGGGTTCGCGGTGCCGTTGGCCGTCGAGGGCCACCGGGTGACTGTGGTGGATCCGAGCCCGGACGCGTTGGCCTCGCTCGAGCGGCGGGCCAGCGATGAAGGCGTCAGCGCGCTGGTTCGTGGCGTTCAGGGTGACGCGGCTGAGCTTCCCGGTCTCGCGGGTGAGTCGAGCGCGGACGCCGTACTGTGCCACGGCGTGCTCGAGGTCGTCGACGACCCGGTGCAGGCGCTGCAGGCGATGGCGTCGGTACTGCGGGAGGGCGGCGTACTCAGCCTGCTCGTTGCCCAGCGCAACGCTGTCGTACTCGCTCGCGCGCTCGCGGGGCACCTGGCCGAGGCGCGGATCGCGTTGCAGGATCCGGACGGGCGCTGGGGTGCGACGGATCCGATGCCGCGGCGATTCGACGAGGCGGGGATCATCGCGCAGTTGGCTGACGCCGGGTTCATGGTGCACACGGTGCACGGCGTACGCACGTTCGCCGACCTCGTCCCGTCTGCGTTCGTCGACTCCGAGCCGGGCGCGGCCGAGTCGCTGGCCGAGCTCGAGCGCGCCGCCAGCCAGCACCCGGCCTTCCGGGCGCTCGCGACCCAACTGCACATCCTGGCCACCCGCTGACCCGGGAGTCCCCGAGCTCGTCGGCATCAGGTATGGCGCTCAGCGGGCGACACGCCGTACTTGTGTTCTGGGTCACACGGGTTCCTGGTCGACGGAGGGTGATGGGCCGGTGACTGCTGCCGGGCGGCGCCGGGGTGCACTGAGGTGGAGTTGATCACCTCAGGTGCGACGGGAGCAGGGCCTGGCGGCTGGGCCGGCTGAGGTCGGCGTGGAATAGACCGGTGCGGGGTCATGGGGGCGACACGCGGCGTTTGGTGGGTTTGAGGGGTGGATGTCGTGGGCAGTTGCGGGACCGTGACGCGCTGGACAGGCGGTCAGGGTTTCGTGTGAGGCAAGCGCGGCCTAGACTGGAGTCGGCCTATCGAGATCGCGCTCATCATGGAGGGATCGACGGTGCCCCTCTCGGAAGAAGAGCAGCGCCAGTTCGAGCAGCTCGAACGTGCCCTTGCTGCGGAAGACCCGAAGTTCGTCTCCGCCATGCGAGGGACCAATGTGCGCTTGTACTACAAGCGCCGGGCAGTGCTTGCCGGCGTTGGATTCGTGCTGGGCATCGCTGTTCTGATGACCGGCGCGATCATCCCCAACACCATCATCGGAGTCATCGGCTTCGTGATGATGGTCGCCTGTCTCTACATCGCCGCGCTGAGCATGAAGCGGATCAGCAACGCCGGAGACGCCGACGACATCCCGCCGCCGCCTCCGCCGCCGACCAAGCGGCACCGGACCAAGCACGACTCGTCCGGCAGCTTCATGGAGCGGATGGAGGACCGCTGGCGGCGCCGCCGCGACGAAGACCTCTGACGGCGCGGCGCGCCTGAGCGCGTAACCGGCCGACATCCACACCCGCGTCCCTGGTGGGCCGACTTCACCGAGTCGCCGGAACGCGCCGACGAGCTGGTCGCGGCGATCCG
>NZ_JBSFBL010000118.1:0-9849 GCF_053592935.1 Kribbella sp. NPDC002412
GACGCGATCCGCGCCGGCAACGGTCACGCGGCCGCCCGGATCGCCCGGCAGAACATGTACGACTACTACGCGAGCTACGTCCCCGAGGAGGACCGCGAAACCCTTCGCGCACTGATCGACGACTAGATCTTCTCGTGTCATGCTGGCGTGATCGGTTCACTGCTGTGGGGGGCACCGCGTGACCAAGCCAGCGATTCTCACCGTCGACGACGACCCGATGGTCTCGGCGGCCATCTCCCGTGACCTGCGCCGGCGGTACGGCGACGACTACCTGGTCGTGAAGGCGACGTCGGGCGCGCAAGCCCTGGCAGCGTTGACGAAACTCGCGTTGCGTAACCAGCCGATCGCGCTGATCGCCACCGACCAGCGGATGCCCGGCATGACCGGTATCGAACTGCTCGAACGCGCTCGCGAACAAGCACCGACCGCGAAGTACTTGTTGCTCACCGCTTACGCCGACACCGACGTCGCCATCAAGGCGATCAACGACATCGGCCTGGACTACTACCTGCTCAAGCCCTGGGACCCGCCGGAAGACCAGCTGTTCCCGATCGTCGACGACCTGCTCGGCGACTGGCAGCAGGCCAACCCCGAGCACACCTCCGACGTGCGGGTGGTCGGCAACCGCTGGTCCGACCGCGCCCACGAGATCAAGACGTTCCTGGCCCGCAACCACGTTCCGTACCGCTGGTACGACGTAGAGCGCGACGCCGAGGGACAACGGCTCCGCGACCTGGCCGATGCCTCGGACAACGACCTCCCACTCGTCCTGATCCCCGACGGCGACACGCTGCGCGCACCGTCCACGATCGACCTCGCCTCCGCCCTCGGTCTGCGAACCCGCGCCGAGCAGCCGCTGTACGACGTCTGCATCGTCGGAGGTGGACCCGCCGGACTGGCCGCCGCCGTCTACGCGGCCTCGGAAGGCTTGAGCACGGTCATCGTCGAGCGCGAGGCGCCCGGCGGTCAGGCCGGACTGAGCGCCGCGATCGAGAACTACCTCGGCTTTCCCCGCGGCCTGACCGGCTCCGACCTTGCGGCGAGAGCCGTCGCGCAGGCCTCCCGCTTCGGCGCGGAGATGGTGCTCGCGCGCAGCGTCGTCGGCCTCGAGTCGCGCGGTCCGGTGCACGCCGTACTGCTCGAGGAATCCGGCGAGATCGAGGCTCGGGCGGTGATCGTCGCGACCGGCGTCTCGTACCGCAGCCTGGACGTCGACGGCCTCAGCGCCTTCACCGGACGCGGCGTGTACTACGGAGCGACGGCCAGCGAGGCGGCTCAGTGCCAGGACGACGAGGTGTACATCGTCGGCGCCGCGAACTCAGCCGGCCAGGCTGCGCTGAACCTCGCCCGGTACGCCAAGCGAGTCGTGCTCCTGGTCCGCGGCGAAACGCTGACCACCTCGATGTCGCGCTACCTGGTCGACAAGATCTCCGCTGCCCCGAGCATCGAGGTCCGCTGCCGCACCGAGGTGATCGGCTGCGGCGGCGACGGCCACCTGGAGTCGCTGAGTCTCGTCGAGCGGTCCTCAGGACGGGTCGAAGAGGTGCAGGCGAGCTGGCTGTTCGTGTTCGCCGGGGCGTCGCCGCGGACCGACTGGCTGGGTGACTCGCTGGTCCGCGACGGCAAGGGTTTCGTCGTCACCGGCCCGGAGCTGGTCGCGATGGACCGCTGGCCGTTGCCGCGACCGCCGTACGTGCTGGAGACGAGTCGGCCAGGTGTGTTCGCGGCCGGCGACGTCCGGCTCGACTCGATGAAACGCGTCGCGTCCGCCGTCGGCGAGGGCGCGATGTCGGTCTACCTCGTCCACCGCTACCTTGCGACGATCTGATGGACACCGACGACCTGCGCGGGATCCCGCTCTTCGCCGGCCTCACCGACGAGCAGCTGGGCGAGCTGATCGCGGGCAGCACCGAGGTCCCGGTCGAGCCGGGCGTCACTCTGTTCCACGAGGGCGAGCCGGCCGACTTCTGGTGGGTGCTCGTCGAGGGTGCGATCGCGCTGCACCGCCAGATCGGGCGCGAGGACACCGTGATGGGCAAGATCGACGTACCGGGTCGGTGGGCCGGCGGGTTCCGGGCCTGGGACGAGCACGGCGTCTACCTGGCGTCCGGCCGTGGGATCGCCGACGGGCGGGTGCTCCGGGTGCCGGCCGCCGTACTGCGGGATCGGATCGACGACTGGTTCCCGCTCGCCGGGCACCTGATCAAGGGCGTGTACGGGACCGCCCGCGCGATCGAGTCGACCGCGCGGCAGCGGGACTCGCTGATCACGCTGGGAACGCTGGCCGCCGGGCTGGCGCACGAGATCAACAACCCCGCCGCTGCGGCTTCGCGCTCGGTCAGTGCGCTCGACACTGCGTGTGCGTCGTTGCTGTCCGCGCTGCAGGGACTCGCGGAGGGCGAGATCACGGCCACTCAATTCAGCGCGCTGGACGAGCTGCGCCTGGAGCTGACCTCCTCGGGTACGCCCGCGCCGGACCCCGTCGACCTGGCCGACGCCGAGAACACGATCTCGGAATGGCTGGATCGGCGAGACGTCGAGAAGGACTGGCTGATCGCGCCGCCGTTGGCCGCCGCCGGAGCCTCGGTCTCCTGGTGTGAGCGCGCGGCCGAGGTGCTCGGCGACGCCTTGGAGCCTGGGCTCGAATGGGTGTCGAGCACGCTCGCCGTGTCGACGTTGCTCGGCGAGGTGAAGGAGTCGACCCGGCGGATCACCGAGCTCGTCGCGGCAGTCCGGTCGTACTCGCAGATGGACCGCGGATCGCTGCAGACGATCGACGTCACCGAAGGCATCGAGAGCACGCTGGTCATGCTCGGCCACAAGCTCCGCGACGGGATCGAGGTCGTTCGCTCGTACGGCGCTGACGTACCCCGGATCGAGGCGTACGCCGGTGAGCTCAACCAGGTGTGGACGAACCTGATCGACAACGCGGTCGACGCGATGCAAGGCGCCGGCACGCTGCGGATCAGCACGCGCACCGACGGCGACCGGATCGTCGTGGAGTTCACCGACACCGGGCCCGGTATGCCGCCGCAGGTAATCGCGCGGGCGTTCGAGCCCTTCTACACGACCAAGGACGTCGGCAAGGGCACCGGACTGGGGCTCGACATCGCCCAGCGGATCGTCGCCGAGCACCACGGCGGGACGATCACGATCCAATCCCACCCAGGCGAGACGACGCTGTCGGTCCGGCTGCCGCATCAGCCGGCCCGATGATCCGCCGTACCGCTCAGGTGTCGTGCTCGAGGATCCGGACCCGGGGAACCTTCAGGGCCCTGCGGGCCTTGGTGGTCCAGTCGGAGCAGAGGAACTTGGCCGCGGTCTCCGGCCAGGCGACCACCACGACCTCGTGGCTGTTGGTGCGCTTGACCAGGGTCTGGAGGGCCAGCAGGACCTCGCCGTGCGTGATCGCCACGTTGACCGGGTAGCCGCTGGCGGCCCGGAGGTAGCGCGAACTGTGTTCGATCACCGAGGCCAGGTCGACATCGGGGTCGGCCAGCGTGGCTGTCGGTGTCCGGCTCGGTGCGGCCGGCGGGGTGACCCGGGCCGACGGGACGGTGGCGGACCCGACCACGGCCGCGGAGCCGGTCATCCCGGCCACGTCCGCGAACGTCGAACCCAGCAACGCCATCGGACCACCGAGCGCGCTCTCCGGATGGCTGGAGACGAGCAGGTGGTATTCGACTGGCTCTTCGTACCTTGCGTGCAGGGCGGCAACGCGGCGCGCGTCGCCCTCGCTCATCTCCCGCTCGATGAGCACCACCACGTCATACGTCATTCGTGGCTCCCTTCGCGGTCAATTCCGTTGTACCCCCGCAGCGCGGCCAGCCAAAGCATCCGGCCCCGCAGCGTCACAGAATTGTCAAAGTCCGCTCAGCTCGGCAGGGCGGCGGGAGCGTGGGCCCGGGTGTCAGGAGCGAGCGCGCTCAGCAGTTGCGGCGCGTCGATGAGCGTGTGGGTCGCCGGATCCAGCAGCTGGGGATGCAGCGCGAAGACCTGCGCACCGGCGCGCGGCGTGATGTCCGCGGTGAGTACGGCGGCGAAGTCGGCGCGATCCGCCGCGTCCTGGTCCCAGGCGCGGTCCGGCTCCAGGCGTGCGGTGAGCCGGCGGGCGAAACCCGAGAGATCCTCAGCCGGATCCCGCAGGTAGCCGACGACTGAACCGTCCGCACAGCGGACAACGACCTCGTCGGTCCGGGCGGCCGCGTGCCAGCAGCAGATCTCCCACAGGCTGACCCGGTCGCCGGCGCCGTGCACCTCCTCCATCGTCGCCGCCATCAACGCCAGGTGGCCGCCGTACCTCGCGATGTTGTGGCCGTAGCCGGCCGCGCTGAGGTTCACGTCGTACCAGCGCAGGTCCTTGGTCTGCAGGTCGACGCCGAACGGGAGCAGGATCTTCGCCGGACCGGCCAGGTCGAACCGCTCCTCGACCGCGGCCGGGTCGAACAGCCCGGTCGGCTGCCGCATCACCCCGACGAACCCGCGCTCGAGCTCGTCGAACGGGACGTTGTTGTAGCTGAACACCACCGGCAGCACGTAGCGGCCGCCGACCCGGCGCACCGCCCGCAGGTCCAGGTCGACGAACTCCGTCGACCCGTGCGGCCCCGGCGCCGAGGTCAGGTCACCCGAGTGCACCAAAGCGTCCTGGTCGAACCGCAGCCGGGTGTAGTCGCACAGCCCGACGAAACCCCACTCCTCGTCGAACACCGCGACCGACAGGTCGAGATCCACCCGCCGCCCGCGCGGCTCGACCCAGTGCAGGAAGAGCCGCAGCAGCTCGTCCTGCGGGATCGGCACCGCGCTCCCCCGCGTCATCCGCAGCAACGTCGACGACGCGCTCCGCTCCGCACCGGGCGCCGCGAGCCGGGCCAGGTCCTCGTCCATGAACACTCGCCGCAGTCTCGGCAGATCCGTTGCCCGCCGCAACATTTCGCCGACCAGAACGCCGGACAGCGCGGCGGCGAGGTCGGTCGGCAACGGCTCGCGTTCGTCCACCTTCGTCCAGATCCGCGCGGTCCCACCCCGCGGGAAGAACAGTCGCAGGTCGCCGGGTGGCGTACGGACCTGACCGAGCGCCGCGGTCAGCACGACCGGCGACACGTCCGAGACCGCGGTCGCCACCGCGTCCACCAGCGCACCGTGCTGATCGGCCGGCAGCACGCGCGCCAGGTGGACCAGTCGGCGCACCAGGTCTCCGGGGCGTTGCCGCAGCAGGTCGAGCGCGTGGGCCGGCCGGGACTCCAGCGCGGCCTCGACCCGAGACGCGAACGTGCTGGTCGTCAGCCGCCCGTTTTCCAAACGCACGAAGGGATGCCGCGCGGCCTCCCCCGCGACGGCTCGCCCTGCCGCGGTGTTCAGGTCCACGTCGGTACGGCGCAGCACGGCAAACGCCAGCGCGGCGAGCGGATGACGGGCGGCGAACTCGAACGGGTGCAGGTTCTCCGCGACTCGCTTCCAGGCTCGCTCGTGCCGGCGCAGGTCCTCGATCAGCGTCTCGGCCGGCAGCCGGTCGAGCCGGGCCAGCACGAGTCGCCGCGTTGCTCGCGGCAACGACTTCCGGCGGAGCGGTGGCGTGCGCAGACCTGGGTCGGCGTCCATCAGAGCGTACAGCAGCCGCAGCACGTCGGTGGCTGTCCCGGCGCGGTCGATCAGCCCGGGGTGCTCGTCGAGGAAGTGGGCCAGGACCAGCGCCCGGGTCTCCCGGACCGGGATCTCGTCGGGCAGCCAGGAGGGGTCGGCGTCGGCCAGCAACACCAGCAGGTCGGCGCGATCGGCTGCGGACAGCGGCGAGCGCCGTACCAACAGAGCAGAGACTGTCGACTGCAACGCGTCGGCGGGAGCGAGGGTCAGCAACCGCAGACGGTCCGACCGCACGTGCGCGGGTTGCACCTCGTCGAACGACGGCTTCAGGAACGGGTCGTTGGGGTCGATCCGGCGCAGGCACAGCGGGCACGCACTGAAGTCGGCCCCGTCCCAGCACGTCCGGCAGACCAGGTGAGCACACGGCGAGACCGCGTGCACCGACTTGGCGTCGCCGCAGAGGACGCAGGGCTGCTCCGGCTCCTGCAGCAGTCGCGCGAAGATCCGGTTGATGTAGAAGGTCTCGGTGTTGCCCGGCACGCTCTCCGGGAAGCCGCGGAACAGCGGCACGTGCTGCTCGTCGTGCCCGGACTCCGCGTCGAGCAGGTCGAGCAACGCGCGACCGAAGCCGGCGAGCGCGGGCGCCGACAGGCCGGAGCAGTGCCGGTACAGCCCGACCGACAGCAGGAAGCCGCGCTGGACCAGGTCAGCCTGCAGCGCGGACAGCCCCGACTGGATGGTCAGCGGCCGGCGCAGCCACTGCCACGCGGACCGCCGCACCGGAGGAGTCAGGCCGGCCGGGTCGACCATGCGGCGACGGCGCAGCAGTACGGCGGCCTGCGCGTGCTCGTCCGGCATGGCGGCTCCTCCCGGCTGGGCTCGTGGATGAACGCGCCAGGGGCGGAGAGTGGACGCGCTACTTGGCCTGGTGAAGGAGAAGGAAGCACGTCCAGGAGCCGCCCCTGGCACTGAGAACGCTACCGGGCGCCACCGACAGTTTCCGGCGCCCCACAGGCCGGACAAAGAAGAGCTCCGGTAGCAGGGTCGGGGCCGCCCCGCCCAGACCCCGCTACCGGAGATCTCCAGAGTAGAACGTTCATCCAAACCGGGCGCCACCGGGTTCACGATCTGGCACTGATTTGCCGCGAACAAACCTTTGAACCAGCCCGATCGCCGCGGAGGGAAACCCTTTCAGTTACAGGCGGCAGGTGTCAGGACACGGATTGTGGTTAAGGTCTTGGTATGGAGGGTGGGGTGATCGAACGTGCCCGCTGGCGCGACGTCTTCGGGCACGCGGAGTTCCGAGCGCTGTTCCTGGCCGGTGTGTTGTCCGTCGCGGGCGACCAGCTGGCCCGGGTCGCGCTGTCCGTGCTGGTCTTCGACCGCACGAACTCCGCCGGCCTCACCGCACTGACGTACGCGCTGACCTACGTGCCCGACCTCCTGTTCGGGCCGCTGCTGGCCGGGTTCGCCGACCGCTACCCCCGCCGCGCTGTGATGATCGTCACCGACCTGGCGCGGGCAGTTCTCGTTGCAGCCATGGCGATTCAGGCGCTGCCGCTGCTGGTCGTCATCCTGCTCCTGCTCGGACTGCAGGCGTTCGGGTCGCCCTTCAACGCGGCACGGGCCGCGACGCTCCCCGCCGTACTGCCCGGCGACCACTACGTGCTGGGCAAGGCTGCGAACGACATGGTCGTGCAGTTCAGTCAGGTCCTCGGCTTCGGCACCGGCGGCGTGATCGTGGTCGCGGTGGGCACGTCCGGAGGCCTCCTGCTGGACTCCGCGACCTTCCTGCTGTCCGCAGCTCTCATCGCCTTCGGCGTACGGAGCCGTCCAGTGCCTGCGCGTGGCACAAATGCGCCACAGCGCAGCTACTTCAAGGACCTCGGCGCCGGCTTCACACTGGTCGCCCGTACGCCGAAGCTGCGCGCACTGATCGTGCTGGCGACGATCGCGGGGTTCTACGTGACCGTCGAGGGCCTGGCGGTCCCCTACGCCCACGAGATCGGCGGAGGGCCGGAGGCAGCCGGCCTGCTGCTGGCCGCGAGCCCAGCCGGGGCTGTGGCCGGCATGTGGCTGATCACGTTGTGGCCGCCGGAGAAACGGATGGGGTTCCTCGGTCCACTGGCCGTGCTGGCCTGTGCGCCGCTGATCGTCTGCTTCCTCGCGCCTGGGCTGCTGCCGACGGTGGCGCTGTGGGCTCTGTCCGGCATGGCGTCGGCTTACCACCTACCGACCAGCGCAGCCTTCGTGCAGGCCGTGCCGGACGGACAGCGTGGGCAGGCTTTCGGGGTCGCCAGCATGGCGCTGAAGGGCAGTCAGGGCCTCGGCATCCTGCTTGCCGGACTGATCGCGGACCAGTACTCGCCGTCGTTCGCGCTGGGCGTCATGGGCGCGGTCGGCGCGGTCGCGGCCCTGGCGGCGGGCACCGCCTGGACAAGGGCCCGCCGGCCCGGGACCGGCGCCCTCCAATTGGGGCCGGACGAGCTGTCCGGAGATTCAGGGAATATCCCCGGACGGGCTTCGTAAAATGTCGGTAAAGAAATTTCGGCAATAAGTGTCAGGTCACCACTCGTTACCGGTGGTGAACCACTCGTTACCGGATCCACCCGGCCGCCGCAGCCACTCGTTGCCACTCTGCGTGAACCACTCGTTCCCACCGTGGAACCACTCGTTCCCACCGTGGAACCACTCGTTGCCGGTCCCGGCGAACCACTCGTTGCCGCCGTGGAACCACTCGTTGCCGGTGCTGATCTTCGACATGGTGCTGGATCCTTCCGTCGCCATCGTCAGATGGATTTCCGCGGGCCTGGGGATGACCTCGCGTGAACAGGCAGTTACTATTACGGAATAACCGTTCAGGTCGATCCGTGTGAGGCCACCATGATTCTGATCGGTCGGAGCAATTGGGTGCCACCCCGCCGATGGAAGCTCTGGTCGTTGCCCCGCCCTGCGCTGAGCTACGTGCTCGGCGTGGACGCGATTGCAGTCACGATCACCGCCTTGGCTCTGGCCTCGACGATCTCCGGCGCCCGAACCGGCGTCAGGCCGACCGAGTGGGTCGCCTTCGCCGTGCTGGCGGCCGCCTCGGTGCTACACCTGGAGTCTGCCCGCGGAATCGAGCGCCGACGCGAGATGGCGGCGAACACTTCGCCGTACACCAACCTGAAGAGCCTGTGGGTCTTCGCCGGCCTGCTGCTGCTCCCGCTCAGCCTGGTGGTCGCGCTGATCGTCGTGTCGTACGGATACTCCTGGATCCGGGTCTACGGGCGGACCATCGCGCACCGCAAGGTGTTCTCGGCGAGCACGTTCATCCTGGCCAGCGCCGCGGCTGCCGGTGTGCTGCGCGGTGGCGGTCTGCTGACCGAGCCTAGGGTGCCGACCGGGCCGTGGACGCTGCTGGTCGTGATCGGCGCGGCCGCGACGTGGTGGCTGGTGAACTTCGCGCTGGTGATCGGCGCGATCCTGCTGTCCTCCCCCGACGCCACCGCCCGTGGCGCTCTGGGCGACCTCGCCGACCAGCTCGTCGTGGTGGCCGGGCTTGGGCTCGGTGTGGCGGTTGCCGCGCTGCAGGCGTCGTACCCGTGGGTGGTGCCGATCCTGATGGTGACGGTGCTGGCGCTGCACCGCGATCTGCTGCTCCCGCAGTTCCAGCGGGCGGCCGGCACGGACGTGAAGACCGGTCTGGCGACTCCGGCGTACTGGGCCAGCGCCGTACCGGCTGAGCTGGCTCGGGCGGAGACGCTGCGCAGCTCGGTCGGCCTGCTGATGCTGGACCTGGACAAGTTCAAGGAGATCAACGACACCTACGGCCACCCGGCCGGGGACCAGGCGCTGCGTGCGGTCGGTGAGAGCGTGCGCGCGGAGGTCCGGCAGGGCGACCTGGTCGCTCGGGTCGGTGGAGACGAGCTGGCTGTGCTGCTGCCGGGCGCCTCGGAAACCGAGGTGCTGGAGGTGGCCGAGCGGATCCGTGACCGGCTCAGCACGCTGAGCGTCTCGGTGGACACGGTCACGGCGTCTACTGCGGTGATCACCGGCGTACCGGCGTCGTTCGGCGCCGCGGTGTATCCGGATGTCGCGGACACCATGGACCAGCTGGTGCTGGCGGCGGACAACGCACTACTCAGTGCGAAGCGGGACGGGCGCAACCGCATCGTCGCAGCCCGCCCCACCCCGCCCGCCGTCACCGACCACTCCGACCAGCCGGTCGGCGACTAGCTGTACTCGGTCATGAGGTTGGTGACAGTCGGCTGGTGGGTGGTTGGCCGC
>NZ_JBSFBL010000119.1:0-9655 GCF_053592935.1 Kribbella sp. NPDC002412
GCTACGGGCTCTACGACATGGCCGGGAACGTGTGGGAGTGGACCAGGGACTGGTACAGCTCGGCGCCGGAACCCGGTCCTGGTTGCTGTGTCCCGGAGGAGGCCAGTCTCGACCCGGCGCAGCCGCAGTTCCGGATCCCGCGGAAGGTGATCAAGGGCGGCTCGTTCCTGTGCGCGGACAGCTACTGCCTGCGCTACCGGCCCGCGGCCCGGCGCCCGCAGATGGTCGACACCGGGATGAGCCACCTCGGCTTCCGGTGCCTGCGATGAGCCACCCCGAGGTCGCGAGCGCGCCCGGCCGGCTGATCGGCCGGATCGCGGGCAAGGTCACCGGCCGGGTGGTCGAGACGGTCCAGCCGGACATCATCCTCGAGCACGTGGACGTCGAAGCCCTGGTCGACCGCATCGACGTGAACCGGCTGCTCGACCGCATCGATCCGAACCGGCTGCTGAGCCGGATCGACGTCGACCGGCTGGTCGAGCGCATCGACATGGACCAGCTGCTGGACCGGGTCGACCTGGACCGGCTCACGGACCGGATCGATCTCAACCGCCTGCTGGCGCGGGTCGACATGGACGCTCTGCTCAGCGACGTGGATCTCGAGGAGCTGGTCCGGCGGTCCGGGATCCCGGATATCGTTGCCGAGAGCACCAGTCAGATGGCCGGCTCGGCCCTCGACCTGGTCCGTCGGCAACTGGCCGGGCTGGACGCCGTACTCGACCGGGTGATCGATCGGATGCTGCGCCGGCACACGCCCTCGCAGCCGTCGGCGCCACGGCTGCTGGCCGAACCGGAGCAGGCATGAACGGGCGGCTGACCGTCACCGGTCACTACTCGGGGGCCATCAGCCGGGCGGTGGCCGCCGTACTCGACGTGATCTTCGTGTTCGCGTCGTACACGCTCGGGCTCGCGGGGCTGGACCTGCTGACGACGGCGTTCCTGGATGTGTCGTTGCGTGGTGATCCGTCCGCGCCGGTCGCGACGATCGCCTTGCTGTCTTGGGCCTTCTGCTACACCTTCGGCTGTCTTGCGATCGCCGGGCGGACGCCGGGCAAGGGGATCGTCGGACTGCGGGTGGTGCGTGCGGACGGCAGTACGCTGCGGACCGGCCGGGCGTTGCTGCGGGTGTGCGCGACCCCGTTGAGCGTGCTGTTGTTCGGAGCGGGGCTGGTGCTGATCATCTTCCAGCGCGAGCATCGCGCGCTGCACGACCTGATCGCCGGGACCGCGGTCGTCTACGACTGGGGTGAGCGGCCGGCCGAGCTGCCCGGTCCGCTGTCCGACTTCCTCCGGCGCGCCAACGCGGAGGGTCGATGATGAGGATCGTCTGGCTGCTGCTCGCCGTACTGGTCGCCGGTTGCACCGGGACGACCTCGATCAACCAGAGCGCGATGGACGCCGACATCGAGGACGCTGTCCGGGTGGTCGACAGCTTCTGGCAGCAGGCGTTTCCGGAGACCTTCGGCGAGCCGTACGAGAGCCCGCAGGTGGCCGGTGGCTACACCGGCGCCGACGGGCCACGGTGTGCCGGCGAGGAGTCCGTGCCGTACAACGCGTACTACTGCCCGGCGGGTGACTTCATCGCGTGGGACGAGGACCTGATGGCCGCCGGTTACAGCCAGATCGGCGACGCGTGGGTCTACCTGATCATCGCCCACGAATGGGCCCACGCGATCCAGGCCCGGCTCGACGCCGACCAGGTCTCCGTCGCCGCCGAGCTCCAGGCCGACTGCCTGGCCGGCGCCTCCCTCCAGGGCGCCGCGTCGACCGGCGCGATCGCCATCGAGCCTGGCGACGCCCAGGAACTCGCCCAGACGCTGGCTGCCGTCGCGGACGACTACCCGTGGACCAAGGTCAGCGACCACGGGAACATCCAGGAACGGACGTCCGCGTTCAGCGTCGGCGTCAACCGCGGGATCGAGGCCTGTGTCAGGTAGAGCGGGCCTTCCGCTGGTCGTGCTGGGCCAGCGCAGCGCCCAGTTGGGCGCCGACCACAGCCGACGTGACAACCACCACGGCCAGGACGACGAGCCACGAGATGATCGCGATCGCCACGCCGATGACGCCGTACCGCTCGGTGTTCCGCTCGATCAGGTGCGGAACGTACGTCGCACCCGCCGCACTGACGATCGTCTGCGCCAGCGCGCTCACCACGGCGCCCGGCAACAGCAGCCGCCAGGCGACGCGCCGGCTCAGCAACAGCCACGCGGCGAGCCACCACCCGGGGACCGCCGCGCAGGTCTGCGCGACCAGCGAGACGATCACGCCACCGGGGAGGTCGTCGGCCAGGCTCGCGATCGAGGCCAGCACCATCAGGGTGAGGAGCAGCAGCAAGGCGCCCTGGAGGCCGTTGACGGTACGGCGAAGTCCGCGCGCGGGCAGGTCCCACGCCATCTCGTAGGTCCGCTGGATCGACCGGGCGAAACTGCTCGCGGACACCAGCACGGTGAGGACACTCAGGATGGTCAGACCGCCCGAGCTGGACGGCGGCCGGGAGAACAACGAGCGGACCGCGTCGGCCGTCGTACCGGTCACGCCGAACCGCCTGATCATCCAGTTGGCGACCGCCTCGGCATCGGACGCGCTCAGGAAGGTTGCGATGACGATCAGCAGCGGGACCAGCGCGATGAAGGCCTTCCCTGCGAGCGTCAGGGCCTGGTCGTACAGCCGGATCTGCAGCGCTGCGATCACGATGCGCCAGACGATGCTGCCCTGCACCCACGTCCGGCCCTGCTGCACCCGCGGGTGCTCCACCCACCGCTGCTTCATCACTTCGACGCTAGCCAAGCGCGCGGCCGCCGTACTCATCCCTGACGGGTGACAGCGCGTGCGGCCACCCCGGCTCTCGACCCGCGGCGCCACCTGGGGTTGGATGCCGCCATGGACCGACTGACTGATGCCGAGGTCGCGATCAACGCGGCCGCGGCGGGGGCGGACGTCGTACGGCGGATGTACGGCGGAGCCCTCAGCCACTACGACAAGTCGCCGACCGACTTCGCCACCGAGGCCGACCTGGAGTCGGAGCGGGCGATCCTCGAGGTCATCCGCGCGGCCCGCCCGGACGACGCGGTGATCGGCGAGGAGTACGGCGCCACCGGCACCGCGGCCCGCACCTGGCTGGTGGACCCGCTCTGCGGCACCCTCAACTTCGCCGCCCAAACCCCACTCTTCTCAGTCAACGTCGCCCTCCCCACCACCGCCGTCGCCGCCGTGGCCGACCCGCTGACCGGCGAAACCTTCTGGACCGACGGCACCACAACCAAGCTCCGCCGCACCACCATCCACTCCCCCACCACCCCATACCCCGCCGGCCACAGCCCCGCCACCCCGTCGCCCACCAGCCTTCGCGACGCTTCACCGGCGACCGACCTCCCGGCGACACCCTCCGCCGCCTCGCGGCTGGTCGACGTGGACATCGACGCCCCGCCGGGGGCCGACTTCCTCGGCGCGCAACTGCTGGCCGACGAGAAGTTCCGGGCAGCGTTCGCCGGCCGCGTCTCCTCCACGACCCTCACCCTCGCCTGGGTCGCGATCGGCCGCCGGGCCGCCTACATCACCGACGGCACCCTGCAGGACAGCGTTCACTTCACCGCCGGCATCACCCTCTGCCAAGCAGCCGGCTGCACCGTCACCGACTTCCGCGGCAACCCCGTGCACACCGGCCCCGGCCTGATCGCCGCCGCCGATCCCGCCACCCACCAGCGGTTGCTCGACCTGGTCGCCCCGCACCTGTGTGCCTGAAGCAGCCCCGTTTCGTGACCATTGGTTGACTGCCGACGCGAGGTTTGCGGCTTAACCTTGGGTTATGGCCACGTACGGGCACAGCCCTCGAGGCGAGGTGGGGCTGCAGGAACTGATCGACGCGTCGCCCGCGCCGCGGGCGCGGATGTCCGCCGCGGCCGAGATCGCGCTGGTCTGCGGCCTCGGAGCGGTGCTCACGGCAACCTTCTCGATCCTGTTCGGCGTCTCGCTGGTCTTCGGCGCCCTCGCCGTACTCACCGCCCTGGTCGGCCTGATCAGCACCCACCGCCCCGACGTGGCCGGCTCGGCCCTCAACGTCCTGGGGCTCTTTCTCGGCCTGCTCGCCCTCGCCACCGTCGGCGTCCGCTACCTGGGCATCGACACCGCCGTCGGCGACCCCCTCCTCCCCTGGCTGACCGACCAGCTCCACCACTGGAACACCAAGCTCCCCCAGCCGTAGCCAGCCCCACCGCGACCAAGAACAGCACCGCGGCGGCCCTGCTCAACCTGGTCGAGAAGCGCGGCGTCGGCCCGGACGTGAAGCTGTGGGGCTACCTGCCGCCGGACATGTGGACCAGATGGACCCGTCGTGGAAGAGCCTGACGGTCCGGCAGATCCTGAGCCACACCTCGGGGATCGACCAGATGCTGACTACGCGATGGATCATCCCGAAGCTGTGGGACCTGACCGAGCCGAGCCGCGGCGTGCCGGACGTGATGGGCCCGAACGACTCGGGTCCCTGGACGCTGGCGTACATCAACGAGCGTCTGTTCGCCCCGGCGGGTATCGCACCCGCGTCCCGTGCACCGCGGCGAACCCTGACACCGCCGCGCATTCCTACGACATCAGCGACCTGGCCAAGGGTGGCCCTCTGGAACGCCGGCCAGCCGAACTGCGCCGGCCACCGCGGCCTGCAGATGTCGGCGGTCGACCTGGTCCGCTGGCACACCCACCAGCGGCTGCTCGACAGCTGCCAAGCCAAGTTCCCCCGGCGACGTAGAAGCCAGCGTCCTCCTCAACAGCAAACTCCTCGGCGACGCCACCCAGTGCACCATCCTCCTCAACGCCATCAAGACCGCAACGAGCTGACCACCCCAACCGAACCGCCCGCGGAAACCCCGCGGGCGGTTCCGCGTTTCCCCAGCCCCGGGCAAGGGCGCGCCGGGGCTCTGTAGTCTGTCCCGGTGGACGACCGGATCATCCGCATCCGCGCGAAACTCGCCCAGGCGGCCGAATCCCCTGCCCTGCTGGAGTCTTTCGGCGCCAAGGCCCACTCGTACCGGCTGAAACCGCCGCTGTCCGAGGCACAGGTCGCGGCGTTCGAGGCCGAGCATGGGGTGGCGCTGCCGGCGGAGTACCGGCTGTTTCTGCTCGAGGCCGGGGATGGCGGCGCGGGCCCGAGCTACGGGCTGGTGCCCTTGCGGGAGGCGCTCGACTGGGACGACGATCCGGTCGGCTTCCTCGCGGCCCCCAGCTACCTCGCTGACGGCATCGCCCACTCAGTCGAGGAGTACGGCGAGTTCCCAGAGCCACGGCAGGGCAGCCTTGCGATCGTGCACCACGGCTGCGCGTACTACACCCAGCTCGTCGTGACCGGTCGGGGCCGCGGACGGCTCGTCGACGTCAACGCCGACTGGTGCGACCCGCCGTACGTGAGCGAGGATCCGGACTTCCTCTCCTGGTACGAGCGGTGGCTCGACGAACTCCTGGCCGGATACTCGGTCACCGACTTCGGTCAGAAGCTGCCTGGGGACGAGACCGCGCTGCTCGCCATCCTTGCCGGTGACCCGGATCCGGACCGGCGGGTACGGGCAGCCTGGTCGCTGAGCTACCTGCCGGAGATCGGGGCCGGCGCGGGGAACGGCCTCGCCGCGGCCGCCGCGGACCCGGATGCTCGCGTCCGCGAGGCGGCGCTCGGCGTCGGGTGGCGATCCACCGTGCCCCAGGTCGAGACTGCCGCGCGGACGGCGTTGACCGACTCGGCCGCGCCGGTGCGCGCCGCGGCGATTCACGTGCTCCGCGTCCTTGGCACTGCCGATCTCGCCGAGCGCGCCCGGGCACTGCTGACCGACGAGGACTCCGCAGTGCTGTGGGCAGCAGCGTGGGCACTCACCGACAGCGGCGACTGTCAGGTCGCCGATCTGGAGCCGCTACTGGATCGGCCCGCCGCCGGTGACCGCGTGTCGGCCGTGTACCGCGCGATCAAGGCACATGGCGACGCCACCGGCCTGCTGCGCCGAGCACTCGATGACCCCGATGCCGACGTACGGCGCCAAGCCGTCCAGTCGGCCGAACAACGCAAGGACCGATCGCTACTGCGGGACCTGCGGAAGCTGCAGGTCACGGAGACCGACCCCGTGGTCCGCACGAACCTCGATCGCGTCATCGCCTCCTGGCGGAGCCGGTGGCCGGTGCTTCGCGGCCGGAAAGCCTGAGTCAGCGGAAGTCGCGGGAGGTGGTTTTGGCGGCTAGGGGGAGGCGTTGGAGGTGGTCGGCGGAGAGGTTGGTGACTTCGCCGGCGCGTTCTACCCGGCCGCGGATGATGAGGGCGCCGGCGGTGCGGGCGACGGTGGCGTGGCGGTGCCAGCAGCCGACGGTGATGACGATGTTGGCCATGCCGGTCTCGTCCTCGAGGTTCATGAAGGTGACGCCGGAGGCGGTGGCCGGGCGCTGGCGGTGGGTGACGACCCCGGCGACGCGGACCCGGCTGCCGTCGGGCGCCTCGCGGAGCTGGGCGGCGGACAGGATGCCCTCGGCCCGGAGCTCGGCCCGGATGCGCTGCATCGGGTGACTGGTGGTGGTGATCGAGGTCGACCACAGGTCGGCCATGTCGGACTCGATGTCGGTCATCCCGGGCAGGGTGGGCGGCGGCCCGGCAGCGGTGATGCCGGCCAGCTGACCCGGGCGCTCCTCGGCAGCCCGCCCGGCTTCCCACAGCGCCTGCCGGCGGTCGAGCCCGAAGCAGTCGAAGGCCCCGGCCGTGGCCAGCGCCTCCACCTGGGCGGCAGTGATCCCGGTCCGGCGGACCAGGTCGGCCATCTCGGTGAACGGCCCACCGCGGTCGCGCTCCTCGACGATCAGCTTCGCGCCCTTCTCGCCGATCGTGCGCACCTCCGACAGCCCGAGCCGGACCGAGAACGCGCCGTCCCGGCGATGGACAGTGGTGTCGAACGGCGCCTTCGGGTCGAACGGCCCGACCAGCGGCTGCGGATCCACCAGGCAGTCCGCCGAGCCGGTCGGCCCGGTCAGCTCCTGCCCGTCGACCAGTTGCTCGAGGCCCGCGTCGACCCCGGACAGGTGCAGGTCCGGACGCCGCACCTCGACACCGTGGCGGCGGGCGTCGGCGACCAGGGACTGGGGTGAGTAGAACCCCATCGGCTGGGCCCGCAGCAACGCGGCCAGGAACGCGGCCGGGTAGTGCAGCCGCAGCCACGTGCTGGAGTAGACGAGCAGGGCGAAGCTGATCGAGTGCGACTCCGCGAACCCGAAGTTCGCGAAGGCTTCGATCTTGTCGTAGATCTCGTCGGCCAGGTCCCCGGTGATCCCGTTGCGCGCCATCCCGGCGTACAGCTTCTCCTTCAGCGACGAGATCTTCTCGATCCCGCGTTTCGACCCCATCGCGCGACGGAGCAGGTCGGCCTCGTCGCCGTCGATCTCGCCGACCGCCATCGCCATCTGCATCAGCTGCTCCTGGAACAGCGGCACTCCCATGGTGCGCTCCAGCACCGGCCGCAGCTTCGGGTGCAGGTAGGTGACCGGCTCCTCCCCGGTCCGGCGCCGGATGTACGGATGGACCGCGCCGCCTTGGATCGGGCCGGGCCGGATCAGCGCGATCTCGGTGACCAGGTCGTAGAACCGGCGCGGCTTCAACCGGGGCAGCGTCGCCATCTGGGCCCGCGACTCCACCTGGAACACCCCGACCGAGTCCGCCCGGCACAGCTGGTCGTAGACGCCGGCCTCCTCCTTCGGGATCGTGTGCAGCAGCCACGACTCCCCCACGTGCTCGCGGACCAGCTCCATGCAGTACTGCAGCGCGGCCAGCATCCCGAGCCCGAGCAGGTCGAACTTCACCAGCCCCATCCACGCGCAGTCGTCCTTGTCCCACTGCAGGACTGTGCGGTTCTCCATCCGGGCGTGCTCGATCGGCACCACCTCCCCCACCGGCCGCTCGGTCAGCACCATCCCGCCCGAGTGGATCCCCAGGTGCCGCGGGAACTTCAGCAGCCCGGTCGCCATCTCCACCACCCGCGGCGGGATGTCGTGCTCGGTCGAGGTGATCTCCGGGCTCCAGCCGTCCACCTGCTTCGACCACGCGTCCTGCTGGCCGACCGAGTACCCCAGGGCCTTGGCCATGTCCCGGACGGCGGACTTCGGCCGGTAGCTGATCACGTTCGCGACCTGGGCCGCGTTCCGGCGGCCGTACTTCTCGTAGACGTGCTGGATCACCTCCTCGCGGCGGTCGGAGTCGAAGTCGACGTCGATGTCCGGCTCCTCGGTCCGGGTCGAGGCGAGGAACCGCTCGAACGGCAGGTTGTAGAGGATGCTGTCGACCGCGGTGATCCCGAGCGCGTAGCAGACCGCCGAGTTCGCCGCCGAGCCGCGGCCCTGGCACAGGATCCCGTGGTCGTGCGCGAACTTGACGATGTCGTGGACGATCAGGAAGTACCCCGGGAAGCCCTTCTCCGCGATGACGTCCAGCTCCCGCTGCAGCCGCTCGTACGCGTCCGGGCGCTCCTCGCGGGTCCCGTACCGCAGGGCGGCGCCTTCGAAGGTGAGGTGCCGCAGCCAGGACATCGGGTCGTGCCCGTCCGGCACGTCCCGCAACGGCAGCTTCGGCTTCGCCCGGGCCAGGTCGAACGACAGCTGGTCCGCGATCGTCACCGACCGCGCCACCGCCCCGGGGAACCGCTGGAACCGGGTGGTCATCTCCGCGCCCGACCGGACGAACGCCATCCCGGCCGGCGGCAGCCAGCCGTCCATCGAGTCCAGGTCGCGGCGGGCCCGGACCGCGGCCAGCGCGGCGGCCAGCTTGTGCTGCGCCGGGGTGGCGTAGTGAACGTTGTTGGTGGCAACCACCGGGAGCCCGCGGTCCGCGGCCAGGCCGGCCAGCACCTGGTTCCGGCTGGAGTCGGCCGGCAGGTGGTGGTCGACCAGCTCGACCACCACGCGGTCCTGGCCGAACAGGCTCACCAACCGGTCCAGCTCCCGGCCCGCGGCGGCCGGACCGTCGGCATGCCCGCCCAGCTCCAGCGCCTGCCGCACCAGCCCCTTCCGGCAGCCGGTCATGATCAGCCAGCGATCACGGCCCTGCTCGGCGAGCTCCTCCAGGTCGTAGACCGGGCGGCCCTTCTCACCGCCGGCCAGCTGCGCCTCGGTGATCGCGCCGGCCAGCTTGTGGTAGCCCTCCTGCCCCTCCGCCAGCACCAGCAGGTGACTGCCCTCGGGGTCGGCCACACCGTTCTGCGGGCCGGTCAGGCCGAGGGACAGCTCCGCCCCGAACACCGTGGGTAACGCGTACGCCGCCGCGGCCTCGGCGAACCGGGCCGCGCCGTAGAACCCGTCGTGATCGGTCAGCGCCAGCGCGTGCAGGCCCTGCCGGACCGCCGCCTCGACCAGGTCCTCCGGCTGGGACGCGCCGTCCAGGAAGGAGAAGTTCGAGTGCACGTGCAGCTCTGCGTAGGGCACCGCGTTGTCGGGGCGGCGGGCGGGGGCCGGCACGTACGGACCGCGGTGCTGTGACCACGCCGGGCTGTCGCCGCCGTCGGCCGTCACCGGGCGGTTGCCGTGGCTGCCCGGGCGTGAGCGGTTCGACAGCTTGCGCTCCAGCTCCGACCACTTGATCGGCGGATTGTTGTAGCCCATCGCACACACCTCCCGTCCACCACAAGACTAGAACATGTGTTCGAAGTAGCGC
>NZ_JBSFBL010000120.1:0-8735 GCF_053592935.1 Kribbella sp. NPDC002412
GTGCCATGTTCTTACACCTCCTTCGATGCAGATCGTCGGGATAGGGACTCGGACCTCCCCAGTGGTCCGAGTCCCGGCGCCTGGTCGCCGCCATAGGCCTGCTGTTCATCGTCAGCGTCATCACGTTCTCGATCTTCTACCTGGTGCCGCGGATGGCCGGCGCAACGCCGGAGACGCTCGCCACGCGGTACGTCGGCCGGGCCGCGACCGAGGAGACCGTGAAGTCCACGGCGCAGAACCTCGGCTTCTACGACCCCGTCCCGGTGCAGTACTACCACTGGGCCAAGGGGGTCGTGGTCGGTGCCGAGTACAACTACGGCGCCGGCGTGGAGCAGTGCCCGGCCCCGTGCCTGGGTTACTCGTTCCTCAAGAAGCGCCCGGTGTGGCCGGACCTCGTCGAGGCGATACCGGTGACCCTGTCGCTCGCGGTCGGCGCCGCGGCGATCTGGCTCGTGTTCGGCGTCTCGACGGGTGTCCTGTCGGCGCTGAAACGCGGGTCGGTCTTCGACCGGGCGGCGATGGGCACAGCGCTGGCCGGGGTCTCGTTACCGATCTTCTTCACCGGACTGGTCTGTCTGAGCATCTTCAGTTATCACCTGAAATGGACGGTTCCAGGGGGGACGTTCGTCCCGTTCACGGAGAATCCGTTCAAATGGGCGCAGGCGCTCATCCTGCCCTGGATCACGTTGGCGTTCCTGTTCTCCGCGCAGTACGCGCGTCTGACCCGCGCGGGCATGCTGGAGACGATGAACGAGGACTACATCAGAACCGCGCGGGCCAAAGGCCTGCCGGAAGGAAACGTGGTGGTCCAGCACGGGCTACGCGGCGCGCTGACCCCGATCCTGACCATCTTCGGCCTCGACGTCGGCCTGCTGATGGGCGGCGCCGTACTCACCGAGAAGACCTTCTCGCTGAACGGCCTGGGCAAGTACGCGGTGGACGGCATCGTGCAGAACGACCTGCCGAAGATCCTGGGTGTGGTCCTGGTCGCGTCGACGTTCATCATCATCGCGAACCTGGTCGTCGACCTCTTGTACGCCGTGGTCGACCCGAGGGTGAGGGCGAAGTGAGCTTTCTCGACGTACGCGACCTGAAGGTGCACTTCCCGACCGACGACGGCGTGGTGAAGTCCGTCGACGGGCTGTCGTTCACCCTGGAGCGCGGCAAGACGCTCGGCATCGTGGGGGAGTCCGGCTCGGGCAAGAGCGTGACCAGCCTGTCGATCATGGGCCTGCACAAGCCGGGCGTCGCCAAGATCACCGGTGAGGTCATCCTCGACGGGCAGGACCTGATCTCGTCCAGCCGCGAGGAGGTCCGCCGGCTGCGCGGCAAGCGGATGGCGATGATCTTCCAGGACCCGCTGTCGGCGATGCACCCCTTCTACACGGTCGGGCGCCAGATCGTCGAGGCCTACCGGGTGCACAACGACGTCAGCAAGGGCGTTGCGCGCAAGCACGCGATCGAGATGCTCGACCGGGTCGGCATCCCGCAGCCGGACCGGCGCGTGGACGCCTACCCGCACCAGTTCTCCGGCGGCATGCGGCAGCGCGCGATGATCGCGATGGCGCTGTCCTGCGACCCCGACCTGCTGATCGCCGACGAGCCGACCACCGCGCTCGACGTGACCGTACAGGCGCAGATCCTGGACCTGATCCGGGACCTGCAGAGCGAGTTCAACTCCGCCGTCATCATCATCACCCACGACCTCGGCGTGGTCGCCGAGCTGGCCGACGACATCCAGGTGATGTACGCCGGCCGCGCGATCGAGTACGGCAGCGCGGAGGACATCTTCGACCGGCCGCAGCACCCCTACACCTGGGGTCTGCTCGGCTCGATGCCGCGGATCGACCGGGAGCGCTCGGAGCGGCTGATCCCGATCAAGGGCGCGCCGCCGAGCCTGATCAACGTGCCACCGGGCTGTCCGTTCAACCCGCGCTGCAACTACGCGCACCTGAACGGCGGCGCCAGTGAGACCGACCGGCCCGAGCTGCTCGACATCGGGTCCGGCCACAAGGTCGCCTGCCACCTCTCCCCGCAGGAGCGCCAGAAGGCGTGGGAGACCGACATCAAGCCGAAGCTGTGAACGGGACGACGACTGTGACCGACCTTGGCACGACTGCTGAATCCGACCCGACCGCCGTTCCGGGGATCGAGCCGCCCAAGCTCGGCGAGCAGCTGCTGTCGGTCAACGGCCTGGTCAAGCACTTCCCGATCCGCAAGGGTGTGATGCAGCGCCAGACCGGCGCGGTGCAGGCCGTCGACGGGCTGACCTTCGACGTCAGCCGCGGCGAGACGCTCTCGCTGGTCGGCGAGTCCGGCTGTGGCAAGACCACCACCGGCCGGCTGCTGACCCGCTTGCTGGAGCCGACGGCGGGCCAGATCATCTTCGAGGGGCAGGACATCAGCCACCTGTCCGAGGGCAGGATGCGGCCGCTGCGCCGCGACGTGCAGATGATCTTCCAGGACCCGTACGGCTCGCTGAACCCGCGGCACACGGTCGGCAAGATCGTCGGCGCGCCGTACCGGCTGCAGAACGTGAAGCCCGAGCACGGCGTGAAGAGGGCCGTGCAGGAGCTGCTCGAGCTGGTCGGCCTGAGCCCGGAGCACTACAACCGCTACCCGCACGAGTTCTCCGGCGGTCAGCGCCAGCGGATCGGGATCGCCCGGACCCTCGCGCTGCGGCCGAAGCTGATCGTGGCCGACGAGCCGGTGTCCGCGCTGGACGTCTCGATCCAGGCGCAGGTGGTGAACCTGCTCGAGGACCTGCAGGACGAGTTCGACCTGACCTACGTGATGATCGCTCACGACCTGTCCGTCGTGCGGCACGTCTCGGACCGGGTCGCGGTGATGTACCTGGGCAAGATCGTCGAGCTCGCCGACCGGGTCGACCTGTACGAGAAGCCGATGCACCCGTACACGCTCGCACTGCTGTCCGCCGTACCGGTGCCGGACACCAAGCGCAAGGGCAAGCAGGAGCGGATCCGGCTGGTCGGGGACGTGCCGAGCCCGATCAACCCGCCGCCCGCCTGCCGCTTCCACACCCGCTGCTGGAAGGCGCAGGACATCTGCAAGACCACTGAGCCGCCGCTGCTGCAGCTGGCCCCGGGGCACCAGGCCGCGTGCCACTTCCCGGAGAACCAGCCGTCGGACAAGCCGGTCGCCCCGGCGCCGAGCCCGGACACCCAGGACCGCTGAGCGCACAGCGCCTGACGCCTGCCGTCAGGCGCTGTCTGCTCCGAGCAGCTTCGCCGCCCGCTGCGCCGGCACCGGGTCGTGCTCGCGGTAGAAGGCGAGCGCGAACTCCAGATTCGGTACGGCGTCCTCGTGCTCGCCGAGCTCGTCGAGCAACTCACCGAGCTCGAGTCGCGCCCGTGCCTCCCGCCGCCGGTCCCGGACGTCGGCGGCGATCTCGACGACCTGGTCGGCGTCGCGGACGTTGTCGAGCAGGATGAGGACACGCCGGTTCGCCAAGCGGGTCCGGAAGGCCGCGGAGGCTTCGGGCAGGCTGTCGGGCACCGCCTCCGCCAGCACGCCGGTTGCACGCAGCAGCTGACCCAGTGCCTGCAGCGCGCTGAGCGGCGTACCGGATCCGAAGCCGCGGCGTTCACGATCAGCACACCGTCGGGGTAGTGGCCGGTGGCGGCGTGCCCTGCCTGAATGGCGAGGGCGGTCTTTCCGACGCCCGGCATGCCGCGGATGGTGGCGATCGCCGGAGCGCCCGGCCCGGTGGACGGCCTGGTGAGCAGCTCGGCGAGCTGGTCCAGCTGGCGCCGCCGGCCGACGAACGCAGTGGTTGCGGCAGGCAACTGAAGGGCGACGACCCAGGCCGGGCCGGTGGGCTGGGTGGGAGCGGTCGGCTGGGAGACCGCCCCACGGGACGCCAGCCGCTGGAACTCGGCGCGCTCACTCGCGGTCAGGTCGAGTGCGCCGGTCAGCCGATCGAGGGTCGTCAGGTGCGGGAACCGCCGTACGCCGCGCTCCAGCAGTCCGATCGCCTGTGCGCTGAGCCCGGCCAGCTCGGCCAGCCCGTCCTGGGGCAGCCCGCGGTGGACCCGGGCGTGCCGCAGCACGTCGGCAAATGTCTGCGCCGCCTGACGTCCCGCGGCAACCCTAGCTGTAGAGGTCGATGATCCGGCTGCCGGTCGGGACGGCGAAGGGGGTGGTGCGCGGTGGCGTCGTACTGAGCGTGAACGTGGAGAAGGCGGAGACGGCGACCGTGCAGGCGGAGGTCTGCGTCGAGCAGGTGAGCAGGTCCGCCTGGTCGGTGGGGGAGTTGCGGCGTTCGCCGGCGGCGGTGAAGGTGTTGTCGTCGAGCCACTGGCCGAAGACCAGGGTGTCGTAGGCGTACGGCACCATCATTTGGCGGCCGGTCGCGACGTCGTACGCCTGGAGGCCGGCCCAGCTGGGTTCGATGCCCATGCGGACGTCGTCCGGCTGGGTCACGAGGGACTTGGCGCCGGGGGAGAGGAAGGCCTGCTGGCCGCTGAACCTGGCGGGCGCGGACGCGGTCACCGTGCGCGCGATGGCCAGCGAGATGCCGCGCGGCTGCTGGAAGACGAGTTGGCCGTCGGATACCGTGCGCACCGTGTCCGGCCCGCCGTCGGCGATGCGCTCACCCTTGTCGGTCTTCAGGTCCCAGCGGTACACGCCGTCGAGGGTGCCGAAGTACGCGTAGCCGCCGTCGATCGCGACGATCCGGGGCCTGATGGCGATCGAGCCCATGCCGTGGTCGTTCCCGATCGCCGTCCGGACCACCTCGCGGCCGGCGGCGACGTCGTACACGACGGAGTCGGAGTCGTTGTTGTGCGTCTCGACCCAGCCGACCAGGTCGCCGCGGTCGTCGGCGGTCAGCCGGTCGGTCGTGTTGTCGGGCTCGATCCGGTCCACACCGTCCTTGGTCACGACGAAGACCCCGCCCTGCTCGGTGGTGAACACGAACCCCGAGTCGACCTGGACGAAGGCGCTGACCTTGTGCGGCGCCACGGAGATGACGTCCTGGCCGTAGTGGATCTCGGAGCCGATCGCGTACGTCGCCCGCCGCTCGGTGAACGTGGCAACCGGCGGGTCGTCCGGCCCACTCACCATGCGTACGCCGGTGATGCCGCCGGCGACGACGGCCAGCGTGACGAGCGCCGCCCCGGCCACCGAGGCGACCCGGCGCCGTCGCAGCCGACGGTCGCCGGCCGCGACGATCCCGTCCAGGTCGAGCGCCGGCGGCTCACTGCCGTCCGCCCGCTCGGCCAGCATGTTTCGCAACAGATCGGTCACTCCGTCATCCCCGCCTTCTCCATGACCAGTACGGCGTCCCCGCCCAGCCGCGCCCGCAACTTCGTCAACGCGGCGGACACCTGGCTCTTCACCGTCCCGACGGAACATCCGAGAACCTCAGCGGTCTGCACCTCGGTCAGATCCTCGTAGTACCGCAACACCAACGCCGCCCGCTGCCGCGGCGGCAACCCCCGCAACTCATGCCACAACCACACCCGCGCCGTGGCGTCATCCCCCTCCACCGGCCGATCCGGCACATCCCCCCGCGGCTGCTCCGCCGCCCAGCCCTTCCGCCGCCACCACCCGATCGCGGTAGTCGTGATCGCCTTCCGCGTGTACGCCTCCGCCGAGCTCGGATCCCGCAGCCGCCCCCACCGGACGTACGTCTTGATCAAGGCCTCCTGCACCAGATCCTCAGCCAGCCCCCGTTCCCCGACAAGCAGATAGGCATACCGGTACAGCGCCCCATGCCGGCTCCCCGCAAACTCGGCGAACCCCGCAGCGCCCGCTCCCTCGCCCATCAACTCCCCCTCGCCGGGCTTCCCTTGTCACCCACCCTGACGTCACGACCATCTCAAACGGTTGGGTGCCTGTGTGTCGTAGCCGGGGACTCGGTGGGTGGCGTTCGACAATGTCGAACGACGAGCGTTGTGCCGCCTCGCGATCGCTCTTAGATTCCAGCCAGCCGTGGTCGTCACGGTGATGGAAGGGAGGCTAAGGCATGGCTACGACCGAAGCGGTCAAAGCACGAACCCTTCTGGGGGAGTGTTCCGCCGAACTCGCGGGCACGTTCATCCTGATCCTGTTCGGCTGCGGTGTGGTGGCGCAGGTGGTGACAGCGGGGCTCGGGGACCATGACTCGATCGCCTGGGCGTGGGGTATCGGCGTGACCCTGGGCATCTACGTCGCGGGCCGGATGACCGGCGCGCACCTGAACCCGGCGGTGACGATCGCGCTGGCGGCGTTCCGCGGGTTCAGCTGGAAGAAGGTGCTGCCGTACTCGGTGGCCCAGTTCCTCGGGGCGTTCCTGGCGGCGCTCGTGGTTCGCTGGAACTACACCGAGGCGCTGAACAAGTTCGACCCAGGGCTGACCATCAAGAGCCAGGGCGTGTTCTCCACTCTGCCGGGTAACGGCAGCGTGGATCTCGGCGTCGGCATGTGGGCCGGTCTGCGGGACCAGATCATCGGGACTGCGATCCTGATGCTGGTCATCCTGGCGATCATCGACGTGCGCAACACGGCGCCGGCGGCGAACCTCGGGCCGTTCATCGTCGGCCTGCTGGTGGTCGGCATCGGGATGGCATGGGGCACCAACGCCGGGTACGCGATCAACCCCGCGCGTGACTTCGGCCCGCGGGTGGCGTCCTTCCTCACCGGGTACGGGGGGACAGCGTTCAAGGATCAGTTCGGAGATCTCTACTTCTGGGTGCCGATCGTGGGACCGATCATCGGCGCGCTGGTCGGCGCGTTCCTGTACGACGTACTGGTCGGCCGCAACCTGCCGATCTCCGAGGAGGAAGAGCCCGGCCAGATCCCGGAGGAGTCGAAGAACGTATGACATTCATCTGTGAGGAGAGGACTTTCCATGGCTGACTTCGTCGGCGCCGTCGACCAGGGCACCACGAGCACCCGGTTCATGATCTTCGACCACTCCGGCAACGTGGTGGGCATCCACCAGCTGGAGCACGAGCAGGTCCTGCCGCAGGCCGGCTGGGTCGAGCACAACCCGGTCGAGATCTGGGAGCGCACCAGCTCGGTGATCCGCACCGCGATGAACGCGAAGGGCCTGCAGGCCGGCGACCTGGCCGCACTCGGCATGACCAACCAGCGCGAGACCGCCGTGGTCTGGAACCGCAAGACCGGCCGGCCGTACTACAACGCGATCGTCTGGCAGGACACCCGGACCGACCGGATCGCGTCGGCGCTGGAGCGCGAAGGCAAGGGCGACGTGATCCGGCAGAAGGCCGGGCTGCCGCCGGCGACGTACTTCTCGGCCGGCAAGGTGCAGTGGATCCTGGAGAACGTCGACGGCGTGCGAGCGGCGGCCGAGGCCGGTGACGCCGTGTTCGGCAACACCGACACCTGGTTGCTGTGGAACCTCACCGGCGGGGTCGACGGCGGCGTGCACATCACCGACGTCACGAACGCCAGCCGGACGATGCTGATGAACCTGGAGACGCTCGACTGGGACGACGAGCTGATCTCGTTCTTCAACATCCCGCGGCAGATGCTGCCCGAGATCCGGCCGTCGTCGGACCCGAACAAGTACGGCGAGACGCTCGCCAACGGGCCGTTCGGCGGTGTGGTGCCGCTGACCGGTGACCTCGGTGACCAGCAGGCGGCGACCGTCGGCCAGGTCTGCTTCAACCCGGGCGAGGCCAAGAACACCTACGGCACCGGCAACTTCATGCTGCTGAACACCGGCACCGAGCTGGTCCGGTCGAAGGCCGGCCTGCTCAGCACCATGTGCTACAAGTTCGGCGACGAGGCGCCGGTCTACGCGCTCGAGGGCTCGATCGCGGTGACCGGGTCGGCGGTCCAGTGGCTGCGGGACCAGCTCGGCATCATCTCCGGCGCGAGCGAGACCGAGACGCTGGCCCGGCAGGTCGCGGACAACGGCGGGGTGTACTTCGTGCCCGCGTTCTCCGGCCTGTTCGCGCCGTACTGGCGCTCCGACGCCCGCGGCGCGATCGTCGGGCTGTCGCGGTACAACACCAACGCTCACCTGGCGCGAGCAACACTGGAAGCGATCTGCTACCAGAGCAAGGACGTGGCGGACGCGATGGAGAAGGACTCCGGGGTCCGGCTGGACGTGCTGAAGGTGGACGGCGGTGTGACCGCGAACGAGCTGTGCATGCAGATGCAGGCGGACATCCTCGGCGTGCCGGTGAGCAAGCCGGTCGTCGCGGAGACGACTGCGCTCGGCGCGGCGTACGCGGCCGGCCTGGCCGTCGGATTCTGGAAGACCAAGGAAGAACTGGTCCAGAACTGGAACGAGGACAAGCGGTGGGAGCCGCAGTGGTCGGACGAAGACCGCACGAAGGGGTACGCCGGCTGGCAGAAGGCCGTCCAGCGCACCCTCGACTGGGTCGACGTCGACTGATCTGGCAACACACGGAATCGGAAGGAACAGCACAGTGGGCGCAGTGGCTCTGTCACCGCAAGCGAGGACCGAGGCCATCGACGCGATGGCCGACGGACGGGAACTGGACGTCCTGGTGATCGGTGGCGGGGTGGTCGGCACCGGCTCGGCCCTGGACGCCGCGACCCGGGGCCTGACCACCGGACTGCTGGAGGCCCGCGACTTCGCGAGCGGCACCTCCAGCCGGTCCAGCAAGTTGATGCACGGTGGCCTGCGCTACCTCGAGATGCTCGACTTCCGGCTGGTGCACGAGGCGTGGCACCGGGGGGAGGCGGGGGCGGTACTGTACCCCCGAGAGAGGTAGAGGGGGGTGGGGGGGAAGATG
>NZ_JBSFBL010000121.1:0-6995 GCF_053592935.1 Kribbella sp. NPDC002412
AACCGGCGACCTCAACCTTGGCAAGGTTGCGCTCTACCAACTGAGCTACGTCCGCGCTGCGACCGGGTTTTCGTTCCCCCGGCGCGAGAAGAACATTAGCCCATCTCCCCCGGAGTTCAAAAATCGGGGTCCCCGCACCGTCGACCCACGGTCATCAACCGGTCACCTGTGGACAGCCTGATCGTCGCGAATCGCCTTAGGACTAAGGTGTTCTGCGGAAGGAGCATCAATGCGTATCTGGCTGAACGGCACCCTGCAGGACGACCAGGCGGTCGTCTCGCCGCTGGACCATGGACTGACCACCGGCGACGGGGTGTTCGAGACGATCAAGATCGTCGACGGGCGCCCGTTCGCGGTGACCCGGCACCTGCAGCGACTGGTCCGGTCGGCGGTCGGGCTCGGCCTGCCGGAGCCGGATGTCGCGCAGGTCGAGGAGGGCATCGCGGCGGTCGTGAAGGCCGACCCGGACATCCCGTTCGGCCGGCTCCGGATCACCTACACCGGCGGTGTCTCCCCGCTGTCGTCCGATCGCGGTACGTCGGGCCCGACGATCGTGGTCGCCTCCGACCCGATCAAGCGCCCCGGCCGGGTCTCGGCGATCGTCACAGTCCCCTGGGTCCGCAACGAACGCAGCGCGGTCGCCGGCCTGAAGACGACGTCGTACGCCGAGAACGTCCGCGCCCTCGCCTACGCCAAGGACCGCGGCGCCAGCGAGGCGATCTTCGCCAACACGATCGGCAACCTCTGCGAGGGCACCGGCGCCAACATCTTCTGCGTGTACGACGGCGAGCTCGTCACCCCCACGCTCGAGTCCGGCGCCCTTGCCGGCGTCACCCGCGCGCTGGTCCTCGAGTGGTACGGCGGCACCGAGCGCGACGTACCGCTGGCACAGCTGCTCGAAGCCGACGAGATCTTCCTCACATCCACCACGCGCGACGTCCAGGCCATTCAACGCGTCGACGACCGCGACCTGCCGGCTCCGGGCCCGATCACCGCCGAAGTCGCGAAGACCTTCGCCGAGCGCTCGGCCGAAGACCCGAACCCGTAAGGCGCCCGACAACCGGCTGATCCGGGAGCGCCGCGCGGAGACGCAGGCTGTTCTCGCCACACCGCGAGATGATCTCACTCGACGGCTGCCGATCAGACGCTCGAACTGCTGCTGAACAGTACGGCCGGCGGCGGTGATCCGGGCAGGGCACGTCGACGCGTACGTCGTACAGAACGCTGCTGCTGAGCGCAGTAGCAGAACAGCTCCCCGCCTGGTGCGCGGAGAGCTGTGTGGGCCGGCTATTCGCCTGAGGCTTTGCGGCGCTCGCGGTAGGCGGCCACGTGCAGGCGGTTGCCGCAGGTGCGGGCGTCGCAGTACCGCTTCGAACGGTTCCGGGACAGATCGATCAGGGCGTCGTCGCAGTCCGGGGCTTCGCAGCGACGGAGGCGTTCGCGTTCCCCGGCCGAGATCACCTGGGCAAGCGCAATCCCGCACTCGACCGTGATCCGGCACGCCAGCGACGCGCCGTCTCGTGAGTAGTGGATGTGCCACGGGTGCCCGTCGTGGTTCGTCAGCCGCGGCGTCGTCGTGCCGCGGGCGACGATCGCGTTGATCATCGCCGCCGCTGTGGCATCGGATTCCGTGGTGAAGACCGGCGCGAACAACGGCCGCAGATCACGAACCTCGGCCAGGTCCTTGTCCGTCAGCGTGCCGACCGCACTGAACTCGCGCTCCTGGACGAACTTCTCCAGTTCCTCGAGCGTTTCCATGGTGTCGACCTGGCTGTTCGGCCCGGGCAGGGTGTTCACCAGCCGGACCAGCGTGCCGAGCGCCTGCTCGGTGTCGTGCGAGAAAGTCACAATCACGTCTCCAACGCGACGGGGTCTCCGTCTTGCAGCAAGAGTAGCCCGCCCCGATTAGATCGTCGCTGACATCATGCGCTATGGTTTCACCCGCAAGGCACCACAAGGCAACACCAGCAACACCAGAACGGGCGATTGGCGCAGTGGTAGCGCGCTTCGTTCACACCGAAGAGGTCACTGGTTCGAACCCAGTATCGCCCACGAAGGCGATAGGCGACTCGTGTCCGCGGAGAGCGCGGAGCGGGTCGCCTTCGTCGTTTGTGCGGCTGCGCTTCGCTTGCCGCGGGCGGGGGCTCCGCCACCCGCACCCCCTTTGCGCCTTCGCTTCGCTCGGCTCCTGGGCTGGCCCCGGCAGTCGGCTGACAGGTCTGGGCTGGCTCCGGCGGTCGGCTGACGGGCATGGGCTGGCCCCGGCGGTCGGGTGAGGGTGTGGGTTGGTCTGGGCGGTCGGGGGACGGGCGTGGGTTGGCTGCTGCGGTTGGCTCGCGGGTGCTCGCCTTGGTTTGCTGCCCCGCGATCCATGGCCTCGACCGTTGGAATGTTCACTCGTCCAGGGGCAGGCCGAGGGGCCGTTGAATTCGCTCCGGCGATGACCCCTTGGGCCTTTGGGGCGCTCGGCCTGTGGCTTCGGGTGGGGCTTGGGGCGCGGCTGGGAGTGCCGTTCCCGTCAGCCGGCTGCAGTGGGAGCTGACGAGGAAGGGATGTGGGCTCGTGCTTAAGGGGTCAGGTTGTGAGGTCGAGTTGGGTGAGCATGGCAGTTGCGTCGAAGTAGGCGTGTTCTGTTGCGACCAGGTTGTCTGGGGTGAGGGTCCAGAAGATGCCCATGTCTACGGCGAAGGTTTTGCCGGTGGCGGGGATTTCGCCGGTGGGGCCGGGCATTGGGCCCGTCATGGTGCCGGTGGCATGGAGCTCCCAGCCGATGGCTGCGCTTCCTATGACGGGATCGGCGGTCAGGGTCCAGACCATGTCGGGGAACGCCTTCCGGAACGCCGACCCGGTCGCGAGCACGGCCTCCCGGCCCTTCGTCGGCTCGGGGGACATCGGGTCCACGAGGACCACGTCGGCGGCGTAGAAGACCCCGAGGGCGGCGGCGTCGCCTGAGTTGTAGATGTCGACGTACTTGCGAACCAGCTCTGCGTCAGTCATGTCGTCTCCCCGTGCTCGAACCGAACCGATGACCTCAATCTGGACCGCGGCCGGGGGCGCGTCCATTCCAGAAACCTGGCAACTCGGCGGCGGCGTCGATACCGTTGAAACGTGTCTCGGGGTCTGGAGGCCAGGTGGCACGGCTATCGATGGATGAGGCGAGCGTCCGGATCCGTCAGCTCGCCCGCGCGGGACTCCATACCCACGCGTTCTTCGAGGCGGCGGGCGACACGGTCAGTCGCGCCGTCCCGGTCGGCGGCGCGCCACCGTTCTGGAACACCGTCGACCCCGCGTCCCACCTGATCACCAGCATCCACTTCGACGGCGAGTGCTTTTTCGACCTTGCTGGTCAACTCGAGTGGGAGTACCGCGCGGCTGATGTGAACCAGACCGCCGACGTCCTCGCGAGCCATCGGGGTGTCCAGACGCTGCATCAGGTGACTGGCGGGAGCCCCGAGCGCAGCCCGGTCTTCCGCGAGTACCTGCGACCGCACGGGATCGAGCAAGAGGTCGCTGTGGCGCTGCGGGCGAGGACCGGCGAGGCCTGGGGATCCCTACGCCTCAACAGGTCTCCCGGTCAGGCCACGTTCAGCGCCGTTGAGCTCGACTTCTTGTGCTCGGTAAGCCCGCACCTCGCAGAGGGGGTGCGCCGCGGTCTGCTGCTGGGTGAAGCCCTTGAGCCCGATTGGCCAGATGCGCCCGGCCTGGTGGTCATGGGCGAAGGTCTCTCGGTCGCATCCGTCTCCCCAGAGGCAGAACACTGGCTGAACGAGTTGAGCGGAGGGCAGGAACGCACACCCACCGCGCTCTTGTCGGTCGCAGCCCGAGCCACTGGCGGGGACGGACCCGCCCTGGCCCGAGTCTGCACCGCCACAGGCAGGTGGCTCGTCCTCCATGGAACGTCGATCACGATGCCGGCGGGCCGGCGCGCGGCAGTCATCATCGAACCTGTTGCCCGGGCGCGGATCGCGAACGTGCTGATGGCGGCCTACGGGCTCACCCGCCGAGAACGTGAGATCACGAGGCTGGTGCTGACGGGTCAGTCCACCGCGCAGATCGCCGACGAGCTGGTGATCTCCCCGGTCACGGTGCAGCAGCACCTCAAGAGCATCTTCGCGAAGACCGGAGTCCACAGTCGCCGGGATCTGGTGTGCACCGTGTTCGTCGACCACTACGACCCACGCGTGCACGACAACGAGAAACGACGGGTTGCTGCGCGACCATCACGCGGCGGTCCCGCGCCGCTCAATAACTGAGCTCAGCCTTCCGGGCGTCGCTTGTCTACGCGTTGTTCAGCAGGTGTACGTGGTCTTCAGAGAGTTCCAACGTGGTCGCAGCTATTGCTTCTTCCAGTTGGGCGAGAGTGGACGCTCCGAAGAGGGGGATGAGGGTGGGCCGTTGGTGGAGAAGCCAGGCCAGGACTAGTCGGTTGGGGGTGGCGTTGAGGGCTTGGGAAAGGTCCCGGAGGCCTTCGAAACGGGTGTAGGCGGTGGGGTGGGCGTAGCCGCGGGAGGCGGGGAAGGGGCGGTCGAGGTAGGCGTAGGAGCCGGCTAGTAGTGGGGAGTAGGCAACTAGGGCCATGTCGGGATGGGCGGCTAGGTAGTCGAGGTGTTCTAGACCGGCATGGGTGTGATGAGGGCTGCCGAGGCGCTCTTCGCCTTGTAGGGCTGGCGGGTTGGGCCAAAGGTAGGTGTGGTGCTGCTGTATGACGGAGTACTGGGCCACGCCCTGGCTGGCGGCCAGTTGGCGGGCGCGGTCCAGGCGCCAACTGGTGGTGTTGCTGCAGCCGATGAGGTCCACGACGCCTTCGGCAGCTAGGCGGCCGAAGGTGGCTACGGTTTCTTCCAGTGGGGTCCGGCGGTCGTCGATGTGCGCGTAGTACAGGTCGATGCGATCGATGCCCAGGCGGTCCAGGCTGCCCTTGACGGCGGACTCGATGGCGGTCGCGCTGAGGCCTTCCCAGTGGTCGTCGTCCGGCGTGCCAGGGCGGGTCGACTTGGCGCCGACCTTCGTGGCGATGACGAGCTCGTCGCGGTTGCCGCGCGACTTCATCCAGCGGCCCAGGAGCTCCTCGCTCTCGCCGCCTTTGCCGTGCCATTGGTTGTAGTTGTTGGACGTGTCGATGAACGTCCCACCGGCCTCGACGAAACGGTCGAGAATCGCGAACGCGGTGTCCGGGTCCGTCGTACTGCCGAAGTTCATCGCGCCCAGGCACAGGGCGCTGACCTCACGGCGGTTGCCAATGGTTCGGTACAACATGGAGGGCTCCCTCAAACAGTGGATTCATTTCAGCCTGCCTGCTAGAGCGCACTCCAGGTCAAGTCGTCAAACGAGCCAGACGCCGTCGTCCATCAAGGTGCGGTTCGAGAGCTCGTCGACCTCACGCCACGCCATGATTCTGGTCGGCGTCAGGCGGAAGAAGGGGTACGGCGACTTGAGGGCCCGCGGATCGAATCCGGCCTTCGCCGCGAAAGCGTCGCCCTCCGACTCGGTCAGCGCCCCCGGTTGCACGACCTCCGCGCTGGCGCTGATGTGGACGACGTCCCGGGTGTGGCCGAGGGTCAGGTGGGCAGTGGCGTTCGTCTGGAGGTTCTTGGCCGTGGGGTTGCCCGCCGCCGTGGACAGCAGGAGAGTCGAACCGTCCCAGAGGAAGGACAGCGGCATCAGGTACGGCGTGCCGTCCGCCGACGCGGTCGCAACCCAGAGGTCGACGTCCTCCTCGAGCCTGCGCAGCGTGTCCTGTTTCCGCACCGACAGCGGACGGGCCGGCATTGTCATCGTCAACTCCTCTGGGGTCGTGGGCTGCTGCAGTGTCACATGTACGGCGGATTCTCCGTCAGACCCATGACGGAGCCGGGCCCAAGCCTGTGACCGGGGTCGAGAGGGATGTGGTGGAGATGAGTGAGCACGACTGGCTGGCGGCTCGGTTCGAGGAGAACCGGGAGCACCTGCGCGCGGTGGCGTACCGGATCCTGGGCTCCGCTCCGGAAGCCGAGGATGCGGTGCAGGAGACGTGGATCCGGCTCAGTCGCTCCGACGCCGACGAGATCGAGAACCTCGGCGGCTGGCTCACCACAGTGGTCGGGCGGATCTGTCTCGACATGCTGCGGCTGCGGCGCGGGCACCCGGAGCAGCCAGTCGGCGACCACTCCCCCGCGCTGGCGGACGTCGACGTACCCGATCCGGAAATCGAAGCAGTGCAGGCGGACTCGGTCGGGCTTGCGCTGCTCGTCGTACTGGAGACGTTGACGCCGGCCGAGCGGCTGGCGTTCGTGCTGCACGACATGTTCGCCGTGCCGTACGAGGAGATCGCGCCGATCCTGGGCAAGTCGCCGGCGGCCGCGCGACAGCTGGCGAGCCGGGCACGGCGACGAGTGCAAGGTACGCCGGAACCCCTCGAGGCCGACGCGATCCGGCAGAAGGAGCTCGTCACCGCGTTCCTGGCCGCGTCGCGGGGTGGGGACTTCGAGGCGCTGCTCGCCGTACTCGATCCGGAGGTGGAACTGCGTGCCGACGAGGCGGTGCTGGCTCGGGGCGCGAGCCCGTTGCGGGGCGCGGCGGCCGTTGCCGAGTCGTTCTCCGGCCGGGCGGCGGGCGCTCGGCTCACGCTGGTCGACGGGCTGCCCGGTGCGGTGTGGTCGCTGCGCGGTGAGCCGCAGGTCGTCTTCAACTTCACGGTCGCCGGCGGGCGGATCACCGCGATCGAACTGCTGGGCGATCCGGAGTACCTGGCGGGGGTCGAGCTGGCGCCGTTGCAGGGCTGATTCGCGGTACGTCGTACCGCTGCCACCGACCGCTTGACCGGTGGGGCTGGTGTTACTCGTGTGACGAAATCCACGCTTGGACGGCCCGGAGTGCGACACCCCGGAATCTGGTTTTTGCGAACGGGAAAAGTGCGCTACTGTTCTGCTCTCGCACCGAGCAGGAACAGGGCCGGAGCGATGCGGACGTAGCTCAGTTGGTAGAGCGCAACCTTGCCAAGGTTGAGGTCGCCGGTT
>NZ_JBSFBL010000122.1:0-5594 GCF_053592935.1 Kribbella sp. NPDC002412
CCACCCGCACCCCCTTTGCGCCTTCGCTTCGCTCGGCTCCTGGGCTGGCCCCGGCGGTCGGGTGACCGGGCGTGGGTTGGCTCCGGCGGTCGGGTGACGGGCATGGGCTGGCTCCGGCGGTCGGGTGACGGGCCTGGGCTGGCCTCGGCGGTCGGGTGACGGGCATGGGCTGGCCTCGGCGGTCGGGTGACGGGCCTGGGCTGGCCTCGGCGGTTGGGTGACTGGCCGGGGTTGATCGCCGAGGTCTGCTGACCGGCGTTCGTTGGTCGCCGCAGTGTGCTGACCGACATCGGCTGACCGGCGCGGCCCGCTGTCCAGCGCCAGTTGCCTGTCGCGGGTCTGCGGGCTTTGTAACTAATCGTCGACCTAGGTGGGGAGGCGTCACAGGCTGCCCAAGGGTGGCTACCTGCGGGTAATGTCGGGGCATGGTGAGTGGCAAGCGGGCAGTCGGGTGGGGGTTGCTGGTTGCTCTGGTGCAGGGCCGGCGCCGGATCACGGACGAAGCGCTCACGGCCGCCGTGGGTGGGCGGGTCATCCTGGTGACGGGCGCGTCGTACGGGATCGGCGAGGCGACCGCGCGCCGGCTCGGGCAGGCCGGGGCGAAGGTCCTGCTGGTGGCACGTACGGCGGACCGGCTGGAAGAGGTCGCCGCGGACATCCGAGCGGCCGGCGGCGAGGCCGACGCGTACGCCGTCAACCTGGCTGATCCCGCAGCGGTCGAAGGGCTCGTGCGCGACGTGCTGGAGGAGCACGGCCACGTCGACGTGCTGGTGAGCAACGCCGGCCGGTCGATCCGGCGGGCGATCGCGGACTCGTACCAGCGCTTCCACGACATCGAGCGGACGAACGCGATCAACTACCTTGGCCCGGCCAAGCTGGTCCTCGAACTGCTGCCCTCGATGCGGGAGCGCAGATCCGGTCACATCGTCAACGTGTCGACGGCCGGCGTGCGGACGCCGCCGATGGCGCGCTGGTCGGCGTACCTGGCGTCGAAGAGCGCGTTCGACGTCTGGCTGCGCTGCGTCGCGCAGGAGATCCGTGGCGACGGGGTCACCGTGTCGACGGTCTACATGGGCCTGGTCCACACCCGGATGAGTGAACCCACGCCGCTCCTCAACAAGATGCCCGGGCTGACGCCGGAGCAGGCCGCCGATCAGTTGTGTACGGCGATCGCCGAGCGGACGCACAACATCACGCCGCCTCTGGTCCGGCCCGCCGAATTGGTCGGCAACCTGTTTCGCATCCCCACCGATCGGCTATTGGAACAGTACTTCCGCTTCAGCGGAGGCGGATCCAAACGCCGGCAACCACCGGGAGCCCAGGAGTGAGAACACCGCGACCGATCGCACCGATCCGACCACCGGACGGGCTGGTACAGGCGGCGGCCGAGGTCGGTGGCGTGTCCGTCGCCGTACTCAAGTCCGGCGTCTGGCGCCCGGCCCGGCCGTCGCACCTGGTCGGGATCGAGCGGGCGCTGCGGCACTGGGGTCAGTCGATGGCCGCGCTCGGCGCGATCGCCGCGATCAGGTTCCCGGACCGGATCGCGGTGATCGACGACGACGGCAGTACGACGTACGCCGAGCTCGACCGCCGGTGTGAGCGGATCGCCGCCGCGCTGCACGCCGACCACGGAATCGTTGCCGGGAGCAAGATCGCCGTGCTGTGCCGGAACCATCGCGGCTTCCTGGAGGCGACGTTGTCCGCGTCGCGGATCGGCGCGGACGTGTTGTTCGTCAACACCGAGTTCGCTCCCCCGCAACTCACCGCGGTCCTCGAGCGGCACCAGCCCGACCTGCTGATCCACGACGCCGAATTCAGCCCGCGGACCCAAGTCCCCACGATCCGCAGCGACCACGACCTCGCCGACTCGGAGGCCGCCGAAGCCCCCAAGCCCGAGTCGCCGGGCCACATCACGATCCTGACATCGGGTACGACGGGAACGCCGAAGGCAGCCCCACGGGCGCCGACCGCGCTCGGCCTCGCCGGGCTCACGGCGAGCGCGCTCAACCGGTTCGGGCTGCGGTCCGGCGAGCCGATGCTGATCTGCCCGCCGCTGTTCCACGGCCTCGGCCTGCTCACCTCGATGCTCGCGCTCTTCCTCGGATCGCCGATCGTCCTGACTCGCAAGTACGACGCCCGCACCGTGCTGACCCTGGTCGAACAGACCCGCGCCGGCTCGATCGTCGCCGTACCGGTAATGCTTCGTCGGATGCTCGACCTGGGTCCGGCCGAGATCGGTGAGCACGACCTGCGTTCGCTCCGCGCGGTGATCTCTGGTGCGTCGACGCTCGGCGCGCCGCTGGCCGAGCGGTTCATCGCGCAGTTCGGTCCGGTGCTGTGTGACGCGTACGGCTCCAGTGAGGTCGGCATCGCCACGATCGCGACGTCCGCTGACCTGATCGCGGCGCCCGGGACAGTCGGTCGGCCGTGTCTCGGCAGCACGGTCCGAATCCTCGACGACAACGACCGGCCGGTGCCGATCGGCGTGACCGGGCGGATCTTCGCCGGCGGTGGGCTGGTGTTCGGCGGGTACTCCGACGGTTCGTCGAAGACGGTGGTGGACGGCCGGATGAGCACCGGCGATCTCGGGCACCTGGACCGGGCCGGGCGGCTTTTCGTCGACGGCCGCGAGGACGACATGATCGTGTCCGGCGGCGAGAACGTGTACCCGGTCGAGGTCGAGAGCTGCCTCGCGAGCCACCCCGCGGTCGCCGAGGCGGCCGTGGTCGGTGTGCCGGACGAGGAGTTCGGCCAGCGACTGGTCGGGTACGTCGTCCTGCGCGAACCGGCGACCGAGGACGAGCTGATCGACCATGTCAAAGCCAATCTGGCCCGCTACAAGACGCCGCGGCAGATCGTCGTCCTCGACGAGTTCCCGCGCAACGCAACCGGCAAGGTACTACGGAGCAAACTCACTCCCCCGTGACCTCAGATCCAGTTCCTGAGCAGGTTGGCGAACCGTTCCGGGTGCTGCTGGTGCAGGTAGTGGGTCGTGCCCGGCCAGACCTCGATCGTCGAGCCGGGCGCCCACGGGATCGACCGAGCGAAGGCGGCCGCGTACTCACCTGAGTACAGGCTCAAGCAAGGCTTGCCGATCGAAGGCAGGAAGGCACGAGCGGCCGGCCGCGCTCCGATGCTCCCCGAGTCGAGGTACATCGACTGATACAGCCCCGCGAGCACCTCCCCCGGCGTGGCCGCCATCTGCGCCCGCGCGTCCAAGTGCAGTGGGCTCCCGGACGCATCCGCAAACGCCCGGTCGACGAACTCGACACCCGACTCGCTGCCCCGGGTCCGCAGATCCTCCAGTACGGCGGGACAACCATCCATCTCCGCGTCGTCCGCGCCGTACGCCGGATCGATGACGACGATCCGCTCCACCAGCTCGGGATGCCGTACGGCGAGCCACGCGACCAGCTGCCCGCCCATCGAGTGGCCAACGGCAACAACCGGCTCGGTCAGTCCGGCCGCGAGGTCGTCCACCAGCACCGAAACCGTCAGGGAGCGGGCAGACGTCCGGGAGCCGTGGCCGGGCAGGTCGGGTGCGAGCACGTCGGCCCAGGGCGACACGAACTTGGTGATCTCGTTCCACGACTGGCGATCCGCGCCCCAGCCGTGGACCAGCAGCAGGCGGGGTCTGGTCACCACCACATCCTCTGGGGTAGGAGCCGCGCGAGCCTGGTCATCCGTTCCAGCGCGCCTTCACAGTCGCCGAGCGAGAAGGCCAGCGTCTCGGCGCCGGCGTCGGCCAGTTCCTGCGCGAGCTCGATGATCGGTGCGACGGCTCCACCCGGCCAGTGCAGTCGCGTCCCGACCTTCACCGGCCGAACCGCCTGACTCCGAATCCGGGCGACCGCGGCCGCGAAGCCCGCGCCATCGAGATTCAGCCCCTGCCACTCGTCCCCGAACTGCGCGACCCGGCGCAGCGCCCGGCCCGTCGTCCCGCCGACCATGATCGGGAGCGGCGCCCGCAGCTTCGGCTCGAAGACACCGCCGCGGTCCTCGCCCTCGAACAGCCCGCGAATGATCTCCAGTCCTTCGTCCGTCCGCCTCCCCCGCTCGGCGAACGACGCGCCGACGGCGGCGAACTCGGTCTCGTCCCACCCCGCGCCGATTCCGAGGACGACGCGTTCACCGGACAGCCGGTGCAACGTGGCCGCTTGCTTCGCGACGACGTACGGGCTGCGCATCGGGAGCACCAGCACCGAGGTGCCGAGCCGGATCCGCGTCGTCCGCGCGGCGAGGTAGCCGATCGACACCAGCGGCTCGTACACCCCGCCGTACGTCGAGCCGAACTCGCCGGGTGGCAGCAGGTGATCGGGCAACCACGCCGTCGTGTAGCCGAGCTCATCCGCGGCGACGGCGAGCTCGGTCAACCGCTCCGGCGGCATCGTCGCGGACTCATCAGGCAGCACGACCTGCAGCTCAACCATGCGACCGACACTAGCTGCTCACATCATGTCGACCTGATTCTCCAGCGCCGGCGCGATCGTCAGGTGCCCGCCGTCAATGGTGCCCGCCGTCAACGGTGCCGTCGGCAACGGCCTGCTGGAGGGCGCCGATCAGCGGGTCCCGGCGCGGGTCGCGCCGCGGTGATGTTGGCGGCGTTCCAGAGCTTCAACGTGCAGTCGGGGCCGCAGCTGTTCGAGGACCAGTGCACGCTGGTGGACGCTGATCGCGTCGCTGCTCGGTGTGTACTCGCTGTCGGGGTCCGGCTACGAGGTGCTGATGGCGCTGCTGATCGGCGTGGTCGGCTTCTTCATGCGGAAGCTGGACACCAGATCGCGCCGGTCGGATCGTCGCGCGGATCCGCGGCACCCAACCCGCCCGCGACCGCCTGACCTTCGGCGAGGACGACTGATGGGAGAGTAAGGGCGTGAAGATTCTGGTCGGCTACGTGCCAACTCCCGAGGGCGAGGCCGCGCTAGCGGCCGCGGCTGCCGAGGCGAAGCTGCGCGGGGCGTCCGTGCTGCTGCTCAACACCAGCCGCGGCGACGCCTACATCGACGCCCGCTACGCCAACGCCGACGAGCTGGCCGCCGCCGAGGCCGGTCTGCGCGAGCGCGGTGTCGAGGTCACGATCCAGCAGGCCGTCTCCTCCGGCGACGTCGCCGGCGAGCTCCTCAGAGCGGCTGCCGCCGAGGACGTCACCCTCATCGTCCTCGGCCTCCGCCGCCGAAGCCCCGTGGGCAAACTCATCCTCGGCAGCACCGCCCAGCGAGTCCTCCTCGAGTCCCCCGTCCCGGTCCTCGCCGTCAAAGCCCCCGCCCGCGACTGACCGCCCCCGCCCCTCCGCGGACGTCCAGGCCATCACAATCGCCCCGCCGCGGCCCGCGCCCGCCTGGAGCGCCGGCTCGGGCGGGATTGTGATGGCCTGGCGGTTCGCCAAACCAGGTGAGCTCCTGGGGCGGGCAGCCTAAACTGGTCTGGTTATGCCTGATGCCCGGACCGAGTCCTCTAGTCCCGAACCAGCCACCGGTCCCGTCCAGGACCCAGCCGCCCGACCCCCGCGCCGCCGCCGGCGGCCCCGCAAACCCGCCACGGGCAACCCAACCACAGGCGATCCCGGCACCGGCACCGGCGGCGGCCCGGTGATG
>NZ_JBSFBL010000123.1:0-5575 GCF_053592935.1 Kribbella sp. NPDC002412
GGGTGGTTGTTTGTTGTTCTGTGGCGGATTCCTTTGAAACATTATTGATTCAAGTCAGTTTGATTGTTTCTGATTCAAAGGATCACTTTTTGTGGGTCTGTTGTCCATGGTCCCTTTTGGGGTTGTGGTTGACATATAGATTTCAACGGAGAGTTTGATCCTGGCTCAGGACGAACGCTGGCGGCGTGCTTAACACATGCAAGTCGAGCGGTAAGGCCCCTTCGGGGGTACACGAGCGGCGAACGGGTGAGTAACACGTGAGCAACCTACCCTCAACTTCGGGATAAGCCTCGGAAACGGGGTCTAATACCGGATATCACCACTTTCCTCATGGTTTGTGGTTGAAAGTTCTGGCGGTTGGGGATGGGCTCGCGGCCTATCAGCTTGTTGGTGGGGTAATGGCCTACCAAGGCGTCGACGGGTAGCCGGCCTGAGAGGGCGACCGGCCACACTGGGACTGAGACACGGCCCAGACTCCTACGGGAGGCAGCAGTGGGGAATATTGCGCAATGGACGAAAGTCTGACGCAGCAACGCCGCGTGAGGGATGACGGCCTTCGGGTTGTAAACCTCTTTCAGCAGGGACGAAGCGAGAGTGACGGTACCTGCAGAAGAAGGACCGGCCAACTACGTGCCAGCAGCCGCGGTAATACGTAGGGTCCGAGCGTTGTCCGGAATTATTGGGCGTAAAGGGCTCGTAGGCGGTTCGTCACGTCGGGAGTGAAAACTCGGAGCTTAACTCCGAGCCTGCTTCCGATACGGGCAGACTAGAGGTAGGCAGGGGAGAGCGGAACTCCTGGTGTAGCGGTGGAATGCGCAGATATCAGGAAGAACACCGGTGGCGAAGGCGGCTCTCTGGGCCTTACCTGACGCTGAGGAGCGAAAGCGTGGGTAGCGAACAGGATTAGATACCCTGGTAGTCCACGCCGTAAACGTTGGGCGCTAGGTGTGGGGGACATTCCACGTCCTCCGTGCCGCAGCTAACGCATTAAGCGCCCCGCCTGGGGAGTACGGCCGCAAGGCTAAAACTCAAAGGAATTGACGGGGGCCCGCACAAGCGGCGGAGCATGCGGATTAATTCGATGCAACGCGAAGAACCTTACCTGGGTTTGACATATAGGGAAATCCTCCAGAGATGGGGGGTCCGTAAGGGTCCTATACAGGTGGTGCATGGCTGTCGTCAGCTCGTGTCGTGAGATGTTGGGTTAAGTCCCGCAACGAGCGCAACCCTCGTCCTATGTTGCCAGCACGTTATGGTGGGGACTCATAGGAGACTGCCGGGGTCAACTCGGAGGAAGGTGGGGATGACGTCAAGTCATCATGCCCCTTATGTCCAGGGCTTCACGCATGCTACAATGGCCGGTACAAAGGGCTGCGAAACCGTAAGGTGGAGCGAATCCCAAAAAGCCGGTCTCAGTTCGGATTGGGGTCTGCAACTCGACCCCATGAAGTCGGAGTCGCTAGTAATCGCAGATCAGCAACGCTGCGGTGAATACGTTCCCGGGCCTTGTACACACCGCCCGTCACGTCATGAAAGTCGGCAACACCCGAAGCCGGTGGCCTAACCCTTGTGGAGGGAGCCGTCGAAGGTGGGGCTGGCGATTAGGACGAAGTCGTAACAAGGTAGCCGTACCGGAAGGTGCGGCTGGATCACCTCCTTTCTAAGGAGCACTTGGCAGCCGCGTTGAGTGGTTGTCCATGTCATCGCTTGCTCAGACGAATGTTCTGAGGGTGATGGTGCTTCGGACTGTGGAACATTGACCATTAGATTCGGACCGATGCCTGGTCTGTTAGTACTGCGTCCCTTCGGGGTCGCGTGGAACGCAGGGTGTGGTTGAGGAAGGTTTCGAGGCGCGCTGTTGGGTCCTGAGGAATCGGGCCTGGACTCGTAGGAGTTCTGGACTGTTTCTTCAAGGGTCACAATCACACCGGATTGGTTCTGGTGTGGTGGGTGGCTGGGGCCGGCTCTCACCAAACGTCTGGTGCTGGGTGTCTTGTGGGTGGGTTGTTTCCCTGCGGGTCGTCTGGGTCTACCGGGTGGTGGTGGTTCAGGGTTGGTGTTCCTGCCCGTATTTTGAGAACTGTATAGTGGACGCGAGCATCTCTTTGTAGCGATTTTGTTTGTTTTGTTGTTGTGACAAGCTACTAAGGGCAATCGGTGGATGTCTTGGTACCAAGAGCCGATGAAGGACGTTGGAGCCTGCGATAAGCCCCGGGGAGTTGGCAACCGAGCTGTGATCCGGGGGTGTCCGAATGGGGAAACCCAGCTGGCATTCTAAAGCCAGTTACCAGTGCCTGAACACATAGGGTTCTGGAGGGAACGCGGGGAAGTGAAACATCTCAGTACCCGCAGGAAGAGAAAACAATTGTGATTCCGTGAGTAGTGGCGAGCGAAAGCGGATGAGGCTAAACCATGTGCGTGTGATAGCCGGCGTGCGTTGCGTACATGGGGTTGTGGGAGCATTCAGGCCTTAATGCCGTGAGGTCAGGGAGTTATAAATCACTGTTGAAGTCGAATCTTCTGGAATGTTGAGCCGTAGTGGGTTATGGCCCCGTAGGCGTAAGACAGTGACTTCCGAGTGTTTTCCCAAGTAGCACGGGACTCTTGAAATCCCGTGTGAATCTGGCGGGACCACCCGCTAAGCCTAAATACTTCTTGGTGACCGATAGCGGACTAGTACCGTGAGGGAAAGATGAAAAGTACCCCGGGAGGGGAGTGAAATAGTACCTGAAACCGATTGCCTACAATCCGTCGGAGCACTCTTCGGGGTGTGACGGCGTGCCTTTTGAAGAATGAGCCTGCGAGTTAGTGGTGTGTGGCGAGGTTAACCCGTGTGGGGTAGCCGTAGCGAAAGCGAGTCTGAATAGGGCGTTTGAGTCGCATGCTCTAGACCCGAAGCGGAGTGATCTATCCATGGGCAGGTTGAAGCGTGGGTAAGACCGCGTGGAGGACCGAACCCACCAGGGTTGAAAACCTGGGGGATGACCTGTGGATAGGGGTGAAAGGCCAATCAAACTCCGTGATAGCTGGTTCTCCCCGAAATGCATATAGGTGCAGCGTCGTGTGTTTCTTACCGGAGGTAGAGCACTGGATGGTCTAGGGGGCTTACCGGCTTACCGAAATCAGCCAAACTCCGAATGCCGGTAAGTGAGAGCGCGGCAGTGAGACTGCGGGGGATAAGCTCCGTAGTCGAGAGGGAAACAGCCCAGATCACCAGCTAAGGCCCCTAAGCGATTGCTAAGTGGAAAAGGATGTGGAGTTGCCCAGACAACCAGGAGGTTGGCTTAGAAGCAGCCACCCTTGAAAGAGTGCGTAATAGCTCACTGGTCAAGTGATTCCGCGCCGACAATGTAGCGGGGCTCAAGCAATCCGCCGAAGCTGTGGCATTCACACTCGTACCAGGCTGCACCTTTGGGTGTGGTCCAGGTGTGTGGATGGGTAGGGGAGCGTCGTGCAGCGTGTGAAGCAGCCTAGTGATGGAGTTGTGGATGCTGCACGAGTGAGAATGCAGGCATGAGTAGCGAATGACGGGTGAGAAACCCGTCCGCCGGATGATCAAGGGTTCCAGGGTCAAGCTAATCTGCCCTGGGTAAGTCGGGACCTAAGGCGAGGCCGACAGGCGTAGTCGATGGACAACGGGTTGATATTCCCGTACCGGCATTAACACGCCCCGACCGAACCTGCTGATGCTAAGCCAACTAAGCTTTGATGTCTTCGGACGGATGAGTGGCGTTGGTGACCCGAGGTGGTAGTAGGTGCATTGAGGAGTGACGCAGGAGGGTAGTCCAACCGCGGCGATGGTAGGCGCAAGCTGATCCGCGGGCAAGGTGGTAGGGCGAGGCATAGGCAAATCCGTGTCTCATTGAGCCTGAGAGCCGAGGCGGACCCGTTTAGGGGAAGTGGATGATCCCATGCTGCCGAGAAAAACTTCGCAGTGAGTGTTAGAGCCGCCCGTACCCCAAACCGACACAGGTGATCAGGTAGAGAATACCAAGGCGATCGAGTGAACCATGGTTAAGGAACTCGGCAAAATGCCCCCGTAACTTCGGGAGAAGGGGGACCGGATCCGTTACACCACTTGCTGGTGGAAGCGGTGATGGTCGCAGAGACCAGGCCCAAGCGACTGTTTACTAAAAACACAGGTCCGTGCGAAGAAGTAATTCGATGTATACGGACTGACGCCTGCCCGGTGCTGGAACGTTAAGGGGACAGGTTAGCTGGTTTCGGCCGGCGAAGCTTTGAACTTAAGCGCCAGTAAACGGCGGTGGTAACTATAACCATCCTAAGGTAGCGAAATTCCTTGTCGGGTAAGTTCCGACCTGCACGAATGGCGTAACGACTTGGGCGCTGTCTCAACCATGGACTCGGCGAAATTGCATTACGAGTAAAGATGCTCGTTACGCGCAGCAGGACGGAAAGACCCCGGGACCTTTACTACAACTTGGTATTGGTGGTCGGTACAACTTGTGTAGGATAGGTGGGAGACTGTGAAGCTCGGACGCCAGTTCGGGTGGAGTCATCGTTGAAATACCACTCTGGTTGTTCTGGCTGTCTAACTTTGGTCCGTTATCCGGATCAGGGACAGTGCCTGGTGGGTAGTTTGACTGGGGCGGTCGCCTCCTAAAAGGTAACGGAGGCGCTCAAAGGTTCCCTCAGCCTGGTTGGCAATCAGGTGTCGAGTGTAAGTGCACAAGGGAGCTTGACTGTGAGACAGACATGTCGAGCAGGGACGAAAGTCGGAACTAGTGATCCGGCGGTGGCATGTGGGAGCACCGTCGCTCAACGGATAAAAGGTACCCCGGGGATAACAGGCTGATCTTCCCCAAGAGTCCATATCGACGGGATGGTTTGGCACCTCGATGTCGGCTCGTCGCATCCTGGGGCTGGAGTAGGTCCCAAGGGTTGGGCTGTTCGCCCATTAAAGCGGCACGCGAGCTGGGTTTAGAACGTCGTGAGACAGTTCGGTCCCTATCCGCTGCGCGCGCAGGAGACTTGAGAAGGGCTGCCCCTAGTACGAGAGGACCGGGGTGGACGAACCTCTGGTGTGCCAGTTGTTCCGCCAGGAGCACGGCTGGTTGGCTACGTTCGGGAGTGATAACCGCTGAAAGCATCTAAGCGGGAAGCACGCTTCAAGATGAGGTCTCCCACCGGGTTAACCGGGTAAGGCCCCCAGTAGACCACTGGGTTGATAGGCCAGAAGTGGAAGCACGGCAACGTGTGGAGCTGACTGGTACTAATAGGCCGAGGGCTTGTCACACACCACACCCCCCCGGGGTGTCGGACAACAAGCCTTCCAAATTTGCGCTACGTAACGAAGAGCATGTTCGCGTTCACTGTACGGTTCCCGAAATACGGTCAACCCCAGCACACCAACACCCCATACAGGGTGTTGTGGCCGGTGCAGGATGGTTGGTTGATATTTTCATAGAGTTTCGGTGGCCATAGCGTCGGGGAAACACCCAGTCTCCATTCCGAACCTGGAAGTTAAGCCCGACAGCGCCGATGGTACTGCGACCGGGAGGTCGTGGGAGAGTAGGACGCCGCCGGACATTCACACTGTTAAGGGCCACCCCAC
>NZ_JBSFBL010000124.1:0-5317 GCF_053592935.1 Kribbella sp. NPDC002412
GCGGTCGCTGAGCACCTGGCGCCGTACCTGCCGAACCACCCGCTGCTGGACCAGGGACCTCGATCACCAGGCCGCCGCCGATCGGCGGCCGGGCGACCACGCGGCCGCCGACCCGGGCCGCCTCGGACCGGACGATCGCCAGTCCCAGGCCGGTGCCCGGCATCTCCCGGTGGTGCGCGCTGCGCCAGAACCGCTCGCCGACCTTCTTCAGGTCGCGCGACCCGAGCCCGAGGCCGTGGTCACGGACCGACATGACCACCTCGGTGCCGTCCCGGGTCACCGACACCTCGACCGGCGGAGCGCCGTACTTGGAGGCGTTGTCGAGCAGCACGTCGAGGATGTCGTCCACCTCGAGCTCCGGCGCGACACCACCCGGCACCATCTCGCCGATGATCAGCTCCAGGTCGTCGGCGGCGTACACGGCCTTCCAGCCGACCAGTCGTTCCTTGACCGCCTGCGCAAGGTCCAGCGGCTCCTCGCTGTTGCCGTCGGCATCGGCTCCGGGGCGGTCCGAGCCGGCCAGCCGGGACAGCCGCTGGACGATCCGGCCGAGCCGGTCGATGTCGCTGAGCGCGAACCGCGCCGTCGGCGACAGCCGGGACAGGCCCTCGATGTGGATCCGGGCCGAGGTGAGCGGCGTGCGGAGCTGGTGCGACGCGTCGGCGACGAACTCGCGCTCGCGCTGGCGGGCCTGGTGCAGGCTGAGCGCCATCGAGTTGAAGCTGTCGCCGAGCCGGCGGAGCTCGGGTGCGCGGCCGTCGGTGGACACCCGGGTGTCGAGCGCGCCGCGGGTGATCTGGTGGGTCGCGTTGTCCAGGTCGTTCAGCGGCCGCAGCACCCAGCGGGTGATCGGCCGGACAATGCCGATGACGATCGCGCCGATGCTGATCAGCAGGCCGCCGAGGAGCAGCAGCAGGCCGCTCTCCACCTGGTCGCGGGCCTTCTCGGTCGGCACCCGCAGTACGGCGGCGCCGAGCACGCGGCCGTTGTTGACGACCGGGCGGGCGACCACCATCTCGCCGGTGCGCCACGGGAACAGCGCCGGCGGCTCGGCGGGCAGCCGGCCGGCCAGGGTGCTGTCGAGGGCGATCTTGAGGTCGGGCTCGTCCACGATCACACCGGAGCGGGACGTGGCCACGACCTTGCGGTCGACGTCCACGACGAACACCGGCGTGTTGTACAGCTCGTGGTAGCGGACGGCCAGCTCACGCAGGTTGGCGATGTCACCGGACTGCAGCGGCGACTCGGCCATCGTGGCGAACCAGTCCGCGTCGTTGCTGCGGGACAGGAACAGCGTCCGCGACGTACTGGTGGCGATGTAGTTGGCCAGCGGTACGGCGGCGACGATGGCGAGCACGACCACCATCGGCACGAGCGACTGCAGCAGGCGACGGCGCAACGGTCAGTCCGAACCCAGGCGGTAACCGACACCGCGGATGGTCTGGACCAGCTCGGGCCGGCCGAGCTTGGCGCGCAGGCTGGCGACGTGCACGTCCATGGTGCGCGACGAGGCCTCGAAGACGGACTGCCACGCGTACAGGGCGACCTGTTCGCGCGGGACCACCCGGCCGTGGTGGGCGGCCAGCACAGCTAGCACGTCGAACTCCTTGCGGGTCAGGGCGATGGGCTTGTCCGCGACCTGGACGGTCCGGGCCTCGATGTCCACGGTCAGGTCGCCGACGGTCACCCGGGGGCGGGGCTGCAAGAGGCCGGTACGACGAAGTACAGCATCGATGCGGGCCAGCAGCTCGGATATCGCGAACGGTTTCACCACGTAGTCGTCGGCGCCGCTGCGCAACCCCCTGACCCGGTCGGCCGCCTCGCCGCGCGCGGTCACCGCGATCACCGGCACATCCGACACCGTGCGGATCTGCCGGCACACGTTGATACCGTCCCCGTCCGGCAGGCCGAGGTCCAGCAGGACCAGGTCGCCGGGGTCCGCCGCGAGGGCGTCCGCGGCCGTCCGGACGTGCGTCACCATCAGGCCGTAACGCCGCAACGCGGGTATCAGGGCATTCGCGATATCGAGATCGTCCTCGACCAACAAGATCCTGACCGCGCCACTCATGCGGTGATCGTAGGCCAGGAGACGCTCATGTGTGTCAGATCTTGGTAAAGACGTAATCACGCGACTCCACGCAGTGTTCGGCAACATTAGCCTTCCGGGCACAGGAAGGAACCGGTAGATGACTGTCGGTATCGGTACGGGGGGCGGCTCGGTCGCGCCCTCCGACGAAGAACTCGCCGAGTACGAGCAGGAACGGCCCGCTCGGCGGCTTCGGCCTGCCCTGGACCTGGTGATTTCGGTCTGGTGCGCAATCGTCAGCGTCGGCGTGTTGCTGCAGGTGTTCTTCCCACTACCACAAGGCACCCAGTTTTACCTGGTGATCTTTCTCGCAGCCGTTCTGCCGATCACGCTGCTGTGTTACCGGGGCTGGAAGGTCCCGCCGTTCCTCAACCCGTTCAAGAACCGGTCGCACGACGACCCCGGGATCTCCGACTGGATCCTGGCCGCGGTCGCGTTCGCGGTCTGCGTCTACCCACTGCTCGACTTCGACGGTTACCTGGAACGCCGGCAGGCGCCGACGGCTCTCGACGTGGTGGTCGGCGCACTGCTACTACTTCTTCTGCTCGAGGCGTGCCGCCGGACGACCGGGTGGGTCCTGCCGGCCTTCAGCGTGCTGTTCATCGCGTATGCGTACTACGGCGGCTACCTGCCCTACACCTGGTCGCTCGCGCACCAGGGCTTCAACTTCGACGCGATCATCGCGCAGTTCACCATGGGCACGGCCGGGTTCTACGGGACGCCGTTGGCCGTGGCAGCCAGCTACATCGTGCTGTTCACGATCTACGGCGCCGTACTGGACTACTCCGGCGCCGGCAAGTTCTTCATCGACCTGTCGTTCGCCGCCTTCAAGCGCAGCCGTACGGCGCCCGGCCGCACGGTCACGCTGGCCGGCTTCCTGCTGGGCAGCGTCTCCGGTTCGGGTACGGCGACCGCCGTCTCGCTCGGCACGGTCTCGTGGCCGATCCTGCGGCGGGCCGGGTACCCGCCCGAACCGGCCGGCGGCATGCTGGCGGCCTCCGGCATCGGCGCGATCCTGTCGCCGCCGACTCTTGGCGCGGCGGCGTTCATCATCGCCGAGTTCCTGCAGGTGTCCTACCTGACGGTCCTCGGGTACGCCGTCATCCCGACCATCCTGTACTACCTGGGCATCCTGCTCGCGATCGAGATCGACGCCCGCCGGCACGGGACGAAGTCGGCGGAGACGTCGCAGGACTCCGCCCTGCGGCTGCTGCTGCGGTTCGGGTACCACTTCCTGTCGTTGTTCGTGATCATCGGCTTCATGGCGGTCGACGTGCCGCCGTTCAAGGCCGTGGTCTACGCGGTGGTCATCCAGTTCGCACTCTCGTTCCTGGACCGCGAGCACCGGCTGACCGCGAAGCCGCTGTTCAAGGCGCTTGCCCAGGGCACCCGTTCGGTGCTGCCGGTGGCGGCCACCTGTGCGACCGCCGGCGTGATCGTCGCGGTCACCACGCAGACCGGGCTCGGGCTGAACCTGGCCGAGATCATCGTCGGCGCGGCCCGCGGGCTGACCGACAACCACACCGTGGTGCTGATCCTGACCGTGGTGCTGTCCGCGTTCGCCGTCCTGATCCTCGGCCTCGCGGTGCCGGTGACCGCGTCGTTCATCATCGCCGCGGTGATCATCGCGCCGGCGCTGGTGCAACTCGGGGTGACGCAGCCCGAGGCGTACATGTTCATCTTCTATTACGCGGTGCTGTCGGAGGTGTCGCCGCCGACAGCGCTGGCCGCGGTGGCGACGTCCGCCATCACCGGCGGCAAGGTGATGCCGACGATGTGGCAGGCGTGGAAGTACACGCTGCCCGCGTTCCTGGTGCCGTTCGCGTTCGTGCTCACCGACAACGGCGCGCACCTGCTCGGCCAGGGCGCCTTCGTCGGCATGCTGTGGACGCTGGCGGTCTCGATGCTGGCCGTCGCGGCGCTCGCGGTGGTGACCGGTGGCTGGATCGTCGTGCAGACCGGCTGGCTCGAGCGGGCCATCTGCGTGCCGGCCGCCGTACTGCTGCTTTATCTCGCGCCCGTAACCATCACGGCCGGAATCTGTTTGCTACTTGTTGCCGTCGTCATCAACCTGATCCGGCGCTCGCGTCAGGCTGGACCAACGGAAGGATCCGTCGCTTCATGAGAATCCGTCGCCTCCCTGCCGCCCTGGTGGCGCTCGCCGCATCGGTCTCGCTGGTCGCCTGCGGCGGCCAGCGAGAACCCTCCGGATCCGGCTCGGCCGACGGCGGCCGGCTGACCATTGCCACCGGCAACACCACCGGCGTCTACTACCAGCTCGGCGGCGCGCTGGCGTCACTGATCTCGCAGAAGGTCTCCGGCTACCGCGCGACGGCGAGCGAGACCGGCGCCTCGGTGCAGAACGTGCAGGGCCTGGTCGCGGGGAACTACGACATCGCGTTCTCACTCGGCGACACCGCGGCCGACGCGGTGAAGGGCGTGAACAGCTTCCAGAAGCCGCAGGACGTCGTGGCGCTGACCCGGCTCTACAACAACTACACACAGGTCGCCGTGCGTACGTCGGCCAACATCAACTCGATCGCCGACCTCAAGGGCAAGCGCGTCTCGACCGGATCACCGAACTCGGGCACCGAGGTGATCGCCCGGCGGCTGCTCGAGGCGGCCGGCCTGGACCCGGCCAAGGACGTCACCGCGCAGCGGCTCGGCCTGCCGGAGTCGGTGGACGCGATGAAGTCCGGCTCGATCGACGCGCTGGTCTGGTCCGGCGGCCTGCCGACCGGCGGCATCACCGACCTGACCACGAGCATGGGCAAGAACGTGAAGCTGATCCCGATCGTCGACCTGCTGCCGAAGATGCAGGAGAAGTACGGCCCGGTCTACAGCCAGGCGCCGATCCCGGCGGCGACGTACAAGCAGCCGGCCGACGTCGAGACCATCGTCGTGCCGAACGTGCTGCTGGTCCGCAAGAACATGAAGGACGACCTGGCCGAGCAGCTCACCAAGGTCATCTACGAGAACAAGGAGGCTCTGGTCGCGGTGAACGCGGCGGCCAAGGGCATCGAGATCGCGAACGCCGACCAGACCGACCCGGTGCCGGTGCACCCGGGCGCGAAGAAGGCGATCGACGGGTTGAAGTAAACCGGACCGTCCTCCCCCGCATACCAGGCGCAGCGGGGGAGGACGCAGAGGTCCCACCCTCGCAAACCAGGCGCAGCGAAGGCGGGACCGAGCCGGCTCTCACAACCAGGTGCAGTGAGAGCAGGCAGACCG
>NZ_JBSFBL010000125.1:0-5170 GCF_053592935.1 Kribbella sp. NPDC002412
CTACCTGAACATCGCCAAGATCCTCGACGTCGCGGCCCGCTCGGGCGCGAACGCCCTCGACATGAACTGGCGCAGCGACCAGCCACTCGTCGACTGCCTCCAGGTCGTGCTGGGCGACGCCCGGCTCGGCCACGACGACATCGTCGTGCACAAGGTCGCTGCCCATCATCAGGGCAGCCGGTTGGCCGGCGCGCCGTCCGACGCCCCGTTCCGGCTCCGGGTGGCCCGCCGGGAGCAGTTCGGCTCGCCCTCGCGCAAGAGCATCCCGATGGACGACCTCCGCGACCACATCGCCCGCGACCTCGCCGCCGACATCGGTCAGCTTCTCGCCGCCGGAGCGACGTACGACGATCGCCTCTTGCGCGCGGGCGACATCGCCGTGATCGTCGAGGCGCACAAGGACGCACGGGCCTGCCGCGAGGCGCTCGCCGCCGCCGGGATTCCCGCGGTCTACTCCGGTGACCTCGACATCTTCGCGTCACAGGCCGCCAAGGACTGGCTGTGTCTCCTCGAGGCGTTCGAGCAACCGCACCGCTCCGGTCTGGTTCGGGCCGCGGCGACCACCATGTTCTTCGGGGAGACCGCGGCGAGCCTGCACACCGGCGGTGACGAGCTCACCGACCGGATCGGGCAGACGCTGCGCGCGTGGGCCGACCACTTGCGGACGCGCGGAGTCGCCGCTGTCTTCGAGGCTGCGCAACTCAGTGGGATGTCAGAGCGGGTGCTGGCCTGGCAGGCCGGCGAGCGGGACATGACCGATCTCGCGCACCTTGCCGAGTTGCTGCACGAGGCTGTGCACCGCGAGCGATTCGGCCTGCCCGCGCTGCTTGACTGGCTGCGTGCCGAATGCGCCCGGCGGGAGCGTACGGCCGAGCGAATGCGGCGCCTCGACAGTGACGCCGCGGCAGTCCAGATCATGACGGTCTGGGTCAGCAAGGGCCTTCAGTATCCCGTCGTCTACCTCCCGTTCGCGTTCAATCATCACCCGCATGACGAAGAGCTCCTTCTCTTCCACGAGGACGGTGCGCGACACCTCGACATCGGCGGCCCCGACCACGTGGGCTACAAGGCCAGCGAACAACGTTGGCGGACCGAGGTCGCCGGTGAAAGCATCCGGCTCACGTACGTCGCCCTGACCCGTGCGCAATCCCAGGTGGTCGCCTGGTGGGCGCCTTCCTGGGACGAGATCAACGGCGGAATCTCCCGGCTGCTGCGCGGCCGCAAACAAGGCGATCAGGTGGTGCCCGAGAGCCTGCTGCGGGCCGCGTCCGACGACGACGTACTGATCTGGCTGCGGCGCTGGCAGCAGGCCGGCGGGCCAGTCGTCGAGGAGTCGGTGATCGGCGAGCGTCCCGAACCCGCGGGTGCGGAGCTGCCGAGCGGGCTCACGGTCGCGTCGTTCTCCCGCGAGGTCGACCTCGCCTGGCGTCGTACGTCGTACTCCGGGCTGATCCGCGCCGCCGAGCAGCAGGTGGGCGGCGTGGTCAGTGAGCACGAGGACGGTGGGCTGGAAGACGAGTCGATCGACTCCCTGCCGGCGCCGGGCGTCGTACCGGGCGAGGCGCTGCCGTCTCCGATGGAAGGGCTGCCGGTCGGAGCAACCTTCGGTTCCCTGGTGCATGCTGTGCTCGAGGACGCCGACCCGCAGGCACCTGATCTCCGGGCCGAGCTGGCCCGTCGGGTCCGTGAGCAACTGCGCATGTGGCGGGTCGAGGTGACCCCGGACGCCCTGGCGGAGGCCTTGCTGCCCTTGCACACCACGCCACTCGGACCGCTGGCGCCCGGACTGACCCTCGGTGCCCTCGGCCTGAGTGACCGGCTCCGCGAGCTGGAGTTCGAGATTCCGCTGGCCGGAGGCGATCTGAGCGTCGCGGCCGACGTACGCCTGGCCGACCTCGCGCCGCTGCTGCGCCGTCACCTTCCACCGTCCGACCCACTCGTCGCGTACGCCGACCGCCTCGAACAACCGCTGCTCGGCCGGCAGAGCCTGCGCGGCTACCTCTCCGGCTCGATCGACGTCGTACTGCGGATCCCGTACGGCGACAGCCACCGCTTCGTCGTCGTCGACTACAAGACCAACCGGCTCGGCGACCCCGAACAGCCGGCCACCTCGGCGGACTACGGACGCGACCAGCTCGCTGCCGCGATGCTGCACTCCGACTATCCCCTGCAGGCCTTGCTGTACTCGGTCGTTCTGCACCGGTACCTCCGCTGGCGGCTGCCGGCGTACGACCCCGACCACCATCTCGGTGGAGTCATCTACGTCTACCTGCGAGGAATGTGCGGCCCAGACACGCCGCTCCTGGACGACCATCCGGCCGGCGTTTTCAGCTGGCCAGTGCCGCCCGCTCTGGTGCTCGAACTGTCAGACCTGCTCGACGGGAGGACCTTGTGACTACGACCGTCGACGAGTTCGACGCCTCGCTGGCGCTCACCGCTGCCGGGAGGCTGCGCGACTTCAACCAGGCCGGAGTGCTGGTCGCGGCCGACGTCCATGTCGCGACTCGGCTGACGTCAATGCTGGGCGAGAGCGACGAATCGGTCGCGCTCGCCTGCGCGCTGGTCGTCCGGGCAGTGCGCGCGGGCTCCGTCTGCCTCGACCTCACCGAGGTCCGCGAAGAGGTCGGCCCGGACGGCGCCGACCTGGACTGGCCCGACCCCGACGAGTGGCTGGCAGCCGTCGCGGCCAGCCCACTGCTCGCCGCACCCCAGCCGCTTCGGCTCGAAGGCAGTCGCCTCTACTTCGATCGGTACTGGCGAGAGGAAGAGCAGGTCGAGCAGGACCTCCGCCGCCGATCCGGCCAGCCGGCGCCGGTGATCGCCGACGAGGATGCACTGCAGGCAGGACTCAGCCGGCTCTTTCCTGGTACGTCGTACGACGAGCAACGGATCGCAGCGGAGACAGCGGCCAGGCAATGGACGACCGTGCTCACCGGCGGTCCGGGCACCGGCAAGACCACCACGGTCGCGGCACTGCTGGCGTTGCTCGCCGAGCAGGCGGAGAAGGCCGGCCAACGCCGTCCCTGGATCGCGCTGACTGCACCGACAGGCAAGGCCGCAGCCCGGTTGGAGGAAGCGGTCCGCGACGAGATGCGCCATCGCCTCTCCGACACGGACACCGCACGACTGGGCGACTTCCACGCCCGGACCCTGCACATGCTGCTCGGCCGGCGCCCGGACTCGTCGACCCGTTTCCGCCACAACCGCGACAATCGGCTGCCGCACGACATCGTCGTCGTCGACGAAACCTCGATGGTCTCGCTGACGATGATGGCGCGCCTGCTCGAGGCAGTACGGCGCGACGCCCGGCTGGTGCTCGTGGGCGATCCCGACCAACTGGCCTCCATCGAAGCTGGTGCGGTCCTCGCCGACCTGGTCGAAGGACTGGTCGCCGGCGGACATGCGAAGGCAGCCGAGCTGCGCACGTCCCACCGGTTCGGCAGCGAGATCGGCGACCTGGCGCTCGCGGTCCACGAGAACCGCCCGGACGACGTACTCACCGTGCTCCGCCGTGGTGGGGAGCGGGTCACCTTCATCGAGGACGAAGACCCCCGAGAGACACTGCGATCCGCGCTGCTCCCCGACGCACTCGCGATCCGGGAAGCCGCCGAATCCGGCAACGCCGACGCCGCCCTGGCCGCGCTCCAACGGCACCGCCTGCTCTGCGCCCACCGCGACGGCCCGTGGGGCGTCACGTACTGGAACCGGACCGTCGAGCGCTGGATCACCGAGGAGACCGAAGACCCACTCTGGGACACCTGGTACGTCGGCCGGCCGATCCTGGTCACCGCCAACGACTACGGCCTCGGCATCTACAACGGCGAGATGGGCGTCACCGTGCGCCGACCGGACGGCTCCCTGCGCGTCTACATCGACAGCACTCGCGGACGGCTCGACTTCGCCCCCGGCCGCCTTGGCAACGTCGAGACCCTGCACGCGATGACGATCCACAAAGCCCAAGGCAGCCAGGCCGCCGAAGTGACCGTGCTGCTGCCCGGCGAAGACTCCCGGCTCCTCACCCGCGAACTCTTCTACACCGCGGTCACCCGCTCCCAGGACCAGGTCCGCATCGTCGGATCCGAGGCCGCGGTTCGCCTGGCCCTCGACCACCGGGCGCTCCGAGCCACCGGCCTACGCCAGCGCCTCGCACAACGCTGAGCGGACCTGAGGTCCGGGCCAGGCCGGCGGGTTGAGGGCAGGGCTACTCCACCGGTTGCCACGCCGGCTGCCCGTCGAACCCGGGCGCCTTCGTCAGAGCCCGGCTTACGCCGGTCTCGACGTCAGCGACGTAGACGTCCCACGAACCCCCAGCGTCGGAGTAGTACGCGAGCGACCGGCCGTCCGGAGACCACCGCGGCCGTTCCTCCGACGCCGACTCGGCCACCACCGAGCGCTGGCCGGTACCGTCCGCGGCGACGACCGCGATGTCGAAGCCGGCCGACGTCACGATGTTGTACGCCAACCGCGACCCGTCGACCGACCAGGCCGGGTTGATGCCACGGACCGGCCGCGGCAGGAGCGGCTGTTCGAGACCCGTGTCGGGGTCGACCGCGTGGAGTTCGGGCGCGCCGCTGCGTGTGGTCGCGAAGCCGATCCGCGAACCGTCCGGCGACCACTGCGGCTTGTCGTCCAGCCCGGGCGAGTTCACCAGTTGCCGGACGTTCGAACCGTCGACGTCCATCACGAAGATGTCCCAATCTCCGTCCCTGTTCGAACTGAAGGCCAGTCGACGTCCGTCCGGTGACCAACTCGGGTAGAAGTTCGCGCCCGCGTCGCGGGTGATCTGCGTCGATCCCGTCCCGTCGTGGGAGATCAGGTAGATGTCGCTCGCCGCCGACGACCCAGCGTTGAACGCCAGCCGTCGCCCGTCCGGCGACCATGCGGGGTGCGAGACCGGCGGGAGCGCCTTGGTCAGCCGTCGTACGTTCGAGCCGTCGGTCTGCATCAGGTAAAGCGCGTCGACGCCGTCGCGATCGGACACGAAGGCAATGAGCGCGCCCACGTGCGTAGTCGGCGGCTGCGGCGACCCAGGCAACGGCGACGACGGCTGCGACGGCCCGGGTTCGGACGTCGACGACGTGCACCCGAGCGCCAAACACCCGAGGACCCCGACCAACTTCACCACCTGGCCGCAGGAGATCGCGTACGGCAGGGTGGGCAGCCGCAGCCG
>NZ_JBSFBL010000126.1:0-5116 GCF_053592935.1 Kribbella sp. NPDC002412
CACAGCAACGACCCGATCACCATCGAGCCGAGCGCGACCAGCAGCACCCGGCGCTGATGAAGGACCCGCTGTGGCCGGTCGTGCAGCAGCATCCGTCGGCCGTGACGTTCCCGAACGGCGAGTCGATGCGGGCGATGCAGCAGCGCGCGGTGGACGCCGTACGAAGCCATGACGCGGCGCTGGCGCAGAGCCACGGGGAAGGCGCGCTGTGGGTGGCGGTCTCGCACGGCGACGTGATCAAGGCGATCGTCGCGGACGCGCTCGCGCAGCACCTCGACACGTTCCAGCGGATCGTCGTGGACACGGCTACGACGACGATCATCACCTACACCAAGACCCGCCCGTTCCTGGTCCGGCTGAACGATTCCGGCAGCGAATTGGAGTCGCTCGTCCCGAAGCCGCAGCCGAAGTCGCGCCGGACCAAGAAGCAGTCCTCGGACGCAGTGGTCGGCGGACGGTAATAGGGTCTAGGTATGGCGCGTGTTGTGCATTCCTACGACGACCCGGACCGGTTCGTCGCGGGCACCGTGGGCGAACCCGGTGCGAGGACGTTCTTCCTGCAGGCCCGGGCCGGGACCCGGCTGACGTCGGTGGCCTGTGAGAAGGAACAGGTGATGGCGCTCGCGGAGCGGCTGGACGTGATGCTGGACGAGGTGGCCCGGCGGTTCGACCGGGACCCGGTGACGCCGGCGGGGATCGACGACACCGATCCGCTCGAGCAGCCGATCGAGGAGGAGTTCCGGGCCGGCACCATGACGCTGGCCTGGGAGGCCGACGCCGAGCGGGTGGTGATCGAGGTGTTCGCGGTCGTCACCGGCGAGCAGGCCGAGCTCGAGGAGTCCGACCCGGTCCAGGCCGCGATGGACTCCGAGGACGCCGAGGTGTTCATCGTCCGGATCAGCGAGGAGCAGGCCCGCGCGTTCGCCCGGCGGGCGGTCGCGCTGGTCGCGTCCGGCCGGCCGAGCTGCCCGTTCTGCGGGCGGCCGATCGATCCCGACGGGCACATCTGCCCGCGCGCCAACGGCTACCGCAGGCACCTGCCGGAATGATCGACCAGGACCTGCTCGCCTCCGGGGAGCTGTCTTTGCACGGCCGCCTGGTGGCGGCGTCGAACGGCACGTTCCAGGGCTCGGTGAGCCTGGGCGACGAGTCCGCGACGGTGGTCTACAAGCCGGTCCAGGGCGAGCGTCCGCTGTGGGACTTTCCCGACGGCACGCTGGCGCAGCGCGAGTACGCGTCGTACGTCGTCTCCGAAGCGCTCGGCTGGTCGGTGGTGCCGCCGACGTTGCTGCGGGACGGGCCGCTCGGCGAGGGCATGGTGCAGCTGTGGATCGACGAGGCCGAGCTCGGTCCGGGCGAGACCGAGCTGGTCGACATCGTGCCGCAGGGCCGGGTGCCGGCGGGTTGGATCGGAGTGCTCGACGCGCTCGACGGCCGGCACAACCCGGTGACGCTGGTGCACGCCGACACCGACGCGCTGCGGAAGATGGCCGTGTTCGATGCCGTGGTCAACAATGCCGACCGCAAGGGCGGGCACGTGCTGAACCCGGGCGACGGCCGGGTGTACGGCGTCGACCACGGCGTCACCTTCAACGCTGACGACAAGCTGCGGACGGTGCTGTGGGGCTGGGCCGGTGAACCGATCCCGGCCGACCTCCTGGACGACGTACGCAAGCTGGCCGACCAACTCGCCGGCGGTCTCGGGCAGCAGCTGTGTGAGCTGATCACCGCGGTCGAGCTGACCGCGACCCGCGAGCGCTGCGCCACGCTGCTGAAGACCGGCGTCTACCCCTACCCGAGCGACGACTGGCCGGCGATTCCCTGGCCGGCTTTCTGACCGGTCAAGTAGGTGCTGGGGCTGGCGCCGCGTTCACGTTTGAAGGCGGCGCTGAAGCTGAAGGCGTCGGCGTACCCGACCCGGCGGGCGACCGTGGCGACGGTCGCGCCGGGCTCGGTCAGGAGATCGGCCGCGAGAGTCATCCGAAGCTCGGTCAGGTAGGCCAGCGGCGCCTGACCGATCAGCTCGGTGAAGCGTCGTACCAAGGTCGTTCGGGACACGGTCGCCACCTCGGCCAGGCCGGCCAGCGTCCAGCCGGCCGCGGGGGAGCCGTGCATCGCGTGCAGGACCGGGCCGACCACGTCGTCGCCGAGGGCGTCGTACCAGGGCGGCGGGTTGCCCTCGAACCAGTCGCGCAGGGTGCAGACCATCAGCCAGTCGAGGAGCCGGTCGAGGCCGACGTGCCGGCCGAGTGCGCCGGCGGCGATCCGCTCCTGCAGGTAGTCGCGCAGCGGTGCGCAGTCGTGGTCCTCGGTGATGACGACCAGCGGCGGAAGCTCGTCGAGCAGCCGCCGGGGGAGCTCCTGCCGGACGTGGTACGCGCCAGCGAGCAGCACGGTGCCGTCGTCGACCGGTCCGGGCGAGTCGACCCGGCCGTCGCAGTACACGTCGAGAGCCGGGCCTGATCGCGCCGGATCGTCGGTGAAGAGGAACTTGGCCGGACCGCGCACGACCGCGGTCTCGCCCGGCCGGATCAGGCGTGGTTCGGCGCCTTCGACGACCAGCCAGCCGTCGCCGAGCAGCGGTGCGCACAGGGTCAGGGCCGCGCCGTCGACGAAGCGGAGCGCGTACGGCGGGGCGAGGACCGACGTACCGAGGACGGCGCCCTCGGCGCGCAGGCCGCGCAGCAGGTCGTCGAGAGGATCCACGCAGCCACGATAGGTGGGCCGTACGAACATGCTCGCGGTCCGGTCGCCCATGGGTTCGGCGGGCGCGGCCGGATTGACTCGGACCATGACGATTTTGGTGCTAGGGGCAACAGGTAAGACCGGCCGCCGGATGGTCGCCCGGCTGCGGGAGCGGGGCGCCGACGTACGGGCCGCGTCGCGGTCGAGCGAGACCCGCTTCGACTGGGCCGACCGGAGCACGTGGGCGCCCGCCGTACACGGGATCGACGCGGTCTACCTGATCGCGCCCGAGGATCCCGCGGTGATCGAGCCGTTCGTCGCCCAGGCAGTGGATGCCGGAGTACGGCGCTTCGTCGCGCTGTCCGGACGTGGCATGGACAAGGCGGCCGGACGCTTCGGCGCGGGCATGGCCGAGGCGGAGCGCGCGGTGCAGGCGTCCGGTGTGGCCTGCACGATCCTGCGGGCGAACAACTTCGCCCAGAACTTCGACGAGGACCTCTGGCACGAACCCCTGCTCGCAGGCCGGCTCGCCCTTCCGGCCGGGGAGGTCCGGGAACCGTTCGTGGACGTCGAGGACGTGGCCGAGGTCGCAGCGACCGTCCTGACGTCGTCAGGTCACGACGGCCGGATCTACGAGCTGTCCGGACCGGAGTCGATCACCTTCGGCGAAGCGGTGGACGTCGTCGCCAAGGTCTCTGGCCGGTCGATCGAGTACGTGGCGCTGACGCAGGCGCAGTACCGCTCCGAGCTGCTGGCCATCGGCTGGCCCGAAGAGGCCGCGACCGAGCTGAACGCGATGTTCGAGATCATGCACGAGGGCCACCTGACGACCCCGACCGCCGACATTCAGCGGCTCCTCGGCCGGCCGCCGACGAGCTTCGCCGCGTACGCCGAAAGGGTCTGGGCAGGGTAGCCGCTGGTGTTGGGCCGAAGAGAAATGTCGATGCGCGCTCTCTCGGCAGAAACTGTCTGGGGCCACGGATAGTCTCACGTTCCGTGAGCATCGTTCGCTACAAGTACCGGGTGTACCCGACTGCGCCGCAGAGGCAGGCGCTGGCACGGGTGTTCGGCTGTGTCCGCGTGGTGTTCAATGATTCGTTGCTGCTGCGCCGGATGGCCTGTGCCGCGGGTGAGAAGCTCACTGACAGCGAGATTCAGCGGCGTGTGGTGACGCTGGCGAAGACCACTCCTGAACGGAACTGGCTCTCGGAAGCGCCGTCGGTAGCGCTCGTCCAGGCGTGTAACGACGCACGCCGAGCGCACACGAACTGGTTCGACTCGCGGTCCGGGCGTCGAAAGAATCGGAGGATGGGGCGGCCTCGGTTTCGGAAGAAGACCAATCGCCAGGCCCTCCGCCTGACCCGCAACGGGTTCTCGCTACGTGGCGAGCGGCTGTACGTGGCCAAGGTCGGTGAATTGAAGGTCCGCTGGTCCAGGGCGTTGCCGTCCGTCCCGTCGTCGGTCACCGTCATGATGGAGCCGGATGGGCGCTACTACGCGTCGTTCGTGGTGGAGGTTGCAGGTACTCCGTTGCCGAAGGTCCAGCGTCAGGCCGGCCTGGATCTCGGGTTGTCCACGTTCGCGACCGTCGCGGCCACGGACGGCACAACGGAGAAGGTTGAGAACCCCGCGTCACCTGCGCAAGGCCGAACGTCGTCTCGCGCGGGCTCACAAGGCTCTGTCCCGCAAGCAGAAAGGCTCGGCCAACCGGAGCAAGTCGCGTCGTCGGGTTGCCGTGTTGCATCGGAAGGTCCGGGATGCCCGGGCAGATCACGCCCACAAGACGGCTCTTCGTCTGATCCGTGAGAATCAAGCGGTTCATGTCGAGGACCTCTCGATTGCCGGGCTCGGTCGTACCAGGCTGGCGAAGTCGGTGTACGACGCCGGCTGGGGCCAGTTCCTCCGAAGGCTGGAAGACAAGGCGGCCCGGTACGGGCGGGCGGTGACGAAAGTGGACCGCTGGTTTCCCAGCACTCAGTTGTGTTCAGTGTGCGGAATGCTGGGTGGCAAGAAGCCACCCGGTATCCGCGAGTGGCGGTGCGATTGTGGGACCGTTCACGACCGCGATGAGAACGCGGCGCGCAATATCCTGGCGGCCGGGCTGGCCGCGACTGCCTGTGGAGACGGTGTAAGACCGGACACGAGTCCGGCAGTTGTCGGCGAAGCAGGAACCCGCCGGAGTGCCACGTGAGTGGCACGGAAGGAATCCCCGTCGTGCACGGCGGGGAGGACGTCAAATAAGCTCCAGATCATGCAGGCGTGGACGAAACCAGACATCCCGGTCGTGGGGGGGGGGGGCCGGCGGCGCGGGCTGGGGGGGGGGCTGGGGGTCGTGGTGAGGTGGGTGAAACGTTTGTGAAGAGCGGGGAGAGCGAGAGGAAGACACAAAGAAAAACACAGAGAAAGACAGGGAAGAAGAGAGGGGGGGGAG
>NZ_JBSFBL010000127.1:0-4858 GCF_053592935.1 Kribbella sp. NPDC002412
GTCGACCAGGCGATCCACCTGCGGAAGCAGGTCCGGAGACGGCTCCGAGAGGTGCTTCTCCAGCTCCTCCAGGAGTACGGCGATCTGATCGTGCTCGGACTGCAGTACGGCGATTGCGTCGGCCAACTCTGGATGCTGGTCGGCCAAGGCAGGGAACAGGCCGAGGGACTCGCCGGTGTGGTGGTTGTGCAGGCCTTGGCAGAGCGTGAGGCAGTTGATCCGGAGCTGGGCGCCGAGGCCGGCCGTGCCGGCGGTGGCGACCTCCTGGCGGATCAAGGCCAGCTCGCGGCGGAACACGGTGTGGATCCGCTTGAGGAAATCGGCGACCGACCCGTCACTACCGCCGCCGGGTGGGCCGGGTGGCTGGACCAGCGCGACCACCGGGATCGTCCGGGTCGTCCGCTCTTGGTACTCACCCCACCCGGGCTCGGCCTCGACGAGCCGGGCGAACACCTCGTCGCGCTCGGCGCCGCGCAGCACGACGGCCGTCGCCGGGTAGGTGAACAGGCCGGTCTCGATCGTGACGTCGGGGTTGGCGACCAGGTTGTGGTACCAGTCCGGATGCTTGGGACCGCCGCCGGCCGAGCCGACGACGAGGACGCGGTCCCCGTCCGGGTAGTACCCGAGGATCGCGGTGTGCTGCTTGCCCGAGCGAGCGCCGGTGGTGGTCAGCAGCAGGTACCTGCCGTCGCCGGCCTGGCCGGCGTTCGCGCGGAAGTTCTCGATGATTTCGTTCAGGATTCGCTTCTCTCTCGATGGTTTCGGGCCTGCGGAAATGACCTTGTCAGCAAGGAGAAACGAGGGCGGGCCGCGAGCGGCCGCACCGGCGCTCAGAAGGCGGCCGGGAACCCGACTCGTGAATGGCCACGAAGGGCCGACCCGGCAGTCACGTCGTGAATCCTAACCGCACAACGGGTTCTTTGACGAGGCACGACCTCCTGGAAGGTGCCGGCGGCAACCTCCGCGCCCGGTCACTCCCCCTCGTCCGTCACGTCGTCCACGTCCACGTCAGCTAGCCGGCGATCAGGTCAGTTCGTAGTCGAGGTCGGCGAGTACGCCGAAGTGGTCGCTGAGCCAGATGTCGTCGACGGGGGCGTCGCCGACCAGTTCGGCGCGCAGGACTCTGGCGCGTGCGTTCGGGTGGGAGTGCGCGGAGCCGACGAAGATGTAGTCGATTCGGCGCCGGTGGCGTTGCTGGCCGATCAGTTTCTCGATCTCCTCGGCCGCGAGTGGGTTGGCAACGGTCCAGGTGAAGCCGAGGCCTTCGCCGGCGACCGCCCAAGCGTCGTGGTAGTGCGTGCTGCGCCCACCGAGGGCCTGCAAGCCGGCCAGGTAGCGGATGCCCGCCGACTTCGGCGTCGCGTTCAGATCGCCGGCGATGATCGACGGCAACGGGAAGCGATGCAGCTCGTCCACCTCGACCGCCGCGATCAACTGCTGCTCGCGGGCCGCGGCCTGATCGAGTCGCCACGGTGTCGACGGGTGAATGAACAGCAACTCACCCAACTCGGGTACGTCGACCGCCGCGGTCAGCGTCCACCAATGGTCGTCCGACGTCGCCGACGGGCGGTGCTCCGCCACGTCGACGACGCGATGCGGCCACCGGGACGCGACCACCGAACCGTGACGCCAACGGGACACCAGCAACTCGGACTGGTGCGTCGTGTGCGTCAGCCCGGTGCCTTCGATCAGCTCGCTGAGTTGGTGATCGCAGACCTCCTGGAGCGCGACCAGGTCCGGCTCCAGCCGCCGGAGCTCGGCATTGATCAGCTCGGTACGGCGAGGGTCGCCGGCGTCGTGCTGGACATTCAGGGTGAGCACACGGATCCGCATCTCACGCCGGTTCCCCGGAGCAGGCCCGCCTACCCACCGTCGCGCGCCGGCCGCGAAACGTAGTAAGAAAGCGGCATTTCGCAGGAACCCGAAGAAATCCTCCGGAAAGTCCACCAGAAATCCGGACGAATGATGTAACGACGGCCACACTGTGCCGATAAACGGGTGAGCGACCCGGCGGGGGGACCGAGTGGGAAGCTCCGGTGTTTCTTCGGGACCACCGCATGTTGTGGGGGGCCTCGCAGGTGCTCACCCGGGGCGGGGTGAGCACCTGTACGAGGTTTCTGCCCCCGGAATCAGGTGCGCGGCTAACCCTTGATTCCGACGTTCGCCATTCCCTCGATGAACCGCTTCTGGGCGAACACGAACAGCACGATCATCGGCAGCGCGGCCAGCGCCGTACCGGCCATCAGGTAAGGCCACTGGATGTCGTCCGGGTTCTGCGCGAAGATCGCCAGCCCGAGCTGCAGCGGCCGCATCGAGTCCGACGTGGTGATCATCAACGGCCACAGGAAACCGTTCCAGGCCGCCTCGATCTGGAACACGCAGATGGTGATCAGGGCCGGCTTGATCAGCGGCGTCATGATCCGCCAGAAGATGCCGAACTCGCCCAGCCCGTCGACCCGGGCCGCCTGGGCCAGCTCGTCCGGCAGCGACACGAAGAACTGCCGGGCCAGGAAGGTGAACAGGGGCGCCGCGCCGAGCGGGATGATCAGGCCCCACCAGGAGTTCAGCCAGCCGATCCCGCCCTGGCCGAGGATGTTGTTGCCGCCGAACAGCGGGATCGACTTCACGATCAGGAACAGCGGCACCAGGATGATCTGGAACGGCACCAGCAGCAGCACGATGAAGTAGTTCAGCAACGCCTTCGAGCCGCGCAGCGGCAGTTTGGCCAGCGCGTACCCGGCCGTCGTGCAGACCGCCAGGGTGAACGCGGTCTCACCGACCGCGATGATCAGGCTGTTGCGGAAGTAGCGCAGGAACGGCGCGGTCTCCATCGCCTCGGTGAAGTTGCGCCAGCGCAGCTCGTTCGGCAGCCAGGAGAACTCCATGATCTCCTGGTTGCTCTTCAGCGCGGTCAGCACCATCCAGACGAACGGCGTGATCATCAGCACCGCGCCGATCGTCAGCACGACGTACAACAGGATCCGGCCGACCGTGATCGTCGACGGCTTCGGCGCGGCCGCGGGGCCGGCCACAGTCACGCTAGTCATTGGCATCCGCCTTCTGGAGCAGGCGCCCGACGCCGATGAACGCGGCGATCACGATCATCATGATCACCGTCTCGGCGGACGCGTAGCCGAGTTTCAGGTCCGTGAACGCGTTCTGGTAGATGTCCAGCACCAGCACCCGGGTCTCGGTGCCGGGGCCGCCCTGGGTCATCACGTAGACCAGGTCGAAGACCTGGAAGGTGCCGACGATCGACGTGATCAGGACGAAGAACTGCACCGGGCCCAGCGCCGGCCAGGTCACGTTGGCGAACTTCTGCCAGCGGCCGGCGCCGTCGATCTCGGCCGACTCCAGCAGGTCCCGCGAGACGCCCTGCAGCGCGGCCAGGTAGATGATGATCTTCGTGCCCAGGCCCTGCCAGACGCCGATCACCATCAGCGAGGGCAGCGCGGTCGCCGGGTCGGACAGCCACTGCGTGGGCGCGAAGCCGAACAGGCTGAGGAACCCGTTCGCCAGGCCGGAACCCGGGTTGTAGATCCACAACCAGACGGTGGCGATCGCGACCGTCGCGGTCACCGTCGGGACGTAGAACGCGGTCCGGAAGAAGCCGAGCGCCTTGATCTTCTGGTTCAGCCCGACCGCCACCGCCAGCGCGATCGCCATCGAGACCGGGATCACCACCAGCGCGTACAGCACGGTGTTCCACAGCGACGCCTGGAAGTCGACGTCGCGGAACAGGTCGGCATAGTTGCCGAACCCGACCCAGGCCCAGGAGTCACCGAAGCTGTAGTCGGTGAGGCTGAGCACCAGGACGGCGATCACCGGGATGACGATGAAGACCCCGGAGTGCAGCAGCGCGGGGGACAGCAGGATCCAGCCGGCCCGGGCCTGGCCGCGGATCAGCGTCCGGCTGTCCTTGGCGGGTGCGACCTTCCGCGGCGCACTGACCGCGGGACGTTCCAACGTTGTGCTCATGCCTCCACCTCGCTGGCGCTCGGCTCCGGCACGAGCACTTTGGTGGCTGTGTTGTTTGTTCGCTCGCTACGCTCACTCATCTGCTCTGCCCTGCCAGGTTGGCCAGCACCTTGGCGGGATCCTTCTGACCGAGGACCGCCTGGGTGAGCTGGATGTCGAAGTTGCCACGCATCTCGAGCCAGTTGGACGGCACCTCGTTCTCGTTGATCGCGTAGACCAGGCCGTCGGCGACGAACTGGCTCAACGGGTTCGACTTCGCCTGCGGCGAGTTGCTGGCGTCCTTGTAGGCCGGGATCTTGCGGTTCAGCTTGGCCAGCGCGTCCAGCGTGGTCGGCTTGGTCAGCGACTGGATGAAGGCCCAGGCCGCGTCCTTGTGCCGGCTGCGGGACCCGATCGACGCCAGGTCGCCACCGACGTACTCGATCTCCTTGCCGCTGTTGAAGCGGAAGAACTTGAGGTCGTCGCAGTTCTTCTTGCCGATGCCCTTCTCGGAGCAGTCGACCGCGCCGGTGACGATGCCCATCGCGGCCTTGCCGCTGAACACCAGCGCCGTCTGCGACGCGCTGCGCTCACCGTAGGGCTGGACGTTGTTGATCATCGACTTGATCCACAGCAGCGTGTCCAGGCCCTGCTGGTTGTCGAAGTTCGGCTCGCCGCCGACGTAGAGCGGGGTGCCGGTCGAGGCCAGGAAGGTGGTGAACGACTGCCGGAAACCGGTCGGCGAGGCGAGGTCGAACCCGCTGCGGGTGATCGCGCCGTTCGAGTCCCGCTTGGTCAGCTTCTCGGCCGCCACCTTGATCTCGGCCAGCGACGTCGGCGGCTTGTCCGGGTCCAGGCCGGCCTCCTTGAACGCGCTCTTGCGCAGCGCGACCGCGCGGGC
>NZ_JBSFBL010000128.1:0-4771 GCF_053592935.1 Kribbella sp. NPDC002412
GCGCATGCGGCCGGTGGCGTCGGGGCGACGGATGACGCGATGCTGTGTGAGCGGCTCGGGGTGACCGTGGTGACGGTCGAAGGGTCCGAGGACGCGTTCAAGGTGACGCGGCCGCGGGACCTGCTGCTGGCCGAGGCGCTGCTGGCGGACAGGAGGCTGACGTGAAGGTTCCCAGGGTCGGGACCGGCATTGACGTCCACCCGCTGGAGGAGGGCCGGCCGATGTGGCTGGCCGGCTTGCTGTGGCCGGAGGAGAGGTCCGGACCGTCGGGTCACTCGGACGGCGACGTCGCGGCCCACGCGGTCTGCGACGCGCTGCTCAGTGCGGCGCGGCTGGGCGACCTGGGGTCCAACTTCGGTACGTCGGAGCCCGAATGGGCCGGTGCTTCCGGGGCCGCGTTGCTGGCCGAGGCTGCCCGCCGGGTGCGCGCCGCCGGATTCGAGATCGGGAACGTGTCGGTGCAGATCATCTGCAATCGGCCACGGTTCGCCGGCCGCCGCGAGGAGGCCGAGAAGGCGATGAGCGCCGCGTGCGACGCCGAGGTCTCGGTGAGCGCGACGACGACCGACGGGCTCGGCCTGACCGGCCGCGGCGAGGGCATCGCGGCCATCGCCACGGCGCTCGTCTACTGACCGGGCGGCGTTCGCAGGCTCACCGGGTCGGGTGAGAACCGGGCTGCCCGCGGGTCCAGCTCGTCCCCGGCCGGTTGCGTCAGGACGCCGTACAACTCGGGGCGCCGGCCGCGGAGCCAGCGGCGGCCGGTTGCCAGCGGCACCAGATCCAGGTCGAGGTCGGCGACCACGACGGACTCGGCCGGCGCCGGAGTCTCGGCGACGATCCGGCCGTACGGGTCCAGGATCATCGCGTTGCCGGTGCGGAGCTCGTCGTCGTCCCGGCCGACCCCGTTGCTGAACAGCACGAACAGGCCGTTGTCGTGGGCCCGCGACGGCAGCCAGCGCAGCAGCCAGCCGCGGCCGTTCGGCCCGTTGAAGGCCGCCTCGATCTCGGCCCGGTCCCCGCGCTCCCAGACCTCCAGCGGGATCGGCTTCATCCCGTGCGGGCTGCGGGAGCTGGTGCCGCCGGTCTGGTGCGGGGCCAGCAGGACGGTTGCCCCGAGCAACGCGGTGATCCGGACGTTCTCGACCAGGTTGTTGTCCCAGCAGATCAGGATTCCGGCCCGGAACCGCCAGGGCGTGTCGAACACCGTGTACGACGATCCGCTCGCGATCGCCTCGTGCTCGAACGCATGCAGCTTCCGGTGCACGTGGACGTCCCCGGTCGGCAGGCAGACGGCGTACGAGTTGAAGAGCTTGCCGTCGGCATCCTCCAGGAACCCGACGCCGATCCCGGCGTCCAGCTCCTTGGCCAGGGCAAGGACCCGCTCGATGAGCGGTCCGTCGGCGGGCGAGGCCAGCTCGTGCAGCCGCTCGGCGGTGTGCCGGCGGAGGTGCCAGTAGCCGAGCAGGCACATCTCCGGGAACACGATCAGCTTGGCGTCGTCGGCGACTGCCTGGCGGGCCAGCCGCTCGACGGTCGCCAGGTTGGCGGCCGGCTGGTCCGGCACCGCCTCGAACTGGACGACGGCGCTGCGAAAGAGGTTCATACCCCTATCGAAACGCCGATGCTTCCATGACGTCCAATAGCTGTTTGGTCAGATTCCATATCGTGGAGTTATGGATCTCCGACTGCTCCGGGCGTTCGTCACGGTCGCCCGGCTGCACAACTTCGGGGCCGCGGCCGAGGAGCTGTCGACCAGCCAGCCCGCGCTGACCAAGCAGATCCAGGTGCTCGAGCGCCGGGTCGGCTCGGTGCTGTTCAGCCGCGGCCGGCACGGTGCCCGGCTGACCCCGGCCGGAGAACTGCTGTTTCCTGACGCTCTGGAGTTGCTCGACCGGGCCGAGGCGTTCGACCGCCGGGCAGCCCTGGTCGCAGCGGGTAGCGAGGGGTCGCTGGCGATCGGGTTCGGGCTCTCCGGGATCGACCTCGCGCCGCGAGCTGTCGCGCTCTTCCGTAGCCGCTGGCCCGGTGTCGCGGTGTCACTGGACGACATGTCGTCGGCGGTCCAGTGCGAACGGCTGCTCGCGGGCAGCCTGCAGATCGGGTTCGTCCGGCTACCGGTGCCGGCTGGCCTTGAACACCTGCGGTTACGACGCGACCGGCTGGCTCTCGCGGTCGCTGATGGTGTCGACGTACCGCGTGATGTCGGCGCCTGGCTCGACGGCCGGCCACTCGTCCGGCTGGTCCCGGCGCGGGGTCCGGGGCTGACCGCGCAGATTCAGGGGCTGTACGGCGAGCTCGGTTGCCATCCCGGTGTCCTGCAGGAGGCGGCCGACCTGCAGACCGTGCTGGCCCTGGTCGCGGCCGGCGCCGGGCCCGCCGTCGTACCGGTGTCTGCCGAACGCATCGCGCCGCCGGGGCTTCGTCTCGTGCCGTTGACCGGCCGGGCCGCCACGTGGTGGATCGGCGCGGCTTGGGCCACCAGGACCCCGCTCACCGAGCGCTTCGTCAAGGCCGCTGCCGAGGTCGCCCGGTCTTGAGGGTCGGCAGGTCCGTTGCATCCAGCCACTGTTCGAACAGCTCCCGAACGGCGTCCTCGTCCGGGCTGTACGACACGGCCATCGTGATGAAGTCGTCCGTGGTCACCGAGCCGTGCCGATAGGTCCTGGTCCAGGTCCGCAGCAGGTCGAAGAACGCGTCGTCGCCAAGGTGCTGCCGCAGCGCGTGCAAGGTGATCGCGCCACGCTTGTAGAGCCGGTCGTCGAACATCAGCTCCGGCCCGGGATCCGACAGCAGCAGGTCCTGCGGCAGGCTCTTCAACCGGGAGTGCGCCTTCGACACCTGCTGCGTCGCGGTCAGGCCGCCCGACGCCTCGGACCACAGCCACTCGGCGTAGCAGGCGAATCCTTCGTTCAGCCAGATGTGCTGCCAGCTCGCCGGGGTCAGGCTGTTGCCGAACCACTGGTGCGCCAGCTCGTGCGCGACCAGTCGCTCGGACCCGCGCCGGCCATCCAGATGGTTGCTGCCGAACACCGAGATGCCCTGCGCCTCCAGCGGAATCTCCAACGGGTCGTCCGTGACCACGACCGTGTAGGCGCCGAACGGGTACGGCCCGAACAGCCGGCAGAACAGCTTCATCATGTCCTGCTGCCGGCCGAGATCCACGCGCGCGTTGCGCATCAACGAGGCCGGCAGCACGGCCCGGGTCGTCACCGGTGCCGCGGCCAGGTCGATCGCGTCGTACCGGCCGATCTGCACGGTCGCCAGGTACGTCGCCATCGGCGCGGCCTGGTCGTAGACCCAGGTGGTCCGGCTGGCCTTCACCCGGCGGGACACCAGCCGCCCGTTCGCGACCACGTGGTACGGCGAGTCGGTGGTGATCGTGATCCGGTAGTGGGCCTTGTCGCCGGGGTGGTCGTTGCACGGGAACCAGGTCGCGGCGCCACTCGGCTGGCTGGCGACGATCACGCCTTCGGTGAGCTCCTCCCAGCCCAGCTCACCCCACGGACTGTCCTCCGGCTTGGGGTTCCCGGCGTACTGGACGTCGACGACGAACTCGGCGCCATCCATGATGTTCGCCGAGATGTGCAGCTTGCCGGCCCGGTGCGTGTAGCGCTGCGGGCGGCGGCCGTTCACCGACACCTTCGACACCCGCAGGCCGGCCAGGTCGAAGCTGATCCGGGACAGGGCCTGGTTGGCCACCGCCGTGATGGTCGCCTTGCCGGTCAGCCGGTTGCTGTTGACCCGGTAGTCGAGGTCGAGCTCGTAGGACTCGACGTGGTAGCCGCCATTGCCGTGCGAGGGCACGTACGGGTCGCCTGCGCTCGACGCACCCGGCTGCCCGACGTTGCGGGCAACCATCAGCCCTGCCAGGGTGCGATCGGGTTTCCGGCCCAGCGCGTCCCGGCAGGCACACCTTCACCACGCATCACGAGAGACACCGGCCCGATGGTAGCTCCTGCTCCCACACTCGCGGCCGGCAGGACGATGCCATGGGGCCCGAGGGTCGCCCCCGGCCCGAAGGTGACTGTGCTCATGGAGAGAACTCGATCATGAAAAAGGTGCGTCTGCAGCACGCAACCGCGATTCACCGTGGCGCCGTCGCCGAGGGTGACCAGGTCGGCCTCCGGCAACCAGTACGTCTCGCACCAGACGCCCTTGCCGATCTTGGCGCCGAGGGTCCGCAGCCAGAGGGCGAGGACCGGCGTGCCGGCGGCGGCGTTGGCGAACCAGGGCGCGGCGACCAGCTCGACGAAGCTGTCGACCACCTCGTTGCGCCAGACGAACGAGCTCCACAGCGGGTACTCGACCGCGCGGGTCCGGCCGACGATCACCCACTTGGCGACCGTCGCCATCCCGCCCGCGACCGCGCCGGCGGCGAGGATCACCGCACCGGACAGCAGCACGGTCCACCACGGGCCCAGCCACACGTCCAGCGCCTGCAACGCGAGCAGCACGCCGATCGCGATCGCGACCGTGCACATCATCGGCACGAACCGGCACAGCTCGACCAGCGCCCGCGCGACCTTCAGCTTGAGCGGCGGGTTGAACGTCCGGCTCTGGTCGCCCTCGATCGCCTGGCGCCGCAGCTTCACGGGTGGCGATCCGAGCCACGACGTACCGGCCTTGGACTTCTTCGGGGCCGCGCTCAGCACCGCGACGAGGCCGTTCTTCGGCACGCTGCGGCCCGGCGCCGTCATACCGGAGTTGCCGAGGAACGCGCGCTTGCCGACCTTCGCGCCGGCCACGTGCAGCCAGCCGCCACCCAGTTCGT
>NZ_JBSFBL010000129.1:0-4693 GCF_053592935.1 Kribbella sp. NPDC002412
CCCGACCGAGTAGTTGCTGGCCAGGGAGCCCGGCGACCCGCTGCTCTGGCAGCCGCGGCGAGGCGAGCAACTCGGCCGCCTCGCGAGCATCGGCGTCCTCGATCTCCGGCACGCTGCGACGGTGTCGAGGTGGTGGATTGGGCGGCTGGGGTGGGTCACGGTTGACATGGTCTGAGTCGCACAGTGACTGTTGAAGGAAATGAGCGTTGGGGGCGCTCTGAGACCGGGGCCGCCGGCTTCGATGGGGTGGGACGATGTACCGGAACGTCACGTTCGGCTGGGCGCAGAGGCGGCGCTCCCTGGCTGCCGGCAGGCCGGCGCCGTGCTTCGGCCAGGAGACCTGATGGCGGTCGACGTACTGACCGAGGTCGTGATCGACCGGCCGCTGCAGGAGGTGGCCGAGTACGTCGGGGATCCGTCGAACGCGCCCGAGTGGTACGCCAACATCGAGTCGGTGCGGTGGCGGACCGAGCCGCCGGTCGCGGTCGGATCGCGGATGGACTTCGTGGCGCACTTCCTCGGCCGGCGGCTCGCCTACACCTACGAGGTCGTCGAGCTGGTTCCGCTGGAGCGGCTGGTGATGCGGACCGCCCAGGGCCCGTTTCCGATGGAGACGAGCTATCGCTGGTCGCCGTCCGGTGACCGCTCCACGCACATGTCGCTGCGCCACCGCGGCGAGCCGTCGGGTTTCGCGGGCGTTGCCGCGCCGCTGATGTCGGCGGCGATGCGCCGCGCCAACCAGAAGGATCTCACTCGCCTGAAATCCCTGCTCGAATCACGCTGACCCACTCACTGCTTCCCGCCTAGGCATTGGCGGGCGAACGCGACAGCTTCGGCGAGAAGGCTCTGCCAGAGCTCGTGCTCGACGACCGGGATCGCAACCCATTCGCGGAAGGCCTTGCCGGCCGGCGCGAACTGCTGGCCGGTGCCTGTGGCAACGAGTTCGGCCACGCGTGCGGCCGGCAGCTTCACGACCAGGTGGCCGGTTTTGGCGTCGTACGACGCGAGGAAGCGGCCGGCGAGCCGGACGCAGGGGTGACCCATGATCGTGGAGCGGCCGACCGCCGGGTCGTAGAGCAGGTCGTCGGTGAGTTCGTCGTACAGGTCGTGCGGGTTCTCCCCGCCGGACGGATCCGGCGGGGAGTTGCGCGTGGAGCTTGGTGGCATCAGGCGGCCGGTGGGGTGAAGACGCCGAACTGGTTGCCGGACGGGTCGCGCAGGTAGGCGAACGCCGGGGCGCCCGGGCCGGGATCGAGGTGCTTGCTGATGACTGATCCGCCAAGTTGCTCGGCATCGGCGCAGGTGGCTTCGACGTCGGCGACGAGGATGTAGAAGACCGCGTGGTCGGGGACCTGACCGCGAGTGCCGAAAATGCCGCCCATCGGAGCCTCGGCGCCGGAAGCCTTGATGTTGCGATAGTCCATGCCTCCGGTCGCGGCCGGGCCGTCGGCGTCGAAGGTCCAGTCGAACAGGCTGCCGTAGAACTTCTGCGCACCGTCGGGGTCGCTGGTGGCGACCTCGAACCAGGCCAGGGTGCCGGGAGCTGGGGTGGTCATGGGGACTCCTTCGTCGTGCGATTCACCCGCCGGAGCGGCGGGTCGAACCCACCGTCGCAGGCGCCGGCGACACTCCTATGTCGGTGTTGGGGGGAAGAAGTGCGGACTCGGGCAGCTTGGTCACGTGGCCGTCGACCTGCGGATCGTGGACGGTCGGCCTCGATCGGGGGATGGTGGGGCTGCGCTCGGCCCGGGTGATGCGATCCATCCGGAACACCCGGTCCTCCTGCCGCAGATGGCACCAGGCGGTCAGATACGAGCCGTTGGGACCGACGACAACGTGTTGCGGCTCCACCTCTCGCTCGGTCTGGACGCCGCCGACATCGATGTAGGCGATCCGCAGCACGTGGTTGTCGTGTACGGCTCGCCAGATCTGTTCGGCGATCTCCGCGTCCGGATCCGGGACCGGCTGGACGAGCAGGCGCACTTTCGCGGCCGCCGTACGCGCCTCCTCGAGGGCGCGCTCCGGCATGGCGGCGACGATCTTCTGGAGTGCGCTGCGGGCGTCGCGGGAGAACAGCACATGGTCGCTGCGGCTCAGCGCGACCGCGATCGCGGTTGCCTCGCGGGAGGTGAAGTTGAGCGGAGGCAGGCTCATCGACCGGTCGACGGTGTAGCCGCCGGTGCGGCCCTGCTTGGTGGCAAGCGGTACGCCGGCCTGCCCGAGCGCACTGAGATCGCGCTCGATGGTCCTGACGCTGACCTCGAAGTGGCCGGCCAGCTGTCGCGCGGTCCGGCCCCTCGCTCCGGCGGCGCGCAGCTCTTCGACCAGGGCGTACAGACGGTCGATCCGGTTCATGAGCGCAGACTAGACGCGACCAGGGACAAAAATGATCCTCAAAGCTGTCCTGATCGTGCCCTCGTCGTTCGTCATCAGGTCGGAGCGGGATGGTCCCGCGGAACCGGGGAGCTCAGATGAACCAGTACCTCTTGTCGGTGTACGAGGCGCAAGGAAATGGACCGTCCACCGCGGCGGAGCTGCAGGCCTTCATGGGGCGCGTGATCGCGCTCGAGGAGGAGATGGAACGAGCCGGCGCGTTCGTGTTCGGCGGCGCTCTGCACAGCCCTGATGCGACCACCGTCGTCCGGGGCGGCACTGGCCTGGACAAGGTGACGACCGACGGGCCGTTCGTGGAGGCGAAGGAGCATCTCGGCGGTTTCTACATCATCGACGCCGAGGACCTCGACGCGGCGCTGGCCTGGGCCGAGACGAACCGGAGGTCGACGGCCTGCTCGCTCTGATGGTGCTGAGCGACGCGCGGGTGCCTGCGCGCGGAGCCGACGGCGACGTGCTGTTGAAAGACCAGGATCGATCGCTGTGGGATCGCACCTTGATCGCCGAGGGGCAGGAGCTTGTGCTGGCCTGTCTGCGCCGCCGTCAGCTTGGGCCGTACCAGCTGCAAGCCGCGATCCAGGCCATGCACTGCGCTGCGAGCCGCTACGAGGACACCGACTGGGCCGCGATCGTCCGCTTCTACGACCGCCTGATCGCCGTCATGCCGACACCCGTCGTGGCACTGAACCGAGCGGCCGCCGTCGCCGAAACCCGCGGGCCTGCTGAAGGTCTGCGCCTCGTCGACGCGATCGCCGGCGAACTGGCCGGCTACTACCCGCTGCACGCCGTTCGCGGCTCGATGTTGCACCGACTCGGCCGACACGATGAAGCTGCCGCGGCCTACGCCCGCGCCGCACAACTCGCGAAAACCGAGTCGGCGGCCCGATTCCTCCGCGACCAGAGCCAAAGCATCAGCAGGCGGGCCGGTGAGTTCTGAGTTGGATGCCAATCCGGGGAGTTGGCCCTTTTTCGGCGGTGCGGCGGGCGGCAGGATTGGATCGTGCGCTGAGGTCTGAGTACTCAGCGGACACTGACAGCCACCATCCGCGGGTTGCCTCGAGTGGTGGCTGTTGCGCTGACCACCAGCCGATCGAAGAAAAGGACAGAGTGATGCTCGATCCCGTTGTCGACAAAGGCCAGCTGACCGAGACCGATCGCTTCATCTTCGAGTCGTGGGGCTACTTCATGATCCCCAACGTCTTGACCAAGGACGAGGCCGCGGAGGCGTACGACGTTTCGCGGCGTCTGCACGAGAGCCGCGACCGCGAGTTCGGGCAGATCGGCCGGACGTACGAGAGCGAGCCGGTTCTCGAGCGGCTGATCGATCATCCTGACGTCCTTCCGAAGGTGCAGGGTCTGCTCGGCGACCGGTTCGTGCTGCAGGCCGGCTGGAACACCATGCAGCCGGCGCACGCGGGCAACGGCCGGTGGCACCAGGACGGATCGTCCGCGTTCGACTTCAAGGACCTGGGATACCCGGTTCCCTTGCTTCAGCTCCGCGTGTCGTACCTGCTCACCGATCAGACTGTGCCCGGCATGGGCAATATGGAGATGATTCCCGGTAGCCACCGCTCGCGGGTCGGTCTGCCTGATTCGATCCGTGAGCCCAACGACGACATCGCGATCGGCCATGTCGTGTGCGCCGAGGCCGGGGCGGCTCTGGTGTTCCACAACGGCGTCTGGCACCGAACCTTCCGCCACGACGGCGACTACGACCGCTATACGACGCACTACGTCTACAGCCCACCGTGGGTCCGCATGGCCGACCGGTTCAGCAACGACCCCGAGTTCCTCGAGCGCACCACGCCCCTGAGGCGCGCGCTGATGGGGGAGTTCACGAGGCCGGACGCCCCGTTCGGCGCCAACTACGATCCGCTGCCGATCTGACGCACGCGCTGGGGTCGGGCCGGCTCAGCGGATCGCGGTGGTCGGCAAAAGGGCGACCACACGCCATGGGCTGGATGAACGGCATCACCAACGCGCGTCCCAACATCACCCAGGAGTACATCAGCGACCACCGGCGCCGTCCCTCGGCGGCCGGGACGGTTTCGATGCCTTCCCCCGGCCTCGATCGGCCGGCAACTCCTCGAACGCGGCCTCATCGACGAGATCGACTTGCACACCGCGCCGGTCCTGCTCGGGGACGGGATCCGGCTGTTCGACAACCCCGGCGGCTCGCCCATCGACCTGGAACTCCTCAACGGCGGCAACCCAAGGAACGAAATCGACGTCTGCTACCGCCCAGTCCCAACCAGCCAGCACTCATGAGATGGAAGCCAGGTGCCGCGCCTTCGGGCGCGGC
>NZ_JBSFBL010000130.1:0-4680 GCF_053592935.1 Kribbella sp. NPDC002412
CGGACATCGTGATGTTCGACGTGCCCCCGCCGTACGACGGGGTGCGTGGTGTCGATCTGGTCCGGGGTCAGCTCCCGGACCTCGTTGCTGTCGTGCCCGAGCGCGTCCACCGCGAGCCGGAGCGCGCCGGCCAGCGAGATGCCCTCCTGGTAGTGCTCGCCGACGTAGTCCGCGACCTGCTCGGCCGGCCCGCCCATCACGGCGTACCCGCGGACGTCCGCGATCGAGCCGTCGTAGGTGAGCCGGTAGATCTGGTCCTCGGCGGTGCTGGCGCCGATCTCGGCGACCAGGATCTCCACCTCGAGCGGCTTCTCACCGCCGGAGGAGAAGATCGCGCCCAGCGTCTGCGCGTAGGCGTTGGCGAGCGCCCGGCCGGTGACGTCGCGCCGGTCGTAGGAGTACCCGCGCATGTCGGCCAGCCGGACGCCGGCGATCCGCAGGTTCTCGAACTCGTTGTACCGGCCCACCGCGGCAAACGCCATCCGGTCGTAGATCTCGGCCACCTTGTGCAACGCCGGCGACCGGTTCTCCGCGACGAACAGGATGCCGTCGGCGTACTGCAGCGCGATCGCGCTGCGGCCCTTGGCGATGCCCTTGCGGGCGAAGTCGGCCCGGTCCCGCATCAGCTGTTCGGGCGAGACGTAGAACGGAACGCTCATCGAAAGTGTCGTCCTCTATCAGTCGATGGGTCAGGTCAAGGAGCCGGAAGCCGGGCCGTCGGGACGGTTGTGCCGCTCGGCCCAGACGCGGTCGACGATGTCGGCCACCTCGTCCTCGGGCAGCCGCAGGTAACCGTCCGCGGTGACCACGCCGACCACCGGGAAGATCCGCCGCAGCATGTCCGGCCCGCCGGTCGCCGAGTCGTCGTCGGCGGCGTCGACCAGCGACTGGATCAGCACCGTGACGCACTCGGGCGCGGACAGGTCCTCGCGGTACAGCTTCTTCAGCGCGCCGCGGGCGAACAGCGAACCCGAGCCGACGCTGTGGAAGTGGGTCTCCTCGTACCGCCCGCCGGTCGGGTCGTAGGAGAAGATCCGGCCGCCCTTGATGTCCTCGTCGTAGCCCGCGAACAGCGGCACCACGGCCAGGCCCTGCATCGCCATCGCCAGGTTGCCCCGGATCAGCGCGCTCAGCCGGTTGGCCTTGCCGTCCAGGCTGAGCGTGGTGCCCTCGAGCTTCTCGTAGTGCTCGAGCTCCACCTGGAACAGCCGCACCATCTCCAGCCCGAACCCGGCCGAGCCCGCGAACGCCACCGCGGAGTACTCGTCGGCCGGGAACACCTTCTCGATGTCACGCTGGGCGATGATGTTGCCCATCGTGGCCCGCCGGTCGCCGGCCATCACGACACCACCGGGGAAGGTGGCCGCGACGATCGTCGTGCCGTGCGGGACGTCGGCGGAGAAGTCGGCCGACCCCAGGCTGCGCCGTCCCGGCAACAGGTCGGGCGCGTGCCCGGCCAGGAAGTCCATGAACGACGAGCCGCCTGGGGTCAGGAAGGCTTCCGGCAACCGGCCGGAGGCATCGAATGTCATCGAGCGGTTCACTCCCCACCCTTTTGCACGAACCCGCGGACGAACTCCTCGGCGTTCTCCTCGAGCACCTCGTCGATCTCGTCAAGGATCGAGTCGACGTCCTCGTCGAGCCGCTCCTTGCGCTCCTGGACGTCCTCCGACGCCTCGACCTGCTCGACCTCTTCCTCGGTCGACGAACGCTTCGGCTGCTTGTGCTGCTGACCGCCGTCCTTCGCCATGGCACACACCTCCTAGAACCGCTGGGAGGGCCGCCCAACCGACCCTCAATAGCGACCCTACCCGGCGGCACCCCCAGTGATGGTGCGAACCAGGTCACTCGCGGTGTCGCACTGGTCCAAAAGTGCCCCGACATGCGCCTTGGTGCCCCGCAACGGGTCCAAAGTGGGGATCCGCTGCAACGATTCCTTGCCCGGCAGGTCGAAGATCACCGAGTCCCAGGAGGCGGCCGCGACCTGCGGCGCGTACTGCTGCATGCAGCGGCCGCGGAAGTACGCCCGGGTGTCCGTCGGCGGGTGCGAGACCGCCATCCGGATCTCCTCGTCGGTGACGAGGCGCTGCATCCGGCCGGCCTTGACCAACTTGTAGTAAAGACCTTTGTCCGGGCGCAGGTCGGCGTACTGCAGGTCGACCAGGTGCAGCTTCGAGTCGTCCCACTCCAGGCCGTCGCGGTCGCGGTAGGACTGCAGCAGCTTCAGCTTGGCCACCCAGTCCAGCTGGTCGGCCAGCTTCATCGGGTCGGTGGCGAGCTGGTCGAGCACCTGCTCCCAGCGGTGCAGCACGTCCTTGGTCTGCCGATCGGCGTCGTCGCCGTACTTGTCCTCGACGTACTTGCGGGCCTGCTCGAGATACTCCGTCTGGAGCTGTACGGCGGTCAGCTTGCGACCGTCCTTCAGCGTCATCAGGTGCGTGCAGGTCGGGTCGTGGCTGATCTCGTGCAGCGCGGTGACCGGGCGGTCGACGCTCAGGTCGTCGGTCAGCCAGCCGTCCTCGATCATCGACAGCACCAGGCTGGTCGTCCCGACCTTCAGGTACGTCGAGATCTCGGACAGGTTCGCGTCACCGATGATCACGTGCAGGCGGCGGTAGCGGTCCGGGTTCGCGTGCGGCTCGTCGCGGGTGTTGATGATCGGCCGTTTCAGCGTCGTCTCCAGGCCGACCTCGACCTCGAAGTAGTCGGCCCGCTGGCTGATCTGGAAGCCGTGCGCGGTGCCGTCCTGGCCGATCCCGACCCGGCCCGCGCCGGTGACCACCTGACGGCTCACGAAGAACGGGGTGAGGTGCCGCACGATCGACGCGAACGGGGTCGAGCGGCGCATCAGGTAGTTCTCGTGCGAGCCGTACGACGCGCCCTTGTTGTCGGTGTTGTTCTTGTAGAGATTCAGCGGCGGCGCGCCGGGGATCTGCCGAGCCTGCCGGGCGCCCTCCATGATCACCAGCTCGCCGGCCTTGTCCCAGACCACCACGTCGCGCGGGTTGGTGGTCTCGGGCGCCGAGTACTCCGGGTGGGCGTGGTCGACGTACAGCCGGGCGCCGTTGGTGAGGATCACGTTGGCCAGGCCGGTCTCCTCGTCGGTGAGCTGGCTCGAGTCGGCCACCTCCCGGCTCAGGTCGAAGCCGCGCGCGTCCCGCAGTGGGTGCTCCTCGTCGAAGTCCCACCTGGTCTTGCGCGCGAGCGGCTGCGTCTGGGCGTAGCCGTTCACCACCTGGCTCGAGGTCAGCATCGGGTTAGCCCCGGGCTGGCCTGGGACCGAGATACCGAACTCGGTCTCGGTCCCCATGATCCGCCGAACACTCATGCGAACGAGCCTACGCGGTACCGGCCGCTAAAGCGGTTGCCGTGTCCACAGGGTTACGTGTGAAACTCCCGCGTGGACGAAATCGTGGCCATCCTGGACGACGACAACCATGTCACCGGATCGGCGCCGCGATCGGTGATGCGCCGCGACAACCTGCGCCACGCCGCCACCGGCGTACTCGTCCGGAATCCGGCCGGTGACATCTACGTGCACCGCCGGACGGCGACCAAGGACGTCTTCCCGGCGTGTTACGACTTCTCCGCGGGTGGTGTCATAGCGGCCGGCGAGGACCCGTACGACGCCGTCGTACGGGAGCTGGCCGAGGAGCTGGGGATCACCGGCGCCGAGCTCGTGAAGCTCCCGGAAGGCGACTACGCCGACGAGTCCACCAACTACCACGCGTACCTCTACACGTGCGTCTGGGACGGCCCGGTCACCCACCAGCCCGAAGAGGTCTCCTGGGGCGCCTGGATGGCCCCTGACGAGCTTGTACGGCGTTTGGACGAGTGGCCGTTCGTCCCGGACACGACTGCGCTGCTGGGCCCGTACGTGCGGACCCTGGTCTGAGTCAGCCGGGGTTGCGGCGGGAGTTGCGGGCCAGGTTGATGCCGACCAGCCCGGCCCAGCTGACGATCATGCCGGGGAGTCCGGTGAGGTCGGCGGCGATCGCGGTGACCGGGATCGCGGCGACGACGGAGATGATCGCCAGCGCCAGGCCACCGGGATCGGTCTCGCGGCGCTTCAGGCCGACCGCCTCCAGCACCTGGTCCCGCGACCGGAGCTCCGCCTCGTTCCCGTGCCGCGCGGCCTCGCGCGCGTCGAGCTTCTCGAGGAAGCTCTCGATGATCGCGTCCTCGTACTCCGGCCCCAGCTCCTGCCGCGCGGCCGCCGCCGCCCGCAGGTCCTTGCGCACCTCGTCCGTCCCCATACCGAAAAGGTACCGCCGATGGGCGCTGTCGAGGGATCAGGGAAAACCCCGGCGCACCCCTCCGCGGCACCCCATACCGACGTTCTGCCGAAGATGTGCAACGGCAGGACACCCGCCCAGACCGACCCGCCCAAACGCCGGCTGCCCCCGGACAGTGGTGTCCAGGGGCAGCCGGTACGACGGTCTTACAGGTACTGACCGGTGTTCGTGGCCGTGTCGATGGAGCGGCCCGGCTCGGTGCCCTGCTTGCCGGAGATGAGCGTCCGGATGTAGACGATCCGCTCGCCCTTCTTGCCGGAGATGCGGGCCCAGTCGTCGGGGTTCGTGGTGTTCGGGAGGTCTTCGTTCTCCTTGAACTCGTCCACGCCCGCCACCCGCTGCCTCCTGTAACGATTACTTCAGAGAAGATCATATCTGAAATGAC
>NZ_JBSFBL010000131.1:0-3926 GCF_053592935.1 Kribbella sp. NPDC002412
GGTGCGGACAGCACCGAGCAGCTGTGGATCCTGGACATCTACTCGTTCCTGCTTGGCCGCGGCGGAGAACGCGCTGGTCCAGCTCAACTGCGAGACCGACTTCGTCGCCAAGAACGAGCAGTTCCAGCAGCTGGCCGCCGACATCGTCGCGCACGCCGCCGCGAGCAAGGTCGGCGACATCGAGGGCCTGCTCGGCGAGAAGCTGGCCGACGGCAAGAGCGTCGCCGAGAACATCGAGGCGCTGGCCGCGGTGATCGGCGAGAAGCTCGAGCTCGGCAAGGTGGCCGTGTTCGACGGCCAGGTGACGGCGTACATGCACAAGCGCGCCGCGGACCTGCCGGCTCAGGTCGGCGTCCTGGTCGAGTTCGAGGGCGACAACGTCGAGGCCGCCCGTGGCGCCGCCATGCAGGCCGCCGCGATGCGCCCGCTGTACACCACCCGCGACGAGGTCCCGGCCGAGACGGTCGAGAACGAGAAGCGGATCGCCGAGGCGACCGCCCGCGAGGAGGGCAAGCCGGAGCAGGCGCTGCCGAAGATCGTCGAGGGCCGGGTGAACGGCTTCTTCAAGGAGGTCGTGCTGCTCGAGCAGCCGTCGGTCCAGGAGAGCAAGAAGACCGTGAAGGCCGTGCTCGACGAGGCCGGCGTGACCGTGAAGCGGTTCGCCCGCTTCGAGGTCGGCGCCTGAGGCCCTGGCCGACTGAGGACAGCACGAAGCAACGATCGAGGAGGCCGGAATCGTGACGGAAGCCCTGGGTACCGAGACGAGACCGGCCTCTTCGCCGTTCGATCCGGCCTACCACCGGGTGCTGCTCAAGCTGTCGGGTGAGGTGTTCGGCGGCGGCAAGCTCGGCGTCGACCCCGACGTGGTGAACTCGATCGCCAAGCAGGTCGCCGAGGTGGCCCGGGCCGGCGTCCAGGTCGCCGTGGTGGTCGGCGGCGGCAACTTCTTCCGCGGCGCCGAGCTCCAGCAGCGTGGCATGGAGCGGAACCGGGCCGACTACATGGGCATGCTCGGCACCGTGATGAACTGCCTGGCCCTGCAGGACTTCCTGGAGAAGCTCGGGATCGAGACCCGGGTGCAGACCGCGATCACGATGGGCCAGGTCGCCGAGCCGTACATCCCGCGCAAGGCCGAGCGGCACCTGGAGAAGGGCCGCGTGGTGATTTTCGGCGCCGGCTCCGGGATGCCGTACTTCTCCACCGACACGGTCGCCGCGCAGCGCGCGCTGGAGATCGGCGCCGAGGCGCTGCTGATGGGCAAGCAGGGTGTGGACGGTGTCTACGACTCCGACCCGAAGAAGAACCCGGACGCGGTCAAGTTCGACCAGCTGTCGTACGACGACTTCCTGGCCCGCGGGCTGCGGGTGGCCGACGCCACCGCGATCAGCCTGGCCCGGGACAACGCGCTGCCGATCGTCATCTTCGGCCTCGAGGAGGGCAACATCGCCCGGGTCGTGCGCGGCGAGAAGATCGGCACCGTCGTCTCGCTCGGCCAGTAGCGCACGTACGGCGTACGCCGTACGCCAGCCCGGGATCGGCGCGGCGGGGGACAAGCACTAGGATCGATCGACACACGGGCATGACGTCCGTTATCTGGTAGACCTGCGTTCGTAGGGTTGAGGTGGCCGCGCCGAGGCGGCCCTGAGGAAGCGAGGAATGTCGTGATCGACGAAGCTCTCCGCGAAGCCGAGCAGAAGATGGCGAAGGCCGTGGAGGTCGCGAAGGACGACTTCGCCGCGATCCGCACCGGCCGGGCGCACCCGCAGATGTTCGCCAGCCTCCTGGCCGACTACTACGGCACGCCGACGCCGCTGCAGCAGCTGGCCGGCTTCCAGGTGCCGGAGCCGCGCACCGTGCTCATCTCGCCGTACGACAAGGGCGCGATGAACGCGATCGAGAAGGCGATCCGTGACTCCGACCTGGGCGTGAACCCGGGCAACGACGGCGCGGTGATCCGGGTCGTGATGCCGCAGCTGACCGAGGAGCGGCGCAAGGAGTACATCAAGGTCGCCAAGACCAAGGCCGAGGAGGCCCGGGTCTCGGTGCGCAACATCCGCCGGCACGCCATGGACCAGGTGCACAAGACCGTCAAGGACGGCGAGGCGGGCGAGGACGAGGGCAAGAGTGCTGAGAAGCGGCTCGACGGGTTGACGAAGAAGTACGTCGACTCGATCGACGAGCTGCTCAAGCACAAGGAAGCCGAACTGCTCGAGGTGTGATGGGCGTCGAGAGCACGCCCGCGCCGAGTCCCAGCCCGAGCCGCGCCGGGCGGAACCTGCCCGCGGCGATCGGGGTCGGAGTCGGGCTCGGCGCGCTGATCCTCGGATCGCTGTTCTGGCAGAAGGTCCTGTTCACCTTCCTGGTGCTGGCCACCGTGCTGGTGGCCGTCGACGAGATGATCAAGGCCCTGCGCACCGGTGGGGCGGTCATCCCGCGGATCCCGCTGTTCGTGGGGACGACGGCGATGCTGCTGGCGGCGTACTTCGGTGGGCCGATGGCGCTCCTGGTCGCGCTGGCAATCACCGTGCTGGCCACGATCTTCTGGCGGATGCCGGGCGGTTCGGTCGGGTTCGTCCGCGACGCGAGCGCCGGCGTGTTCCTGATCGGCTACGTCCCGTTGCTGGCCGGCTTCGCGATCCTGCTGGTCCAGCCGGAGGCGGACGGGCCGATGCGGGTGCTGACCTTCTTCCTGGTCGTGGTTGCGAGCGATGTCGGCGGTTACGCGGCCGGCGTGCTGTTCGGTAGGCACCCGATGGCGCCGGCGATCAGCCCGAAGAAGTCCTGGGAGGGTTTCGCCGGCTCGACGCTCGCCTGTATCGGCGCCGGCATCGGGTCGGTCGTCTGGCTGCTCGACGGGGACTGGTGGGCCGGCGCGATCGTCGGCGCGGTGGCCGTCTGCACAGCGACCGTCGGCGATCTCGGTGAGTCGATGATCAAGCGGGACCTCGGTATCAAGGACATGTCCAACCTGCTGCCCGGTCACGGCGGCGTGATGGACCGGCTGGACTCCTTGCTGGCAACGGCTCCGGCCGTCTGGCTGCTGCTGCATGTGCTGGTGAAGGCATGACGATCGCACCGGACGGACGGCCGCTGACCGGCAACGTCGTACGGCTGGACCGGCTTGTTGCCTCCGACATCGAGCCGTTGTACGACGCGATCGCGCACGAGCAGGTGTACGCGTCCGGCTTCGGTGGCGGGATCGCCGGGCTGCCTGCCGATGCGGCCGAGATGGCGGAGCAGTGGGTGCAGTCGTCGGCTCAGCGGGTCGCGTACGTCGTCCGGACGGTTGCCGACGGCACAGTCGTCGGTACGACGAGCCTCGGCGACGTCGACCTGGCGAACGAGTCGGTGCACCTCGGCTGGACAGGGTACGCGCCGGCGGTGTGGGGGACCAAGGTCAACCCGGAGTGCAAGCTCCTGCTGCTGCAGCACGCGTTCGAGGACTGCGGTTTCGGCCGGGTGAAGATCCAGACCGGTACGGCGAACACCCGGTCGCAAGCGGCGATCGCCAAGCTCGGCGCGACGCGGGAGGGCGTACTGCGCCGGCACAAACGGCTCGCGGACGGGTCGTTCCGCGACACCGTGGTGTTCTCGATCCTGGTCGACGAGTGGCCGGAGGTCCGCAAACGGTTGGAGGACCGGCTCAGCTGACGGTGCTGCGCGTCCCGGCCAGCTCGGCGAGGGCGTCGTACGTGCGCAGCAGGGCCGACCGGTCGTAGGTGCTCGTCGTCAGCAGCACCTCGTCCGCGGCCGTACGGCGGACAAGCCCGCCCAGCGCGGAGTCGACCTCGTCCGGGGTGCCGTAGATCTGGCCGCGCAGCGACTGCTCGAAGAACCCGCGTTCCTTCTCGGTCATGTCGCGCTCGCGCACGGGCTCCAGCGGAGGAAACACCCCGCGCGTGCGGGAGTAGGCACTGGACCACGCC
>NZ_JBSFBL010000132.1:0-3088 GCF_053592935.1 Kribbella sp. NPDC002412
GGCGTCAAGGCGCACCTGGATCCACCGGAAGCGCTCGTCGGACGGGCGGGGGCGGAAGAACTTGTGCGGCTCGGCGGCCAGGGCCGCCTCGCGTTCCTCCTTCGGGAACCCGATCCCGATCGACTTCTCGTCCGGCGCCACCGCCAGGTAGACGATCTGCCCGACCCGGAACTTGATCTGGTCCCTGACCAGCACTTCGTAGCTGCGCGGCAGGTCCGCCGTCAGCTCCCTGATATCCGTGAGATCGACCACGATCCAACGATAGACCGCCATCACTGCCAGGGGATGTCAGTGATTCCGGCTGTACGGTGGTCTGATGCCCAGTGTGGTGAGCGCGGTCGAAGGCGCCGAGGTGGTTTTCCGCCTCGGTGACGCTTCGCATGCCTTCACCGGGGTCAAGCTGTGGCAGGAGCTCGGCCTCCCGGCCGAGCTGCTGGAGTTCAAACCGGTCGACTACGGCTGGGAGCTGCGGCTGCCGCGGCCGTCCGTGCACCGGATGGAGTACCTGTTCGACATCGCCGACCTGGGGATGCGCACCGACCCGACCAACCCGCGCCTCGTCGGCGGCGCGTTCGGCGAGCACTCCTGGCTCCCGCTGCCCGGGTACGTCGAGCCCGCCTGGATCGCCACGCCACCGATCGCCGCCACGCTGACGCCACAATCGGTCAGCTCCCCGGTCGGCCAGGTCGACCTGCAGGTCTGGGCCCCCGAGGGCATCGCGCCGACCTTCGAGTTGCCGCTGCTGCTCGCCCACGACGGCCCCGAGTTCGCCGCGTACGCCGGCCTGACGCACTACGCCGGCGCGATGGTCGCCGAGGGCACCCTCCCGCCGTTCCGGCTCGCCCTGATCCACCCGACCTCCCGGAACCTCTGGTACGCCGCCAACCCGCAGTACGCCGAGGCCTTGACGCAGCACGTGCTGCCCGCGATCCAGACGCAGTACCGGAGCCGGAAGCCGGTGATCACGGGTGCCAGCCTGGGCGCCCTCGCGGCGCTGCACGCGGAGTGGAACCATCCCGGCACGTTCGACGGGCTGTTCCTGCAGTCGGGCTCGTTCTTCACGCCGGAGACCGACCCGCAGGAGTCCAGGTTCGAGTTCTTCGCCCAGGTCACCGGGTTCGTGAGGCAGGTGCTGGCGGCAACCACGGCGCCGGGGACGCCGATGGTCGGGATGACCTCCGGCAGCACCGAGGAGAACGTCCACAACAACCGGGTGATGGCGGCCAAGCTGGCCGAGCTCGGGCTGGGGGTGGAGTTCGGCGAAACGCCGGACATGCACAACTTCACAGCCTGGCGTGATGTGCTGGATCCTGATCTCACGGATCTACTGCGACGCGCCTGGGGTGAGGCTGATGGAGCGGGAACAGGTCGAGCTGGAGGCGCCGGGGCTTGACCGTCCCGGCACGGTGATCTGCTACGGCCACTTCGGCCGCCCGGTGCTGGTCTTCCCCAGTGAGCAGGGCCGCGCCTGGGACTACGAGAACAACGGCATGGTCGACGCGGTCAAGGACCTGATCGAGGCCGGCCGGGTCAAGCTGTACTGCGTCGACTCCTACGACCACGTCAGCTGGTCCGACCGCAGCATCCAGCTCGAGGACCGGGCCCGCCGGCACGGCCTGTACGAGTCGTGGATCGTCAACCAGGTGGTGCCGACGATCGGCGCCGACTCCCCCGGCGTCGCCGACATCATCACCACCGGCTGCAGCCTGGGCGCCTTCCACGCGCTCAACTTCGCGTTCAAGCGGGCCGACCTGTTCCCGGTCGCGATCTGCCAGTCCGGCAACTACGACGCGGCCAGCTGGCACGCGTGGGGTGAGCGCGGCGAAGCGACGTACTTCAACAACCCGGCCGACTACCTGCCCAACCTGAACGGCGACCACCTGGAGTGGCTGCGCGAACGGATCTTCATCGTGCTCACGGTCGGCCAGGGCGACTGGGAGACCAACCCCACCGGGTCCCTCCCGTCCGCTCGCGCGACGGCCGCCGTACTCGCGGACAAGGGCATCCCGCATGAGTTCGACCTGTGGGGGTACGACGTAGCGCACGACTGGCCCTGGTGGCGCCGGCAAATCGCCCACCATCTACCCCGATTCTGTTAGGAGTTCTTGTGGCTGATCGCTCGAGACATTTGATCGGGTTGCTGCTGGGGGCCGAGGAGGACTGGCCGCAGGCGTTCGAGGCGCTGCTGCAGCGGGTCGGGCCGGTGACGATCGACGGGGCCGAGCACGAGTTCGGGTCCCGGCGGCTGACCATCGAGCCGTTCGACCTGACCGACCCGGTCCGGGTCGGGCTGGTGATCGACCGGCTGGCGTACTGGTACTACCACCCGCGCGAGTGGCTGAAGAAAGCCGCGCTGATGAACGGCACCTACCTGCTGAACTCGCCGTTCACCTTCCAGTCGATGGAGAAGCACAGCGCGTACTGCGCGATGCTCCGGCTCGGCCTGAAGATCCCGCGGACCGTGCTGGTGCCGTACAAGAACCCGGTCGACAACGTGCGCTGGGCGTACACGTCGGCGAAGTACAACAAGGGTTTCGACCTGGACGCGATCGCCGAGGACCTCGGCTACCCGCTCTACATGAAGCCGTTCGACGGCGGCGGCTGGCGGGGCGTGTCCCGGATCAACGACAAGGTCGACCTGCACCGCGCGTACGACCAGTCCGGCGAGATGCTGATGCACCTGCAGGCCACGATCGAGTACGACAAGTTCGCCCGGGCGCTGTCGATCGGCGCCGAGACGATGGTGATGGACTTCCGGCCGGACGAGCCGATGCACAACCGGTACGCCGTCTCGCACGACTTCCTCAGCCCGTCCGCCGGGCACCAGGCGGTGGCGATCAGCCGGATCGTGAACGCGTTCTTCGGCTGGGAGTTCAACTCCTGCGAGATGCTGGTCAAGCGCGATTCGGTGCACCCGATCGACTACGCCAACGCCTGCCCGGACGTCGCGGTCACCTCACTGCACTACTACTTCCCGTGGGCGATCGGCGCGCTGGTCAAGTGGTCGGTCTTCTCGCTCGCGACCGGCCGGCGCAGCAAGGTCGACCTGCACACCGAGCGGTACTTCGAGATCGCCGACGACGAGTCG
>NZ_JBSFBL010000133.1:0-2716 GCF_053592935.1 Kribbella sp. NPDC002412
ATCGGGTTGCCGGACAGGTTCTCCAGCAGGCCGTACAACGCCAGGATCTGCGGTCCGTCCTCAACGATCTTGTTGACGTTCGGCTCGGTGTGGAAGCGCCACCGGATACCGTCGTAGGTGAGGTGCCAGCAGACACGCTCCGCCTCGGTGAGGGCTTCGTCTAGCAGCTCTGGGTCGTCGCCGACGCGCAGCGTACCTAGGACGTACTCGCTGCGCCCGGCGCCCACTCCGGTTCGCATCTCAAGCGAATGCAGGAAAACGGTGGTGCCGGCGCGGGTGGCGAATGGAGAGCGGCCAGCGAAGCGAGTTGCATCGACAGCGCCACAGTGCGAGTCCGCGGCGAGGTCAACCTTCGCGACGCCGGAGAAGGCGGCCCGATCGATGGCGACGGTCAGGCGGTTGAGAACTTCAGGCCTGGCGAGGTTGATGTCCGCGGCGTTGATGACCTCGGGCGGAGCAGCGCTGACCCACAGATCCGCGACGACCTCCGCGAGGAGCTTGAGCGCCCCGCGGGCGCGCTGGAAGTCCGGGATGCTGCCGAGCCGCTTATCGAGAACGCGGATGACCTCGGGGTGGAACGGGTAACTGGACGCGATTAGGGCGGCGTACTGCGCGGGCGATTCCGCCCCGCCCGAGAGCTGAACGTTGTCTCGGATGCCGTCATACAGATCGCGGTACGCCTCTGCGGCCTCGGCCGCCGCCGACGGATCGATACGCACGAAGAGTCTGCGCTTGAGGATCTCCGCAATCTCGGTGTCGGTCGCGGGCTGGATGACCAGACCGGACCGGGAGAGCACGCTCGCGTTCTCTCGCTGTGTCTTCGCTGCGACGCTCGCGGCCTCGTCCAGCAGACCGCCGAGCTCGGCAGTCTCCTTCGCATACGCATCGCCCGAAGAGGCGAGGCTAATGATAACGACGACACCCCGGTCGCCCATCGCCAGCTCGAACAGGTTCTTGAGGAACACCGGGATCTGCCCCGCGGAGCGGCGCACGTCCTCGTTGCCGGACTCAGAGACCTGCCGGAGGTACTGAGCGATTTCGTCGATGATGACGACCGTGGGGCGGCCGCCGAGGGCTTTTCGCAGCGTTTCGGTGCCGGGCGCGGTGCGCTGTGCGTCGGACTCGGCAAGCGCGTCGTACGCATCGGCGCCGAGTTGAGCGCCGACCTCGCCCCACAGAGTACGGCTGGTGAACCCGTTCGTCGTCAGCCCGTTCACCGGGTCGAGTGCGTCCCCGACGACAGCGGCCACCGCGACCGGTCCCTCGGGCAGCAAGGCAGGGTCCACAAACTCGGCGATGTCGTCAGGTCGGGCACCCCTCGCAAGGTGGTACGCCGCCACGAGGCTGTGCGTCTTGCCGCCGCCGAATGAGGTCTCGGCGCGGAGGACGCCGTTCTCGCCATCCTCACCCTTGACGCCTGTGAGCCGGCCAAACGTCTTGGCGAGAAGCAGCTTCAGCCCGGTCGTCGGGTACGTGAGCGCAAAGAACTGGTCGGGGTTGGAATAGAGCTCGTAGTCGGTACTGTTGCGGACCACCCGATCAAGCTGGGCGGCGAACTGATTGTCGCTCATTCCACCGGACAGCACTTCCGGCCGCGGGTCACATGTCTCTGTAATCGCTCTCAATCTGGCCATGCCCCGTGTCTCCCGGTCCCCTCGCGGCCTAGTTTCCATCGGTCCATCGACGTCGCCCCTGGACCGCTCCGACCATACCGTGGATACGTCCGCGCCGAGCGGTCGGCGGCACACCCGACCGACGCCAGTGTCGCCAGCGCGCCGCCGCAAAGGCCGCGGACGCCTTCGAGTGAGCGGGCGGCGATCACTGGTTGAGGAGGCCATGACTCGTGGCCCAACTCCGAAACGACGCGACCGTCGGATCTGCCGTGGCGTCGACCAGCCCGTCCAGGCGGAGGAACGGCCGGGTGGGTGGTGCCCCGAACTCGACGACCAGCTCGTGCGCGATGTCGGCCGCAGTGGCGACGAGCTCACGGGGCGAGGTCGTGATGCTCAGCGGTGCGCCTGTCTCGTATGGCTCGGGGTTGGTCAATGGTCGGCTGCCAGGAATGACGCGGTAGCCGCCGAAATCGTTGCCGTTGACGATGAATGGCTCGACTAGGTACAGAGGATTCGAGCCGTTCGCGAGCCCGGTGCGGATGTTGAGGTCGCCGCTTGCGCCCGCACGTGCAGCGTGCCGGGCGAGCACGTCGAGAAAGGCTGTGGTCCAGCCGGCGACCATGTTGGCGTCGACGTACCGCGCGTCGACCTGGCTTGCTTGTATGGCATGACCGTTGGGGAACTTGTCCGGCAGCGCGATGGCCGCGAACCCGGTACCGTCGGTGTGAAGTTCGACGTGGTGGTCGGTACTCACCCCGGTGAAGGGAAACCGGTCTGTGAAGATCACCCGTCGGCGGCCGAGGAGCGCCCCGGCGTCCACCGAGAGGGTCCATGGAGTCGAGGTGAAATAGTCGCGCAACCAGGACCGGTAGCTCTCGCGGTCGGCAGGCAGATGTCCGGGCTTGGACGCGGAAACACTCACCGTCAGCCACGTGTGATCAGGTGACAATCGCTGCTGGCCGTCTTGCTCGGCACGGTGCAGCTGTTCCAGTCGGTCCTGCCCGGCGGCGAAACGTCCTCGGTATCTTGCGGCAAGTTCCGGTTCCAGCATTTGACGGGTGGTTCGATCCTCGCGGACCGGCCAGGTGAACCAGACGTCACGG
>NZ_JBSFBL010000134.1:0-2329 GCF_053592935.1 Kribbella sp. NPDC002412
CTGGAAGGTGGCGCCAGCCAGCACTTGGGCGGTGTCGCGTCGTCGTGCTTGACCGACCGCTGAGCTGGACATCTACCGGGAGACAGCAGGCGCTACCCGGCTGGCCACGAAGGAACTGCTGGACTCCGAGCCGAACGACCCGGTGAAGGGTGTCGCGGCGATCATGAAGGCGCTGGACAGCGACAACCCGCCGCTGCGCCTCCTGCTCGGCAACGACGCGGTCGACGGACTCCGCGAGCACCACGAGGCGCTCCTGGCCGAGGTGACCGAGTGGGAGCACCTCAGCCGATCCACCGCCGCCGACTGACCGGAGTACGACAATCCGCTCTAGACGAGGACAGCGCCAATCTCGGTCAGGCGCTCGACCACGTAGGCCGGGTCGAGGATGCCTTCCGGAGTGTGGATCCCCGGCGCGACGGGCTCCCCACGGAGACCGAGCAGACGCTCCACGCCAAGGGCGATCCCGAGCGCGGTCAACGGACGCTGCCCCTTCGGGTGGACGAGGTACTGCGTCTTGCCGGCCGACTCCCCCGCCCGCTCGAGGTCGATCCGGACCTCGAGCGAAGGACCCTCGCCCCGGCGCCGGCCCGCGGACTCACCGACCGCGAAGTCGAAGCTGACATTCGCGGCGCCGGTGGCCAGCGCGAGGCTCGGTACGTCGAGAATGCCAATGCGCTCCCCCGGGACGACAGTTCCGTCGAGCGTGGACACGGCAACCTGCTCGTCCCGCACCCACTGGAAGACGCCGTCCCGCCGTACCAGTCCCGCAGGAGCGGCGACAGACCAACGCTCGAGGTCGGCCAGCCCCGCAGGCCCACCGATATCGGACTCGTCCAGCACCGCGCCGATCCGAACCGTGTCGACGGGACCGAACTCCCGGACCAGTTCCATCACCGCGGGGATCAGGACGCCGGCACAGAAATGACTGGCCACCAGGACCGGCGCGGCGCCCGGGCGTTGAGCAGTCGCAACGACTTCGGGAGCGATCTCGATCAGGCCGCTGGAGATGCTGAGGTACGGCAAACCGCCGTCCTGTGCATACCGCAGGCCGTGGAGTTGGCTGTCCCAGAGCGCCGCGGCCCCGGAGCCGGCCTGGCCCGAGCCACCCAGGATCAGAACTGATTTCACGATGTCCTCCCAGTCTTAGCTACATTTTGTAGCCTACATTTTGTAGCTTAGACTCGGAGCATGACGCAAGTGCGCATGTCGAAGCAGGCCAGGCGGGACCAGTTGCTCGACGCCGCCGCCGGGCTGGTGCGGGCTCGTGGCACCGACGGACTGACTCTGGTCACCCTCGCGGAGGCCGCCGGGGTGAGCCGGCCGATCGTGTACGACCACTTCGGCACTCGGGCCGGCCTCCTGCTCGAGGTCTACCGGCGGCTCGACGAGCGGCACCGGGCGGCGTTGACCGAGGCGCTGGATGCCGCCGAACCCAACGCCTCGGCCATCGCGCGGGTGATGAGCACCGCCTACTTCGCGTGCGCCACCGACATGCCGGAGTTCTCCGTCGTCTCCGCGGCGTTGAAGGGGAATCCGGAAGCCGAGGCGATGCAGCACGAGCTGCTCGACAGCTACACGAAGGTGATGGCCGACGCGCTCGCGCCGTACACCAGCCTCTCTGCGGAAGCACTCCGGCTGCGCTGCATCGGCGTACTGGGTGCGGCTGAGGCGATCGCCGCCGAGCTGACCCTGCAGCGGGCAACCGCCGCCGACGCGGTCGACGCGCTGACTGACCTGATCGTGGGGAAGCTGGAATGAGCGTGCGGGCGTAGCGGTTGGACCAGATATGGCCGCGCTGACAGGTGTTCCGTTGTCGGTGCTGGATCGATCCCGGACGCGGGTCGGTGAGTCGGAGGCCGAGACGCTTCGGCAGACCGTCGAGCTGGCTCGGCAGGTGGAAGAGCTTGGCTACAAGCGGTTCTGGGTGTCCGAGCACCACAGCGTGCCCGGAGTGGTCGGCTCAGCGCCGACCGTGCTCGCGGCGGCCGTTGCGGCCGGCACCAGCCGGATTCGTGTCGGCACCGGCGGCGTGATGCTGCCGAACCACCGGCCGCTGGTGGTGGCTGAGCAATTCGGTGTGCTGGAGTCGCTGTTCCCTGGCCGCATCGACATGGGTCTGGGGCGCTCGGTCGGCTTCACGAACGGCATCCGCCGGGCCCTCGGTGTCGAGAAGGACGCTGCAGAGGACTTCGCGGCCCAGGTCCAGGAGTTGCTCGGCTACTTCGAGGGCACGCACCAGGACCAGGTGCACGCCCGCCCTGGCGAGGGTCTGCGCGTCGGTCGGCGGGCCGGCACCGAGCCCGCGAAGCGCCTCAGCCAGCCGCGTGGG
>NZ_JBSFBL010000135.1:0-2250 GCF_053592935.1 Kribbella sp. NPDC002412
CGGGCGACCAGACGAAGCGGGGAGACCCGTCCTCGAGCTCGGCGGTGGCGGCGTACCGATCGGTGTCGGGCATGTCCACGCCCGCGGCGGCGAGGGTCTGTCGGACGACCTCGGCCCGGTCGGCTTTGTGGTCGGCGAGGGTCTTGCCGGTCCACTGACGCGACACCAGCACGCGGCGGCCACCGAGCCCCAGGTGATGCCTGTCGTGGGCCTTGGAGGGGCACCAGCCCGGCCGCATCCCTGCCTCTGCTCCCTTGGGTTGGACGCCGAACCGGAGCCAGTTCGAGCAGGCCGGGGAGCAGGGCAGCCAGCGGACCTCACGATGCAACCGGTCCAGGTGGATCGCCTGGCGGGTGGTGATCTCGGGGTCGTCGCCGTAGGTGTCGGCGATGGACTTGGACAGGTACTTGGTCAGGTAGCCGATCGCCTTGCCGACCTTGTCCTCAGCCGAGGCGATGATGCCTTGGTAGTCGACCTGGCGGCCGAGCTTCACCACGTGCGCGGGAGTGGCGGCCGGGTCGTCGCCGATCGCATCCAAGGCCTCGTCCCAGGTCGGGAGTTCCCAGCCGTTGACCGGGTCGACGAATCGGCCGGCTATCTCGTCCCACCGGGGCAGCTCGTCGCCGACGTACCTCGGCTCTGAGCATTGCGGCCACCAGAGCTGGTGGTAGGTGGCGGCGGCAACGTCCTTGACGGTCTGGCGGGGGATCACGCCCCGCACGGCGGCGTGCAGGTGTGGGGCGAGGCGGCGCTGTGCTTCGACGGTGGCGAAGTACTGGACCTTGTACCCGGCGCAGCGGCGCAGGTTCTGCCAGAACCGGTCGACCAGCTTGGGGAAGTGCAGCGCGTCCATCGCGGCCCGGTGGTAGTCGTACGTCTCCGGGTCGAGCGGTGTGCCGTCGCTGCCGACGCGGCCGTAGGACGGGAGCGTGAGGGTCAGGAACATCGACGGCCTGTACGTCTTGCCGTTGGGCGCGGCGAATGTCGTACCGACCGTGCGGTTCTCCATCGGCACACGGGGCAGGTCGGGAGCGTCCTGTCGGCGCCGGGTCGAGCGGACACGACGGGCCGATTCCTCGTCGTCGACCTGGTCCTCATCGTCGTTTTCGGCGTCGCCGGAGAGATCGTCAACCAATTCCGCGGGAAGGTCCTCGCCCGGTTCGTCCGCGCCGGGGATCTCGTCGTCGCGGTGCCAGCCCTCGCGGCACTGCTGCATGCGGAGCTTGCGCGCACGCTCAGCACACGGCGGGCACTGGCGTGCCTGCGTGGAGCCGCACGGGATCGGGACGACCGTCTGCTCACCAGTAGTGGTGTCGGTCATCCGGGACAGCACAGGCCGGACACAGACGCCGTTGCGGACCGCGAGGTCGTGCAGCACGTCAGGGGCGACCTGGCCCAGGGACGAGATCATTCGGGACCATCTCCTCGGCGTGGCTGGTCTCGTTCACCGGCCCACGGGATCCGCGCCGTGAGGTAGACGCGGACTCCCGCAGAACCGTGGTTGGGGAACATCCGGCCGGAGCCGGTGAAGTCGAACACCACGCCCAGGACCTTGAGCATGACCTCGATCTCTTCGGGGTCGCCCGAGACGCGGAGGCGGACCGTCATGACGCCTGCCTCCACAGGTATTCGGGGAGCAGGGTCGCGCCGTCGAGCGCGTCGACCACGGGAGCGCCGTCGACCAGGTCCCGGACCAGCACGTCACGTTGCAGCTCGGTCGTGCCGCCCCACACCCCGTACTCCTCCCCCGTCGACAGGGCGTGAGCCAGGCAGGAGCGGCGGACCGGGCAGAACCCGCACCGATCGAGCGCAGCGGGCGTGGAGGTCGTGTCTTCAAGTTCGGGGAACCAGGTGTCATCGGCGACCGAGCGGCACGCACCCATCGCTTGCCAGCCGGGCAACACGTGGGCGGCCAGCTCGGCACGCAGCTCGTTCGTCAGCTCGGGAACGTCGAAGACCAGCTCGATCTGTCCAGGGATTTGGTGGCGGGTCATGCTGCGACCTCCTCGACTGGCCGCAGCGTCGACGGCTCACGGTCCTTGCCGTTGGCATCGGTCGGTGCGTACAGGTCGACCAGTGCGGCCACGTCTTCGTCGGAGTGGAATGGGAACCGGACCCGTACTGGTTCGGCCTCACCATCGATCCCGACGTAACCAACACCCGGCAGGGATTCGGGGATCTCGTCGCAGCGCGCACCCCTGGCCCTGGCACCTTCGGCGAGCACGAGGCCGACCTGTGCCGCCTCAGCCA
>NZ_JBSFBL010000136.1:0-2035 GCF_053592935.1 Kribbella sp. NPDC002412
GTTCGCTGGTGGCTTCAGCGTCACTTCGCCACCCGGCGCGAGTCGCAGCGTCGACGCGGTCGCGACCCGGATCGGGCCGCCGTGCGTCACCACCAGCACTCGCTCGGCGCCGGAGGTAGCGATGTCGCGGATCGCGTCCCAGACTCGTTCTCTCAACTGGGCAAAGGTTTCGCCGCCACCGCGTGCGATGTCCTCGCCGCGAGCGAAGGCGTCGACGACGTCCGGCTCCGCGTCGTACACCTCGGCGAAGGTGCGGCCGCCCCAGGTGCCGACGTCGATCTCCCGCCAGCGCTTGTCGATCCGGACCGGCGGGTGGTCGCAGGTGTCGAGGTACGGCTGGAGGGTCTCCGCGACTCGTTGCAGGTCGCTCGCGACGATCTGGTCGAAGGCGCGATCCTGCAGGTACGACGCTGCCTGCTTCGCCTGCTGGTGGCCGAGCGGGCTGAGGCCGGTGCCTTGCTGGCCTTGGTATCGCTCCTCGGCGTTCCACAGCGATTCGCCGTGCCGGAGGAGCACGAGTTCGGTCATCGCGCCGCTCCCGTCAGCTCGACCGCGAAGTGACAGGCGGCGGGATGCAGGTCCAGGCGTGTCTCGAGCGCCGGCTCTTCGCGCCCGCAGATGTCCTCGGCCTTCCAGCAGCGGGTGCGGAAGCGGCATCCCGACGGCGGGTCGGCAGGTGAGGGGACGTCGCCGCCGATGATGATCGGCTCTCGCGCCGGCTTGTCCCACGGCTTCGGGTCCGGTACGGCGGACAGCAGCGCCTGCGTGTAGGGGTGCAACGGCCGGTTGAACAGCTCGTCCTGCGTCGCCGTCTCCACCACGCGGCCGAGGTACATCACCGCGACCTGATCGGAGATGTGGCGTACGACGGACAGGTCGTGCGCGATGAACAGGTACGCCAGGCCGAGGTCGCGGCGCAGGTCCGCGAGCAGGTTGAGCACCTGCGCCTGCACGGACACGTCGAGCGCGGAGACGGCCTCGTCGCAGATCACCAGCTTCGGGCGCAACGCCAGTGCGCGGGCGATGCCGATCCGCTGGCGTTGGCCGCCGGAGAACTGGTGCGGGTAGCGCTGGGCGTGGTCCGGGTTGAGGCCGACACGTTCGAGGAGCTCGCGGACCTCGGCGCGGAAGCGGTTGCGGGGTACGACGTCCGGGTGGATCTCCCAGGCCTCGGTGATGATCTGCTCGACCGTCGCGCGTGGATTGAGGGATGCGTACGGGTCCTGGAAGATCATCTGGAGCTGCCGGCGGACCCGGCGCATGGATGCCCGGGGCAACGAGGTGAGCTCCTCGCCGTCGAACACGATGCTCCCGGACCGGGCCTTCTCCAGCCCGATGATCGTCCGCGCCACGGTCGACTTCCCCGACCCCGACTCGCCCACCAGCCCCAACGTCCCACCCGCCGGAATCTCGAAAGAAACCCCAGCCACCGCCTGCAACTCCCCAACCGCCCGCCGCAGAACTGCCGACCGCAAGGGAAACGAAGTCCGCAAATCCCGCACCACCAGCAAAGGCGCCGCCGGCTGCGCCGGCGTGGTGGGGGTGGCGGAGTGCGAGGTCATGAGATCACCCGGCATGGGGCAGGAGTCCTTCCGCGTAGTGGCAAGCGGAGCTGTGGTTCACCGGCCGGCCGGGCAGATCGCGCAATGTCGGCTCTTCCTCCGCACACAGTGCGTCGGCGTATCGGCAGCGGGGGCGGAACGAGCAGCCGGACGGTAAGGCGAGGAGGTCAGGTGGGGCGCCTTGGATGGGGGTGAGGCGGTCGCGGGGGCCGTCCACGGTGGGGACGGAGGCCATCAGGGCGGTGGTGTAGGGGTGGGCGCTGTGTTCGTAGACCTCGCGGATCGGGCCGGCTTCGACGACTCGGCCGGCGTACATGAGGACTACCCGGTCGGCGACGTCTGCGACGACGCCGAGGTCGTGGGTGATGAGGACGAGCGACATGCCTTCCTCGTCCTGCAGCCGCGCGAGGAGGTCCATGATCTGCGCCTGCACGGTGACGTCGAGCGCGGTCGTCGGCTCGTCCGCGATCAGC
>NZ_JBSFBL010000137.1:0-2011 GCF_053592935.1 Kribbella sp. NPDC002412
TGTTCTGCCGGGCGATCCGGGCGGCCGCGTGACCGTTGCCGGCGCGGATCGCGTCCACCACCTCGGCGTGGTGCTGGAGCGACTCGAGCATCAGGGCGCGGCTGTTGCCGGCGTGCGCGATCTTGTCCGAGATCAGGCTGAGCACGACGCCGCGGACGACCTCGTTGCAGGTCTGGATCAGCGAGTTGCGGCTGATCTGCGCGATCACGTCGTGGAAGGCCAGGTCCGCCTCGCTGAAGGCGGCGAAGTCGACGTCGATCGCGGCCCGCATGGCGACCAGCGTCTCCTCCATCTCGGCCAGCTGCTCGGGCGTGCGGAGCCGGGACGCGACCTGGATCGCGGCGCCGTCCATGATCATCCGGAACCCGATCAGCTCGCTCAGGGTCAGCTCGTCCACCCGGGCCAGCCGGACCATCTGCTTGCGCAGCGCGGCCTGGGAGAACGGCAGGATCTCCGGTCCGTTCGGGTCGCCCGGGCGGGACCGGACGACGCCGTTGCTCTCCAGCACCCGCAGCGCCTCGCGCACCGTCGACCGGCTGACCTCGAACTGCGCGACCAGCTCGCGCTCGCTCGGCAACCGCTGGCCGGGAGCGAGGTCACCCCGGATCAGCGCCTCCTCGACCTGCTCGACGATCCGCTGGTACGCGCGGACAGGCTGCACCGGCTCGAATCGCGGACTCTTGGTCATTCCGGAGCACCCCAATCGCTTGACAGACCCCTGCGTAGCGATAAACCTAGTGGACCACTGACACCTAGTCCACTGGTCGGACCAGTCACAGCTGTACGGCGAACTCGCCGGAGCGGCGTGGCCCCGTTCAGCGGACTCCGCACAGATCGCCAGAATGCGGCGAGCACACAGCCGGCAGCACTGGAGGAGTTCGCGTGAAGTCGTCGTCGTATCACCAACGGGCGGTGGCGTTGGCCGCCTCCGCAGCTCTCCTGGTCCTGACCGCCTGTTCGGCCGGATCCACCACGACCCCGGGCAGTTCGCCGGGCGGTGACCAGTCGCTGTCGATCGGCCTGGTCGCGGAGCCGGCCAGCCTCGACTTCACCACCACCGACGGCGCCGCGATCCCGCAGGCGCTGCTCGGCAACGTGTACGAGCGCCTGGTCAAGCAGGACGACTCCGGCAAGATCGTGCCGGAGCTGGCGAAGTCGTGGACGCTCTCGCCGGACCGCAAGACCTACACCTTCGACCTGGTCGACAACGCCGAGTTCACCAACGGCAAGCCGTTCACCGCGGCCGACGCGGTATTCAGCATCAACCGGGTGAAGACCGCGTGGACGACCTCGCTGGCGTCGGCGATGGACGTCGTACAGGAAGCGAAGGCGCTGTCGCCGACGCAGTTGCAGGTGACGCTGTCGAAGCCGAGCAACGGCTGGCTGTTCCGGATGACGACCCGGATCGGCGCGATGTTCTCCGAGACCGGGGTGAGCGCGCTGGCGACCGCGCCGGTCGGCACCGGGGCGTTCAAGTTCTCCAAGTGGAACCGCGGCGACTCGATCGTGCTGCAGCGCAACGACGACTATTGGGGCACGAAGCCGTTCTTCAACCAGATCACGCTGAAGTACTTCAAGGACGCGACCGCGCTGAACAACGCGCTGCTGACCGGGACGATCAACGTGATCGGCACCGTGCAGGCGCCGGAGGCGCTCAGCCAGTTCACCAGCAACGACAAGTACCAGGTGATCGAGGGGACGACCAACGGCGAGGTGCTGCTGTCGTTCAACAACTCCGAGCCGATCTTCAAAGACATCCGGACCCGGCAGGCGATCCGGATGGCGATCGACCACAAGGCGCTGCTGGACACCTGCTGGGCCGGTCGCGGGAAACTGATCGGCAGCATGGTCCCGCCGACCGACCCCTGGTACGAGGACCTCACGAACGTCGCGCCGTACGACCAGGCCAAGGCGAAGTCGTTGCTGCAGGCATCCGGCGCCGCGGGCAAGACGCTGCGGCTGCGGCTGCCCACCCTGCCGTACGCGATCTCCTGCGGCCAGGTGGTGAAGA
>NZ_JBSFBL010000138.1:0-1936 GCF_053592935.1 Kribbella sp. NPDC002412
GGTCGTCTCGATCTCCCGCTACGGCGCCGAAGGGCCGGGTCCCGAGGGATCGGTGATGCATGCGGTCTTCCGGCTGGGCGGGCAGGAGTTCATGTGTATCGACAGCTTCGTCAAGCACGACTTCACCTTCACGCCGGCGGTCTCGCTGTACGTCGACTGCGCGGATGAGGCCGAGATCGACCGCCTGTACGCCGCGTTGTCCGAGAAGGGCAGCGAGTTGATGGCGCTCGGCGACCACGGCTTCAGCCGCAAGTTCGGCTGGGTCAACGACCGGTTCGGAGTCTCCTGGCAGCTCAACCTGGCCTAGTGCCGCCTGATCATCAGGCCGGCGGCAAGGGTCAGCGCAGCCGCGGTGGCGACCACGCCCGCCGCTGCCCGCTCACCACGCGGCGGCGCTGACATGTCGGCCACCGAGTGAGCCGACACGCCTGTCGCCGGTCTAGGTGATGCGTCGACCGCCGGTTGAGCTGACGCGGTGGCGCTCCGCTGGGGTGGGTGCGCTGGGGTGAGAGGCAGCAGGCGGACCGGCCGGTCGGGGAGCAGCGCCAAGGGGTTCAGGTACTGCCTGCCCTGGACGAGACCCCAGTGCAGGCAGGTAGCCGGAGCGCAATGCGATCCGGCGGCCGAGAGACGACCGATCACAGTCCCAGGTGTGACAGCCGTGCCGACCGTGACACCGGCCACGATCGGCTCGTACGTCGTCCGCCGTACTCCGGTGGACACGACGACGACACCGCGGCCGGCGAGCAGGCCGGCGTACGTGATCGTGCCCGCGGTCGCCGCGCGCACGGGCTGACCGGGGGAGCCGGACAGGTCGACGCCGCGGTGGCCCGGGAGCCAGGGTTTGGCCGGCAGCTCGAAGCCGCGCACGACCGGGGGTCGTGGCGTCAACGGCCAGACGGCCGGATCCGGCGCCGCCGCGGCCGGAGCGGCGGGCGCCAGCACGGGAGCCAAGGGGGTCAGGAGGCTGAGCAGAATCTTCATGCCTGGAACATGCCGTGAAACCGGCTGCTCACGGACGGTGAATTCGGGGCCTGTGGACAACCGGTCCCCGGTTCGCTTCCGTCCCCACCCGTCCCGTACACTTCCGGTGGCGTCCCATGTGAGTGGGACGACTACGCATGCCCGCACAACAGTGCGTCCTCCTCGGTCCCGGCTGACCCCGGGATGAGGCCGTACGACGGGCATCAGGAGTGGTGGACCACCCGGCCCACCGCAGACAACCGAGTAGGCCCGGATCAGACGCCCGGGCCGAAAACGGCCCGGAAGAGCGTCCAGGCCGACAGGAGGAACACCTCATGGCCGTCGTGACCATGAAGCAGCTGCTCGAGAGCGGCGTCCACTTCGGGCACCAGACCCGTCGCTGGAACCCCAAGATGAAGCGCTACATCCTCACCGAGCGCAACGGCATCTACATCATCGACCTGCAGCAGTCGCTGTCGTACATCGACCGCGCCTACGAGTTCGTCCGGAGCACTGTCGCCTCCGGTGGCTCGATCCTGTTCGTCGGCACCAAGAAGCAGGCCCAGGAAGCGATCGCCGAGCAGGCGACCCGGGTAGGCATGCCGTACGTGAACCAGCGCTGGCTGGGCGGCATGCTCACCAACTTCCAGACCGTGAACAAGCGGCTCCAGCGGCTCAAGGAGCTCGAGCTCATCGACTTCGACGACGTGGCCGCCTCCGGCGTCACCAAGAAGGAGCTGCTGCAGAAGCGGCGCGAGCACGACAAGCTGCTGAAGACCCTCGGCGGTATCCGCGACATGGCCCGGGTTCCGGCCGCCGTGTGGATCGTGGACACCAAGAAGGAGCACCTCGCCGTCGACGAGGCGCGCAAGCTGAAGCTGCCGATCATCGGCATCCTGGACACCAACTGCGACCCGGACGAGGTCGACTTCCCGATCCCGGGCAACGACGACGCGATCCGCTCGGTCGGCCT
>NZ_JBSFBL010000139.1:0-1624 GCF_053592935.1 Kribbella sp. NPDC002412
GGGACCGGGACCAGCACCCCGGCGGCCCCATCCTCGTCACCCGGCGTGCCCTCATCCCCGACCTTCGTTTCCCGTTCAACAACCTCGTTCAGCCGGTCGGCGATCTCCCGGGCACGCTCGTTGGTGGCGTGCTGATAGATCAGCGCGGCCCGCATCGTCGAGTGCCCCATGCGCTGCATCAGCTCCCGAGTGGATGCGCCACTCATCGACGCCAGGTGGTTACCCGTGTGACGCAGGTCATGGAAGGTGAAGCCCGCTGGCAGTCCAGCCTCCGCGATCCGCTTCGTCCACTTGACGGTTGTTCGCCAGCTCCCCCGCTTCGGCGTACCACCGCGCTCCCCAACGAACACGAGCGCGCCGTCGTCCTCGCCGACGAACTTGTTCAGGTGTGCCGCCAGCTCGCCCACCAGGACGTCGGGGATGGTCACTCCGCGCTCACTCGCCTCAGACTTCGGTGGCACGACGACGAGCCGACCGCCACTCAGCTCCGCGAATGCCCGAGGAACCCGGATGACCCGAGTGACGAGATCGATGTCTGTCCGGCGTAGCGAGATCAGCTCACCCCAACGGATGCCGGTGAACGCGGCCGTAAGGATGAAGGCGCGCCAGCGCTCCCCGAGGAGATCCGCCAGTGCGTAGACCTGCTTGACCGTGGCCACGGATCGTTCGGACCGACGTGCCTTGTCAGCGCCCTTGATCCGGCATGGGTTACGGCGGATCAGATCGTCGTCGACAGCCGTGTACATGACAGATCGGACCAGTCGGTAGGCCTTCGCGGTGGCGTCCTCCGAGCGCCCCGACGTCAGTAGCTTTGAGCGCCAGGTCCGGATGGTGTCCGGCTTGATCTGGCCCAGCTCGCGACGCCCTAGGAACGGCTCGACGTGCAAGCGGAACGTGCGTTCGTACTCCTCCCGAGTGCGAGGCCCGAGCTTCTGTTGCTCGATCCAGCGAGCCGCATAACTGCCGAACAGCTCCCGGCCACGGTCCGGGTCCATCCACTCACCTCGGACGATCTCGGCCTCTCGGAGCGTCAGCCAGACCTTGGCGTCCTTCTCCTTCGGGAACGTCTCCGGCGCCTCACGGCGGATGCCATCGGGACCGTAGTAGCGCGCCTGCCACCGGCCGGACTTGAGCTGCCGAACGCTGCCGAACTGCCTCCGGCCCGGCATCAGGCAGCCCTGCCGCGCCGGGTCATCGGCTCAACTGTCGCCGCCGCGATGAACTCCCGAACTGCCGACTCGGGGATGCGGATGTACCGGCCGACACGAACGAACCGGATGCGGCGTTCCTCTACGAGTCGGCGAGGGAATCGGGCCCCGCTCGTCGACCAGGTGCCGAGCCGTTCTGCGGCCTCGGCATACGTCAGCAGTCTGTCCATCACAATCTCCCCAGGTCAGGCCGCTGGATCAGCGGCGGTATCGGTGTCAGTTGCCGAACAGGCGTCGGCCGGTGGCGCGTGGGCGCGTTGTTTGGCTTGCTCGTACTGGGTGCGCCAGCGGATGCGTTCGCCGATGCCTCGGGTGAGTACGCCGTGCCAGGTGGGTAGGTCGTCGTCGTTGGCTCGGTCGACGGGCGACCAGACGAAGCGGGGAGACCCGTCCTCGAGCTCGGCGGTGGCGGCGTA
>NZ_JBSFBL010000140.1:0-1584 GCF_053592935.1 Kribbella sp. NPDC002412
CAGGGGGTCGTCGACCAGGAACCACAACACGAGCTGACGACGGTTGCGCTTGTGCAAGACCACCGACGAGAACGGGGCCATGGTGGTCGACGACCGCTTCCCCTGCAACGCGGTCGGTCAAACCGTCTGGGTCACCGTCAAGGCCCCGGACGGCACCACCTACACCTCGAACAAGTTCGTCTGGACGGCAGGCTGAGCGTCAGTCCTTGACGGCCAGTACGGCGGCGATCAGACGCTGCCAGTCGGTGATGTCGTCGACGGGCGTCGGATTACGCCACTCGACGGCCGGGACCAGGCCCGGCTCGAGGACGGTGAACCCGTCGCCGAACAGCGCCAGGATCTGCTCGTCGGTGCGCCAGCGGCCGCGGCCGAGCGACCCCTGCAGGACCTGCTCGAGCTCCTGGCTGCGCGGGTCGTTCTCACTGCGGAAGTGGCTGATGAAGACGTAGCTGCCGGACACGATCCGGTCGCTCCAGAACTTGACCAGGCCGGCCGGGTCCTCGTCGTCGTTCACGTGGTGCAGGGTCGCGCTGAACACGACCGCGACCGGCTCGGCGAAGTCGATCAGCCGCCGGGTGTCCGGGTGGTCGAAGATCGCCTTCGGCGTCCTCAGGTCGGACTGGATCACCGTGGTGTTCTCGTTCTCGGCCAGCAGCGCGCGGCCGTGGGCGAGCACGATCGGGTCGTTGTCGACGTACACGACCGTCGCGCTCGGGTCGTACCGCTGGGCGACCTGGTGCACGTTGTCCGCGGTCGGCAGCCCGCTGCCCAGGTCGACGAACTGGCGGATCCGATTGCCCGACACCAGCTCGCGGATGGCCCGGATCAAGGCCGCGCGGTTGTCCAGCGCGATCTGCTGCGAGCCGGGCAGGTCGTGGATGAACTTGTCCCCGAACGCGCGGTCGACGGCGAAGTTGTCCTTGCCGCCGAGCAGGTAGTCGTACGTCCGCGCGATGCTCGGCCTGTTCATGTCGAACCCGGGGTACGGCGGCTTCTCTGCGTCGGCCATGCGCGACGGTCCTTCCGATCCGATGCTGACCCCCATCACATTATGCGATGGCGGGACTACGCCCGTCGGGGACCCGGCCTGTCAGCCCCCGGCGGCGGTCAGCACGTCGGCCGGCAGCAGCGACCGCAGTTCCTCCGTGGTCGGCATCCGCCCGAGCGTGCGCAGCCGTTGCGACTGCGCCTTGCGCATGGCCTCGACCAGCCGGCGGGCCTCGCGGGCGTTGCCGAAGTTGGGGCTGTCCGCGATCCGGCCGAAGTACGTCGTCAGCGGCGGAGCGGCCGCGGGGTCGAGCAGGTAGTCGCCGCCGGTGACCATCCGGTCGGTGATCAGCAGCAGCTCCTCGGCGCTGTAGTTCTCGAACTCGATGGTCTTGGAGAACCGCGACGCCAGCCCGGGGTTGGCGTCCAGGAAGTCGTTCATCTCCGCGGTGTACCCGGCGACGATGATCGCGATCTCGTCGCGGTGGTCCTCCATCAGCTTGACCAGCGCGTCGATCGCCTCCTGGCCGAAGTCGCCGCCACTGCCGGCCGACCGCGACAGCGTGTACGCCTCGTCGATGAACAGCACCCCGCCGA
>NZ_JBSFBL010000141.1:0-1425 GCF_053592935.1 Kribbella sp. NPDC002412
TCGGGTTCAGCGACGCGAACGGGTCCTGGAAGATCATCTGCACCCGGCGGCAGTATCACCGCGATCTCGGTCTCCAGCGGGTCGGTCGCCGACGTCAGCAACCCGGCGATGAACTCCGCCTTCTTCAGCCGCGACCGGGTCCCGGCCAGCGCGGCCGACGTCTCGACCACCTCGGTGAGCAACATGACCCCAGTCTCACCCATCGCGCCGACACTTTCGGGCAATGCAACTTTCCCCGTCGCCCGTGCATCGCAAGGAACAACGGTCTGTTCTGGCGGAGGGACATCATGCGACGCACGCTTGCCGCGGCGGCCGGTCTGATGCTGACGGCCGCCCTTGCCACCCGCCGCCTCGGCTGCCGGTGCGGCGGGTACGGCGGTGCCCGGCAGCCGTACGTCGACGTACGACACCCTGCTGGTCAACACCCGGGGTGGGGCGCTCTACACGGTCCGAGTCCCACTGAGCTCGCCGATGAAGCCGGTTGTGCGGACCAGCACCTGGCAAGGCTTCGAAACCCTGAACGCGAACCGCTGCGGTCAGTACGGCTCGCTGCTGCTCGGCATCGACAAGGACACCAAGTCCGGTCACCTGGACGCCGTCGGGCACGCGAACGGGACCGCAACGGTGATCAAGGGCCTCGGCAAGGTCCCGGCCACCTTCGGCGACGCGGTCAACTACCGCTGGTCCAGCTACTACGACGACCCACTGTTCGGAGAATGAGGAGCACGAATGCGACGTACGCTCGCCGCGGCCACCGGCCTGGCGGTCACCGGGGCGCTGATGACCACGCCGGCTTCAGCCGCACCCAGTGCGACGGTCCCGTGTACCGTCACGGCCGCGTCCGCGACGGCCGGTGACCACTTCAGCAGCTACCTGGAGGCGACCAAGCCGATCAAGCGCACTGACAAAACCAGTGGCCGCGGCGTGCTGAACCTGCCGGTCCGCTTCTACTCGGACTGGTTCGTGAACCCGGACGCCGGCTGGGACACCCAGGGCTTCGGCGGCTACCTGGTCGCGGGCGACGTGCTCTACAACTTCACCTACTGGGTGGACAGCTCGTCCGAGGTGCCCAACAACAGCAGGCTGATCCGGATCGGTGGTGGCTGGACCGGGTTCCGGGCGCTGGTGACGTCGCAGCCGCTGGGTTCGGACGCGGAGCCGGGCGAATGGCACTACGGGCTGCACTCCGACGGCACGCTGTACCGCTGGGTGGTGCGGTACGTGAACGACAAGCCGGTCTGGACGCGCAACGGCATCTTCAGTGGCTTCGCCGCGGTCAAGACGATGGCTCTGTTCAGCCGTACGGCGACCTACGACACACTGCTCGTGACGACGCGCGGGGGAGCGCTGTACACCGTCCGCATCCCGCACAGCCAGCCGACGACGCCGATCGTCAAGAAGGTCCGCGCCGCGACGCGGCACGGC
>NZ_JBSFBL010000142.1:0-1245 GCF_053592935.1 Kribbella sp. NPDC002412
ACGTACCCGGCTGGTGTTACACCATGCTCTGCGCCACACCTGCCCCGTCCCCCTGATAGCTGCCAAACCCAGGCCAGCGCGGCGCGTGTCAAGAGTCGGCTTGCCGATCCCGTAGGGACGCCTCTGGCGCTCTTGATGCGGGTCGTGGTGGCCGTACGATCGGGCGACCAGGGGGACGGGGCTAACCGGCGGTCAGACGCCAGGACGGCGGCTCGTGGCAGTCGGGATCGCGGGGACGGGGGAGCGTCTTGCTGCTGGGCACCGGCGAGGACGGCGCGCCAGCGCCGCCCGCAGCCGGGGCCGCGCGCCGAAGGCGCGCCCTTGATCCATAAGAGCCAAACTCGGCAGAGAGACCGGGGGAGCTAGGCGGAGTGGCCGAGCGGCACGGCCTCGACGGTCTGCCACTCGTACATGCGGTTGTCGCGGTGCATCTCGATGAGCGACACGGCGTTGATGGTTAGGTCGGCCGGGTCGGTTGTGACGCGGTTGATTGCGTCGAGCGTGGTGATAGCGGGCTGCGGAGTGCTGACGTACGCAAGGCTGACGTGCGGTTGGTAGCCGTCGGCGTTGTCGGGTACGCCGTCCGGGCCGAACACATCCGCGATTGCAGCTCGCACGGTGTGCCGGATCTCCTGCACCGGCTCGACCGGGTCGGGCGGAAGCGCGATCGCCTCGGGTCGGATGACCGGCCGCTGGAACCGCACCTTGAGTGGCTCCAGTTCGCCGAGCCGGGATCGTGCGGCCTCCAGGAGCGCATCGACCTGGGCTGTCGTCACATCCTCGACGAACCCGACGCCCTGCATGGTCAGGTGCAGCCACTGCCGCGGAATCATGTCGAGACCCGGCACCGTCGACAGCTCGGCCTGGTAGCGGGCGGCCAGCCGGTGGAGTGGGGCGGCGTCCTCGAAGACGTTGACGTGCCAGGCGTAGAACCGGGTGCCGACCTTCCAGCCCGGCCGCCACCACCAGTGGTCGGTGAGCTGGTCGGCGTGCTTGAAGGTCCATTCGTGAGCAGAGGTCATGTCAGATGTCCGATCGTGCTTCGGGGGCCTGGCCGTGCTCGGGGATCTCGTACTCGTCGATGAACATCACGCGGTCGGCCGGCCAAATCGACTCCGAGATCTCAAGGACGTTGCCCTCAGCCGCTCGCGCCGTATGCGTGACGTGGAGGACGGGTGCGCCGGGGGCAAGATTGAACAGGTCGGCCTCGCTGGCTGTCGGCAGGCGTGAGACCCAGGCGTCGCG
>NZ_JBSFBL010000143.1:0-1217 GCF_053592935.1 Kribbella sp. NPDC002412
GGGCCCGGAGAAGCCCGAGCTTCCTGGTGAAAAGCTCGGACCAGCCGGTCCAGCCTCCTGGTGAAAGGCTGGAACGGTGCCCCAGCTTCCTGGTGAAAAGCTGGGACAGTCCTTGGGGTGGTGCTCGGTGTTCCTGAGGAAGACTTAATCAGCCGGATGTTGCCCAGCAGTTGCCGGAATATGAAGCCTTGTTACGTAGCGTTGTGGCGTACATCTCAGTGCTCGGTGCGCACGGCCGCGATCTGCAGCTGCAACGCGAGCCGTTCGCGCGGATTCGACAGATCCAGCTCCGCGATTTCGCCGATCCGCTTCATCCGGTGCCGCAACGTGTTCGTGTGCAGGTGCAGTGCGCGCGCCGCGCGCTGCGGCTGACCTGGGTACTCGAGCCACGCCTGCAGCGTCTCCACGAACCCGGTGTCGTGCTCGATGTCGTGCCGCAGCAGCGTCGCGAGCGGACCGTCCAGCTTGCTGGTGTCGAGCGAGGTGACTGCTCGGTGAACAGTCAGCACGTGCCACGCCTGCTCCACCGGCAAGGCGGGTCCCGGTGCAGCGCCGCGCCGTACCAGGCCCAGCAGCTCGACCGCCTGGGCGCGTGAGCTCGGCAGGTCTGCCGGACCGCGTGCCTGCCCACCAGCCGCGGCGATGGTGCCTGGCGCTGCCTTGGCTTGCTCAGTGACGAGCTTGCTCAACCAGTTCCACGAGCCGGGGCCGTCTGTGTCGGTGACGACCGCGAGAACCGTGCCGTCCAGGTCTGCGAGCTGCGGCTCGCTCCAGCCGTGCCGGCGCCCGGTCGACTCCCACAGGTCGAGCTGCTGCGGTACGTCGTACCCGTCTGGTGAGCCAAGAGCCACAACACGCCACGGCTGCGGCGGCAGCCGCACGTCGATCGGGTTGTCGGGCGAGAACTGCCGGAGGATCGTCCGCAACCTGTCGATGGCACTCCGCCGCGCCACGTCCGCCTGGGCCCGCAGCCGCAGCAGATGCAGCGCCAGGACCGACGCAGCGTTGCTCAGCTCGGCCGTCACCTCGTCACTCACCGGCCCGTCCACCACAGCCCAGATGGACCCCAGCCACTCACCACCAGCCCGCACAGGTACGACGAGACGCGGCCGGATCCCGTTGGGGCCGTCAGGGACCAGGAACGGCTCGCTGGACCGTGCAAGCCGGCGGAAGATGCCCCGGGCCCGGAAGTGCGCGATCACCTCGGGCGGCACGCG
>NZ_JBSFBL010000144.1:0-1090 GCF_053592935.1 Kribbella sp. NPDC002412
TGTACTCGGTCATGAGGTTGGTGACAGTCGGCTGGTGGGTGGTTGGCCGCCGAGTGCGGTGTGTCGGCGTTGATTGTTGTAGAACTCCAGCCAGGGTGCCAGTGCGTCGGCTCGTTGGGTGTTGGTGAGGTAGATGCGGCTGTAGGCCCATTCGGTTTGCAGGGTGCGGTTGTAGCGTTCGGCTTTGCCGTTTTGCCAGGGGCAGTGGGGCCGGATGAGCACGTGCTGGGCGTTCAGGGTGGCGAGGGCGTCGCGGACGGCCTGTGCGCGGGTGTAGCTGATGTGGTTGTCGGTCATGACGCGCTCGATGCGGGTGATGCCGTGAGCGGTGAGGTAGGTGGCTGCGCGGAGCAGGAAGGCGGCGCAGGTGGTGCCCTTCTCGTCGGTGAGGATCTCGGAGTAGGCCAGGCGGGAGTGGTCGTCGACGAGGGAGTGGACGTAGTCGAATCCGATCCGGGCCCGTTTCTGTGCCCCGGTCTGGCCGTGCTCGCGGCCGTGCGCTCTCCAGCCGCCGCCGTCGTGGATGCGGCCGATCTTCTTGACGTCCATGTGCACCAGTTCGCCGGGCCGGTCGCGTTCGTAGCGCACGGCGGTGGTCTTGGAGGCGCGGATCAGTTCACCGGTGAGCGGATCGCAGTCACGCAGGTACGGGATCTGGTGGCGGCGCAGGATCCGCGACACCGTCCGGGCCGGCACACCGGTCTCGGCGGCCAGCCAGTCCTGTCCGCGGCGCTGCGCCCGGCGTTCGCGCAGTACCCGGTCCTCGAGCGCGGCCGTCGTACGGCGTGGGCACCTGTGCGGCCGCGAAGACCGGTCCAGCAGACCCGGCTCGCCCTCGGCCAGGAACCGCGCCACCCAGCGGTGCGCGCACTGCCGCGAAACCCCCAGCTCCTTGGCGACATGAGCCACCGGCCGCCGATCATGACAGACCCGCTGAACCAGCAACAACCGACCATACAAATTCAGACGCGCGTTACGGTGGGACACGAAGACCTCCGGACTGGTGAAGACGGCTATCTCCACCGCACCCGGAGGTCTTCCCCACGTCAACCCACCAACCCCACCGTCACCAACCTCCCGGCCGAGTACA
>NZ_JBSFBL010000145.1:0-1059 GCF_053592935.1 Kribbella sp. NPDC002412
CCTATAGAGGTCTTGACGACCAGAGTAATCGCGGCGTACCGTCGGTGTCTCATCCAGTCCTTATAGAGGACCTGAAGACTAGGAGTCATCTCATGGCGATGCCGCGCAAGATCAACATCCAGTTCGGCGAGGTCTTCCCGCACGGCGTGTACGCCGTCTCGGAGGTCACGCAGGTTCGCGACTTCGACCGGTCGACGAAGGACCGGCCCGTGTACTCGGTCGACGAGGACTCCGGCCTGAACGTGTGGTCGGTCGACGTGATGGACGGTGACCCGGAGGCGCGCAAGGCCGACCGGCAGCTCTCGATCAAGATCCTGTCGAAGCAGCAGCCGGTGCTGCCGCCGTCGAACGGCATGCCGTTCACGCCGGTCGAGTTCGACGGCATGACCGCGACGCCGTACGTGTCGGACTCCAACGGCCGTCCGCGGCTGGCGTGGTCGTTCCGGGCGATGGGTGTCCGGGCGCCGAAGAACGCTCCCGGCGCGAACAAGCCTGCGGCTTAGGCGGGGTGAACCGACGTGTTCAGCATCCGAGGTACCGAGGTCACCGAGGGGCCGCTGCGGTTTCGGACTCCGGCGATCGCGATCAAGCTTCGGTGGTGGCTGCTGTGGGTCCTCGTGTCCTGGCTGGTGCGGCTGCCAGTCGTGCTGGCCAGGCACCCCCGCTCGACCGGGACCGTCCTAGCCGGTCTGCTGGCCTGGAAGGCGTGGACGGTCTACGGACCTTGGCGGATCGCTGCTGCTGTGGCTGCTGTGGTCCTGCTCGGTCTGGTGTGGTGGTGGCGCTGGCCGGAGTCGTTCGCGCAGCGGATCGTGTGGCGGCTGCGTGGCTGGTGGCGACGGTTCGCGGTGTATCGGGGCCTGTGGCAACCAACCATGACCACGCTCAAGCTCAACTCCAAGCTTGGTGATCGCGAGTTCCTGCCGCGTATCGTCAGGGTCCGTTCGACCGGCCGCGTCGACCTGGTCACGGTCCGGCTGCTACCGGGGCAGGTGCTCACCGACTACGCCGAGGTCGCGGAGCGGCTGGCGCAGACCTTCGGCGCGATGGATTGTCGGG